>JADFWP010000083.1 GCA_015234115.1 Magnetococcales bacterium
TCCGGGAAATCTGTGCCCGACATCCAAAGCGTGGACCGGTCTCGGCAGCGTCAGAAAGCAGCCAGATGGCCTTCGATTTTTGGTGAAAATTTTTGGGGAAAGTCCTGATTTAAGATTCTTGATTGACGATATTTTAATATTTCCTGTCAGACTTTATTGCCCATTTTTATTTTTTATTGTCTACAATTCTGTCCATACATCAATCCCATCTGAAAGGAGCTGTCATGGACGTTTTCTATCTTGCCTTGGCCATCGGCTTTTTCGCCGTAACGGCCTCTGTTGTTTCCCTGTTCGACCGATTGCGGAGGCGCTAAATGAACCCACTCTATCTCATCGGGTTGTTGGTGACGACAGTCGTGTTCGTCTATCTGGTCGTGGTCCTGTTTCTGCCGGAGAAATTCTCATGAGGACCGATCTCTGCGCCAATACAGGTATCGCCCTGGCATCCCTGTTGGCCCTCTCCTGGCCAGCAGCCTACTTTGTGAGCCGCATGAATGTCGGCCTGGGTGACCTGATCGCATCTCATCATTGGGTTGATGCGCGCCGCCATGTGGTAAGCAACTCCCCTCCCTGCGCATCGCCAGAACAAGCGATCAAAGCGTTTCGCATGGGAATCGACTCGGATTATCCACTATTTTTCCGGAAAACCGCCCCATGACCATCAACGGATATCTTCAACTCATCTTGTATGTATTGGTGTTGCTGCTGCTTTCCTGGCCTTTGGGATTGTTCATGGCCAAAATTTATGGCGAGACTCTCCCCGGATCCGTGCGCTGGTTATCCCCGGTGGAACGGGGCCTTTACCGCCTGTGCGGTATTCGTCAGCACGATGACATGTCCTGGACCCGTTATGCCTTCGCGGTTCTGTCCTTCAACCTGATGGGTCTGCTGGCGGTTTACCTGCTGCAAAGGGTCCAGGTGTGGTTGCCATTCAATCCACAGGCCATGGCCAACGTCACTCCGGATGGTTCTTTCAACACCGCCGTCAGTTTTGCCACCAACACCAACTGGCAGGACTACGGGGGAGAGACGACCCTCTCCTACCTGACCCAGATGCTGGGCCTGACCGTGCAGAATTTCGTCTCGGCGGCGACGGGAATGGCGGTGATGGCCGCCCTGATGCGGGGGTTTACCCGCCGGGAACGGGATGGGATCGGTAACTTCTGGGTGGATATGGTGCGTTCCACCCTCTATGTTCTGCTGCCTTTGAGTCTGGTGCTGGCCCTGCTGTTGGTCAGCCAAGGGGTGATCCAGACCTTTTCCCCTTATCAGAGCGCGCAACTGGTCGAACCGGTGGCTTATGAAGAACCGGTCATCGCTCCCGATGGTCAACCCCGCAAAGACGAAAAAGGTCAACCAGTCACCGAGAAAAAAACGACCAAAGAGCAGGTTATCGCCCTTGGCCCCGCCGCTTCCCAGGTGGCCATCAAGCAATTGGGCACCAACGGAGGCGGGTTTTTCAATGTCAATTCCGCCCACCCCCTGGAAAATCCAACGCCTTTGTCCAATTTGTTGGAGTTGTTGGCCATCCTGCTGATTCCGTCGGCTTTTTGTATCACCTTCGGGAGGTTCGTCGGTGATGTGCGGCAGGGCAAGGCGATTCTGGTAGCCATGACCATCGTTTTTGTGGCGCTTCTGATGTTTTGTGTGAGTGCGGAACAATCCGGGAATCCACTGTTTGCGCGGTTGGGATTGGAGACACAAGCCTCCGATCAGGCTGCAGGCGGCAACATGGAGGGCAAGGAAACCCGCTTCGGCATTGTCAACTCCGCACTCTGGGCCACCGCGACCACCGCTGCTTCCAACGGTTCGGTCAACGCCATGCATGACTCCTTCACGCCGTTGGGCGGGTTGGTACCCATGTGGATGATCCAACTGGGCGAGGTGATCTTCGGCGGTGTCGGTTCCGGCCTGTACGGCATGATCGTCTTCGCTCTGGTGGGGGTCTTCGTCTCCGGGTTGATGATCGGTCGCACCCCGGAATACCTGGGCAAAAAAGTCGAAGCCTTCGAGATGAAAATGGCCGCCGTTGTCATCCTCACCCCCTGTCTGGCGGTGCTGATCGGCACGGCGGTGGCGGTGGTGAGCGAAGCGGGACGGGCGGGTATCGCCAATCCCGGCATTCATGGCTTTTCGGAAATCCTCTACGCCTTTTCCTCGGCGGGCAACAACAACGGCAGTGCCTTTGGCGGCCTGTCGGTCAATACCCCCTTTTATAACATCCTGTTGGGGGTCGCCATGCTCTTGGCTCGCTATTGGGTGATCGTGCCGGTACTGGCCATCGCCGGGTCGCTCGCAGCCAAGAAGAGCATTCCGCCCTCTGCCGGAACCCTGCCCACCCACACCCCCTTGTTCGTGGTCCTGTTGATCGGGACGGTGATCGTCGTCGGTGCATTGACCTTTTTGCCCGCGCTCGCCCTCGGCCCCATCGTGGAACATGTACAAATGATCAACGGACATTGACGGGAGCAACCAACATGCACAAACAGCAATCACTATTTGATCCCACCCTCCTCAAGGAGGCCATTGGGGATTCGTTCAAGCGTCTTTCGCCCAGGTATCAGATCGGCAATCCGGTGATGTTCGTGGTGTGGCTGGGCAGTCTGTTGACCACCGGACTTTATGTCCAGTCCCTGATAGGACATGGGGAGGCACCGTCCTGGTTCATTCTGGCCATCACCTTGTGGCTATGGTTCACCCTGCTGTTTGCCAATTTCGCCGAAGCCATGGCGGAAGGACGGGGCAAGGCCCAGGCCGCCGCCCTGAAAGGTCTGCGCAAGACCGTGCTGGCCAAAAAGCTCAAAGACCCGCGTCCGGACGCCAAATGGGAAAGCGTCCCTTCGGAAACCCTGCGCAAGGGGGATGTGGTGCTGGTCACCACGGGAGAGATCATTCCCGGCGATGGCGAGGTGATCGAAGGGGTGGCTTCGGTGGACGAATCGGCCATCACGGGAGAATCGGCCCCGGTGATCCGGGAATCGGGGGGGGATTTTTCCTCTGTCACCGGCGGGACGCGCATTCTTTCCGACTGGCTGGTGGTGCGCATCACGGTCAATCCGGGAGAAACCTTCCTCGACCGCATGATCGGCATGGTGGAAGGGGCCAAACGGCAAAAAACGCCCAACGAAATCGCCCTGACCATCCTGCTGGTGATGCTCACTCTGGTTTTTCTGCTGGCCACCATCACCTTGCTGCCTTTCTCGATTTATGGTGTCGAGACGGCGCACGAGGGAGCGCCGGTGACGGTCACGGTGCTGGTGGCACTCCTGGTCTGTCTCATTCCCACCACCATCGGCGGATTGCTGTCCGCCATCGGTGTGGCGGGCATGAGCCGCATGATGGAGAGAAACGTCCTGGCCACATCCGGCAAGGCGGTGGAGGCCGCAGGGGATGTGGACGTGCTGCTGCTGGATAAAACCGGCACCATCACCCTGGGCAATCGGCAGGCATCCTCTTTTGTGCCTGCCCAGGGGGTGAACGACAAGGATCTGGCGGAATCGGCACTGCTTTCCTCCCTGGCCGACGAAACCCCGGAAGGGCGGTCCATCGTCACCCTGGCCAAGGAGTTGTTGCACCAGCGGGGTCGGGACATTCACGCCGACGGTGCGACTTTTGTCCATTTTACCGCCCAGACCCGCATGAGCGGCATCGATTGGCAGGGCCGTTCCATCCGCAAGGGCGCGGCGGAAGCCGTGCGTCGTCATGTGGAGGCATGTGGAGGCATCTGGCCCAATGCCATCCAGACGGCTGTGGACGACATCGCCCGCCGGGGATCGACGCCGCTGGCGGTGGCGGATGGCAACCGGGTATTGGGGGTGGTGGAATTGAAGGACATTATCAAAGGGGGCATCAAGGAGCGTTTCGCCGAGCTGCGCCGCATGGGCATCAAGACGGTGATGATCACCGGGGACAACCGGCTGACCGCAGCGGCCATCGCCGCCGAGGCCGGGGTGGACGACTTTCTCGCCGAGGCCACCCCGGAGGCCAAACTGGCCCTGATTCGCCAGTATCAACAGGAGGGACGCCTGGTGGCCATGACCGGCGACGGCACCAACGACGCCCCGGCCCTGGCCCAGGCCGATGTGGCGGTGGCCATGAACAGCGGCACCCAGGCGGCCAAGGAGGCGGGCAACATGGTGGACCTGGACTCCAATCCCACCAAGCTCATCGAGGTGGTGGAGACCGGCAAGCAGATGTTGATGACCCGTGGTTCCCTGACCACCTTTTCCATCGCCAACGACGTGGCCAAATACTTTGCCATCATCCCGGCGGCTTTCGCCGCCACCTATCCAGACCTGAACGTCTTCAACGTGATGGGACTGGCCACGCCTGCTTCGGCCATTCTGGCGGCGGTGATCTTCAATGCCTTGATCATCATCGCCCTGATTCCTTTGGCCTTGAAAGGGGTGGCTTACAGGCCCGTCGGGGCTGACGCGTTGTTGCGGCGCAATCTGCTGGTCTACGGGGTTGGGGGACTGCTGGTCCCGTTTGTCGGCATCAAAGCCATCGACCTGATTTTAGTCGCTCTGCATCTTACCTGAGGGGATTGACATGATCAAAGAACTGAAACCCGCCTTGTGGATGCTGCTCCTGATGAGCGTGCTGACCGGCGTTTTGTATCCGGCCCTGGTCACGGGCTTGGCGCAACTCCTCTTTCCGCATGAAGCGACGGGGAGCTTGCTGGAGAACAACGGTCAGACGGTCGGCTCCAACCTGATCGGACAGCCTTTCTCGGACCCGCGTTATTTCTGGGGACGGCCTTCGGCCACATCTCCCATGCCGTACAATGCCGCAGCTTCCAGTGGTTCCAATCTGGGACCGCTCAACCCGGCTTTGCAGGAAGCCGTGGAGGCGCGGATCACCGCGCTCAAGGAGAGCGACCCGTCCCAAAAACTGCCCATTCCCGTGGATCTGGTCACAACATCGGCCAGTGGGCTTGATCCGCATATTTCACCAGCCGCTGCTCTCTGGCAGCTTCCCCGCGTGGCGCGGATGCGAAACATGTCCGAGCAGGAAGTCAAGCAGTTGGTTCAGCAACACACCGCCGGGCGCACTTTCGGCATTCTGGGGGAGCCAAGGGTCAACGTACTGACCTTGAATCTGGCCCTGGACCGCCGGAAACCGCAATGAACCGTGTGCGAACCCTTATTCCATTCAAAAAAGGAACGTAACGATGAATTTCCATGCGAAGACGATTCTGGTTGGCATCCTCGGCGGTCTGGGGGCTTTCCTGCCTGTCATGGTACAGGCAGAGGAGGCAAAGGCCGCACCATCCCCTCACACCTTCACCCCCAATATCGCCCTGGTCAATAATTATATTTTCCGGGGTCAGACGCAAACCTGGAATCAACCGGCCTTGCAAGGGGGGGTCGATTACAGTCACGCGGATGGCTGGTATGCCGGAATTTGGGGTTCCAACATCAGTGACCGGCAATATGCCAATGGCGCGGTGGAGTTGGACCTCAGTCTTGGATACAATGGCAAGTTTTCCCTGCCGGATTGGACTTGGACCGTCGGCGCGGCCAGTGCCTTTTATCCGGGTGCCAATTACAGCAAGGTGGTTCCGGCTGGCAACGGCAGCCAGTCCTACAATAACGTGGAACTCAACGGCGGTGTGGGTTACAAGTGGGTGGCTTTCAAATTATCCACCTCCGTGACGGATTATTTCGGCGCCAATACCAAAAACGGGTATACTTCCGACACCAAATGGAGCAGCTACGCGGATTTGACGGCCACGGTTCCCCTGCCGGAGGAGTATTTTGGCCAGAACGTCACCCTGCCTTTGCATGTGGGACATGTCAATTACACGGCAAAATTGGCCGCGCCCGCCCCTTCCGGTGGGACCAACCCGGATTGGAACGACTACAAGATCGGCATCGCCAAGGGATTTGATTCTGGATTCAATCTTTCCCTGGCCATGACCTATGCAGACAATGGCAAAGTGTATGATCATACACTATCGGTAAAAGACCCCAACGATGCGCGCAACCTGGGGGGAACACATGTCGTGCTCTCTCTGGCAAAAACGTTTTGATTGACCCCATTCCAACGTCAGGTGAATTGATCCCATGGCCCATGATTCGGTCTCATCCCGTCCCGATCCCGATGCCATCCTCGCCCAACTGGCCGCCGAGGAGTCACGGGGACAACGGGGCAAACTGAAGATTTTCTTTGGGGCCTGTCCAGGGGTGGGCAAGACCTACGCGATGTTGACCGCCGCGCGGGTCTTGCACGCCCAGGGGATGGAGGTGGTGGCGGGGGTGGTGGAGACCCACGGACGCGAAGAGACTGCCGAGTTGTTGCAACGGCTCGACCTGCTCCCCCGCCACCGGATCGAATACAAAGGCCACCTGTTGGAAGAATTCGATCTGGACGGTGCGCTGCAACGCAAGCCACAACTGATCCTGGTGGATGAACTGGCCCATTCCAACGCTCCCGGCTCGCGTCATCCCAAACGGTGGCAGGATATCGTGGAGTTGTTGTCAGCAGGTATTGATGTTTATACCACGGTCAATGTCCAGCATGTCGAAAGCCTCAACGACGTGATCGGCAAGATCACCGGAGTGCGGGTGTCGGAGCGCATTCCCGATCACGTCATTGATCAGGCGGACGAAATCGTGCTGGTGGATCTGCCGCCTGAGGAGTTGCTGCAACGGTTGCGGGAAGGCAAGGTGTACATTCCCCATCAGGCGGAACGGGCGATGGAGCATTTTTTCCGCAAAGGCAATCTGTTGGCCTTGCGGGAGTTGGCGTTGCGTCGCACCGCCGACCGGGTGGATGGCGACGTGCGCGCTTGGCGTCGAGAAAAATCAGTGACCACAGTTTGGCCCACCCGTGAATCGGTGCTGGTATGCGTGGGATCGGGACCGGATAGTGAAAGGCTGGTGCGCCGTGCTGCCCGGAGAGCCAACCAGACCGGCGCCCCCTGGCATGCCATCGCCATTGAAACCCCGTCCATGCAGAGATTGCCGGATGCCGTGCGGGCGCGCATCTTCGGCATTCTGAAACTGGCCCAGGAGATGGGAGCGCATACGGCGCATCTGTCCGGTCAGAACGCTGTCGAGGTTGCCATTGCCTATGCGCGGGAATACAACCTGGGCACCCTGCTGGTGGGACGGGATCGTTATCGCCGCCTGCCCTGGCAGCATGGTTTTGCCGAGCAGCTCGCCCGTTTGGCCCCGGATCTGGAACTCCTCCAGGTGGCCATCGAGGAGGAGGACCAGAAATCGACCTCTCTTCATGTTCCTTCAAAACCAAGAGAGGCGACTGGATGGCGTCCCTACCTGATGGCGTTTTTGAGCGTGGCCCTGGTGACCGTGGGAAGCTCGCCGTTGCACGCTCGGCTTGATCTGGCCAACATCGTGATGATTTTCTTGTTGGCGGTGGTGTTCATCGCCGTTCGGTTTGGGCGTGGTGCGGCCATTCTGGCCGCGTTTCTTTCGGTGGCTGCTTTTGATTTCTTTTTTGTGCCACCCAGGTTCACATTCGTGGTGCATGACGTGCAATATCTGGTCACCTTCGCAGTCATGTTGATCGTGGCTTTGGTTGTGGGACAACTCACAGCCGGTTTGCGTTTTCAGGCCTCGGCGGCCTGCAAACGTGAACAGCGCATGCAAGCTCTGTACGAAATGTCCAGAGACCTTTCCAGTGTCTTGAGTGTGGAACAGATCATCGAGATCTGCCAGCGGTTCATCAAACGGGGTTTCAACGCCTCGGTAGCCGTGTTTGTGCCAGGGACGGGGGAGCGGTTGGTGCTGGCCGAAGGTTCCTCGACACTTGAGTTCACGGATGGCGGCATTGCCCAGTGGAGCTTTGACCATGGACAAAACGCCGGATTGGGAACGGATACCCTGCCATCTTCCCATGCTCTTTATGTGCCGCTCAAGGCTCCATCGCGTCTGTGTGGTGTGCTGGCTTTGGTGCCTGACGAACCGACATGGGAGCTTCCTCCTGGGCAGCAGCAGTTGCTGGACACCAGTGCCACCCTGATCGCCATCGCCCTGGAACGGATTCATTATGTGGT
The DNA here is from genome assembly GCA_015234115.1 of Magnetococcales bacterium. GTDB lineage: Bacteria > Pseudomonadota > Magnetococcia > Magnetococcales > Magnetaquicoccaceae > Magnetaquiglobus. Next base: position 8,024 of record JADFWP010000083.1, read on the forward strand.
TCTGGCGCGGGATTCCCAGGTCTGCATAGAGTCGGAACGGTTACGAAACTCCCTGTTGTCCGCCATCTCCCATGATCTGCGTACCCCCTTGACCGTGATCACGGGTCTGACGGACGCCATGCGTATGGCCACGCCTCCACTTTCCGAACCCCATCTCGGTCTGGCCGACGCCATCCGGGATGAGGTGTCGCGTACCATCACCATGGTCAACAATTTGCTGGATATGGCCCGCATGCAGATGGGGCATATTGTTTTGAAACGGGATTGGCAAACTTTGGAAGAGGTGATTGGGTTGTCAATGAATAATTGTGCTGCCCTGCTCACCCGTCATGGGGTACGCATCGAACTCCCCGCCGATCTGCCCCTGCTGGAGATGGATACCGGACTCATGGAGCGCGTTTTCAACAACCTGCTGGAAAACGCCGCGAAACACACCCCGCATGGCAGTGTCATCACCATCTCCGCATGTTTGGAGGATGCCTTTGTCAAAGTTTCAGTGAGCGACAATGGACCTGGAGTCCCTCCGGGCATGGAACAGAAACTGTTCGAGAAGTTCACACGGGGAAAAATGGAATCAACGGTCGTGGGTTTCGGATTGGGATTGGCCATTGTTCGTGCCATTATCGAAGCGCATGGTGGTTCAGTATGGGCGGAAAATTTGCCGAACGGGGGCGCATGCTTCCAGTTTCTTTTACCAGTGGGTAATCCACCTCTCATTCCTGAAGAACTCTGATGACCGACATGCAATCTCCTGCATTTTTGATTGTCCTGATCGAGGATGAGCCCCAGATCCGTCGCTTTGTCCGCACCTCCTTGATTGAGGAACAATACCAGGTGAAAGAGGCGAAGACGGGAAAACAGGGATTGGTGGATGTCGGAACCCGACGACCAGATCTGTTGATCGTGGACCTTGGACTGCCGGATATGGATGGTATCGAAGTGATTCGAGACATCCGCCTGTGGTCCAATCTTCCTATTTTGATCCTTTCGGCGCGTTCTGACGAAGCCGACAAGGTTCAGGCGTTGGATGTGGGAGCGGACGATTATTTGACCAAACCTTTCGGCATGCCTGAATTGTTGGCCAGGGTCCGTGCACTTTTGCGTCGTTCTGTCCGTTCGCATGCTGGTGATGATTCTGTGGTCTCTTTTGGGGATGTGGAAGTCAATCTTGTGCAACGCACAGTGACACGGAATGGTGTGGCTATTCACCTGACGACCATTGAGTATCGTCTTCTGACGCATATGATCGCTCATGCCGGATGTGTGCTGACCCACCAAGCCTTGTTGCGTGACATTTGGGGTCCGGATCATGCGGACAACCACCATTATCTCCGGGTCTACATGTCAAATTTGCGGCGCAAGCTTGAAAGGGATCCAAACATGCCAAAACATATTTTGACAGAATTGGGAGTGGGCTATCGCCTTGTTTTGGCATCAATCCATCAATTTGGATGATAAGTGGCCCGGCGTGATCTGAAGAGCTTGCCGGATGGAAAAGCATATCCTATTCTGATATTTCTCGATGGAGCACCCGCTTGCCACTTTGGAGGAATTGCAATGAGTGATGGCCAGGGATCTGCTGTTTTGATCGTATTGATCGAAGATGAACCGCAGATACGTCGATTTGTTCGTGCCGCTTTGGAGGCGGAACAGTATCAGGTGATGGATGCGGAGACAGGAAAACGGGGATTGATCGATGTCGGAACCCGTCGTCCCGATCTGGTCATTCTGGATCTTGGTCTGCCGGATATGGATGGTATCGAAGTGGTTCGGGATATGCGTTCATGGTCCAATCTTCCCATCCTGATTCTTTCGGCACGAGACAACGAGACTGACAAGGTCAAGGCATTGGATATGGGGGCGGACGATTATCTCACCAAACCTTTTGGAGTGCCTGAATTGCTGGCGCGGGTACGTGCCTTGTTGCGTCGTACCGTTCGTATGCATGGGGATGAGACACCGGTTGTCTCTTTCGGGGGCGTGGAGGTCAACCTTGTTCAACGTATAGTGACCCGAAATGGAGTCCCCATTCACCTGACGGCCATCGAATATCGTCTTCTGGCGCAACTGGTGGCTAATTCCGGGCGGGTCATGACGCATCGTGTTCTACTCCAGGATGTCTGGGGACCGAACCACTCTGACAATACCCATTATTTGCGTGTATACATGTCTAATCTGCGTCGTAAATTGGAAGAGGATCCTAATGTACCAAAACATATTCTGACAGAGTCTGGGGTTGGGTATAGACTTGTTCTGTTATAATTAGTAACCGTTCAGCCGAGTAACGGATCGCGCCAACAGGACTTTCCCCAAAAATCAGGCAGCTTTTGGGGTAACCATTGATGCAGCATAG
>JADFWP010000084.1 GCA_015234115.1 Magnetococcales bacterium
AAAGAATTATCTTTTCAGAGTTTGGGAGCAAAAATCCAAGCTCTACAGCATCGCTCATGGGAATTGTATAGGAAATTTTACACCCATCACAGATTCGTCTAACCAACCGTTGAGCCAACACACCAATCAACGTTGAAGTTAACAGATAACCCTGAATGCCCATCTCCAAAAAACGAGTCACCGTTGCCGCTGCACTATTGGTGTGAAGGGTGGAAAGAACCAGATGCCCAGTAAGAGCTGACTCTACGGCAATTTGAGCCGATTCCAAGTCCCGTATCTCACCTACCATGATAATGTCTGGGTCTTGCCTGAGAAAAGAACGTAGAACCTTGGCAAAAGTCAGGCCGATTTGAACTTTCACCTCAACCTGATTAACCCCTTTCAACTCATATTCAACAGGATCCTCGACTGTAAGCAATTTACGTTCTGGTGTATTGAGTTCGGCCAAAGCACCATAGAGAGTTGTGGTTTTCCCACTGCCAGTTGGCCCAGTAACAAGTAATATTCCATGCGGCTGGTGTAAAATTTTTCGAAATTTCCGTAATGTATCTTCTGCAAATCCAAGGGTATCCAAGTCCAAAACGACGCTAGACTTATCCAAAATTCGCAAAACGACTGACTCTCCATAAACCGTTGGTGTGGTTGAGACCCGGAAGTCAACCATATTCCCGCTGACAGCCATTCGCATTCTGCCATCCTGAGGCAAACGTCTTTCGGCAAAGTCTAGTTTTGACATAATTTTTAGACGGGAGATAACAGTAGGGGCATAATTTTTTGGAAAGGTCTCTTCGCTTTTTAATAAACCATCCAAGCGAAACCGAATTCTCAAACTATCTTCAAAAGGCTCGACATGAATATCTGAAGCTCTTGTTTCAACAGCGGTCTCAATCAACCGATCAACCAGTTTAACCACAGGCCCATCGCTAGCTTGATCCTTTAAATGTTCAAGATCATCGTCAGACCATTCGCCTTTTAGACCGTATTCCTCATCATTCTTGGTGTTGTCTTCCCCATAGATCTTCCTGAGAGATTCATTGATGAGTACTGGAACACCTACGCGCAGATAGACAGACTTGCCAAATTTCAAACGCAAAGCATTTAAAAAATAAGCAGAATCCAGAGGATCAGAAACAGCCACTTCAAGATGGTCTGGAAAATCTGCAATAGGAAGAATCTGATTCTCATGAAAAAAATGAAGATTAATTTCTTCATTTAAAATCGATGCGGTGGGATAGTCATCTTGCTCAAGGAGCGTGAGTCCGAGCAATTCAGCTAGAGCAGCGGCCATATCTGTTTCGTTGACCAAACCCAGCTTTACTAAAGCCTGATCAAAACGACCTGACCCTGCTGCATGAAGCCGCATGGCACGGTCAATACCACGCTGATCGATCTTTTCGTTGCGGATTAACCATTCGCCAAGAGATTGAAAAAAGAGCGTTTCTTTTTGGTTGCTTCCTGGCGACTCACCATCAGGTTGATCCTCTCTTACTATCATATTTTCATTCATACGATCCACCCGTCTTGAATTAAAAAGTTTTAAAATTTAGAGCGTTCAACTAATTTCAATATTTATTGTCATTTTAATCTTTTTCTAAATTTTATAATGTTTTTTATGATGATTTTTAGAACACTGAAGCAAGTATCCCCCGGCAAAGCCTGGAGCTTTGTTTTCGCGATCCGCTCAAAGCGGCTTTTGGGTCGCTGACGCAACCCCCAGTGTTTGCTGGCTGCCTGAAGGCGGCAACTCAGGGTCAGAATTGAAGCTTGAATTGGTCCATGCGGTGGTCCTCCACCTCCTGTTGACGGATGTAGTTCCGAATCATCGCTTCATCCCACCTTACCGTGGAGACGTAATAGCCCCTCGCCCAAAAACTCTGCCCCGTAAAATTCCTCCTCTGCTCGCCATACCTCCGTGCCAAATGAATCGCACTCTTACCCTTGATGTACCCGATAACCTGTGAAACCGCATACTTCGGAGGAATCGAGATCAACATATGCACATGATCGGGCATCAGATGCCCCTCCTCTATCCGGTTCTCCTTGTGCTGCGCCAGCGTTCGAAACACCTCTCCCAAGACGCGCCGCAACTGCTCATACAAGGCTTTCCGATGCCCCTGCGGGATAAAAACTACATGGTATTTGCACTCCCACCGGGAGTGGTTTAGGCTCTCTGCTTGGTCCATCGGGATTCTCCTCTATCGTGTGCTTGGCGGCTCACAGTATTGGAGTGTCCTGGTGGACTCCCGTAAATGTCAAACTTCTACTGTCACCCCGGCAGAGCCGGGGGTTTCCCCATTTTAATTAGCAGGACATCCCCCGGAGAGTAGGATCGTAGTCGCATTCCTGCGAAGTGCGGCAATCACGACCTTGACCCTAAACTCCAGGAGATAACTCCTTACTACTGTCGGTATGGGTGTGCGTCAAGCCCACATGATAAACACATGCCTTTATCTGGGCTGGGTAATCGTATTCATCTGAAGCGTGACCGCAGTCTGCGCAAACAGTCTGCCGTTGACCGATGTTCCTGTGTTCACGGCGATCATGGTTTTATCGAGAATGATTCCCTCAAAGTGCGCATTGGTCCCAAGAGTCGTCGCCCCGGCGACCGCCCAGAAGATGTTTTTGGCCAAGGCTCCGCCGGCCAAGTTTACCCGTATACCGTTGGCCAGATTAAAGGTTTGCGCCACCTGGAAGATCCAGACATCGTTTGGGCCGCCTGTGAGCGTGATATCTCTGGAAATCGTAACTGGCGAACTCCATTTGTAGATGCCAGGAGCAAAGTCTAGCCCGCCAATCTCTCCAGCACCCAGTTCAGTGAAATTTGGTGAAGTTCGTCCCGCAGCGTCAGTGTAAGCAGCTTCCATGTCGCTCACAGCCATGGTCAGAAAGCTGGGGTCACTAATCGTACAGGGTAAAGGACCTGCCGCTGTGACGGTGTATATCTTCCCCACCACTTCATCGCAGGTGAGAAGGAGAGCGGCACCGGTGATGGGACTCGTTCCAACATCCCCAGTAACAGAGGATCGAAAAACGTCGGTGATTCCAGATTTGCTCAGAATCGCGAAAGTTCCAGCCTTGCCTAAACTCACTGGCATCAGACCTCCGGCGGCGACAGCACTTGCAATCACAGCCACAGAACTAGCAAACATTGCTGCCAGTATTAACACCTTGGAATATTTTTTGCTGTTAATCATAACGTGTTCCTCCATAAGGCCGGATTCCTCCGTCAAAGGCGGAGATTTACCGAATTGAATGAGTAGTAAACCAAAATGCTTACCACTTTCACAGGTTATCAAGCAACTATCGAGCCAGATAAGAACCGTGAATATCGAAAAATTAAACAGTTGATATTGCTCTGTAAAAATTATGATAACATCTTTTCGAATGACCAGGTTGATTCGTTCATTTGTTTCAAACCAAAATTTCATGTTGTATTGAATAGAATAGTCTCAAACTGACTTTGAAACGTTGGAGGGGTCATGAACTGGGTTCCTCGCTGTTTTATGTGAGTAGAGGCGAGATAATACTAATAGTATAGTCCGCCCCGCTCCAAACGGCATCAGTGTGCCACGGCATCGAAATGTGCCGGAAGGAGATGTTAACAACCGTCAAAGGAGCGGAACGAACCATGAACAAACATAATGAGATAGAGAAAGAAATCAAGGTTCTCGGTATTGATTTGGCGTAACCGTTCAGCCGGGTGAAGGATCGCGCCACTGCCAGAGGAGAGTTGAAAGAAAACTGATCCTCTGGTTCTGTGGCGATTGATTGCATTCTTTGTCAGAGCAGCACCCTCTCCAGCCCTCCCCGTTGCATGCGCTGCAAAAAGGTCTCGCGCCACTCTTCCCCGAGCAGGGCGCGGGTCAGTTCCACCACCATGAAATCGGTGGTGGTGTTTTCCAGTCGGGACAGCCCCTGATAACAGGAGGGACAGGCGGTGAGAATGCGCGCCGACTGGTCGGGATCACGCGTGCGGTTGAGTTCCGCCTCCTTGCGGAAACGGACCTGGGCGGAAATATCCGGACGCGAGACGGAAAAGGTGCCCGCTTCGCCGCAACAGCGATCCGCCAGCACTGCCGGTCGGCCCATCAGGGTCGAGGCCACCACCAGCGGTGGATGAAGCCTCATCGGCGAATGGCACGGGTCGTGGAACAGCATCGGTTCGCGACTGGAGGTCTGCATGCGCACCCCTTTTTCCATCAGGTATTCATGCACATCGAGCAGGCGGCAACCGGGAAAGATCTCCTCGAAGTGGTATTTTTCCAATTGATCCAGACAGGTGCCGCAGGAGACCACCACGGTCCGGATCTCCATGTGGCTCAAGGCGTGGGCCACGCGGTGAAACAATACCCGGTTGCGCATGGTGATCTGACGGCCCAGGGTCTCCAGCCCCGAGGCGCTCTGGGGAAAGCCGCAGCAGATGGCGCCAGGAGGCAGCACCACCTGGGCACCCACATGGAGCATCATGGCAATGGCGGCCAGCGAAATGTCGGAAAAAAGCCGCTCGCAGCCGCATCCCGGAAAATAAAAGACGCTCTCCAGTTTCGGTTCCCAGCGATCCGGATCCCGCAATACCGGAATGATGCCCGGATCCTCGATATCCAGAAATCCCCGCGCCGAACGACTCGGCAGTCCCGAGGGCAAGGGGCGTTCCAGCAGTGGAATCACCTGTTCGACCACGTTCGGTGCCCGTCCGGCGGCAGCTTTGGGGGGGGCGTCCGGGCGGTGATGACGTTTGGCAAGCTCTTTCCATAATTTATGCGCCCAGCGTTGGGCCGCATAGCCGCCGAGAATGAAAAATTGTCGCGCCAGCCGGATCACGCGCGGATCCGTGGCCGTCAAAAAGGCCAATGCCATGCGATGGCCGATCCGACCCGAACGCCGGGTGCGACTCTTGAGCAGTTCGCGCATGCGCATGGTCACCGAGGCGAAATCGATGTTGACCGGGCAGGGGGTGGCGCACCGCCGACAGATGGCACAGTGATCGGCCAGGTCGGTCAGGGCATCGAAATGGCTTAACGAAACCTTGCGACGGGCCTGTTCTTCGTACAGAAAGGCTTCGATGATCAAGCCGGTGGCCAGGATCTTGTCGCGGGGCGAATAGAGCAGATTGGCGCGGGGCACATGGGTCGAGCAGACCTTTTTGCACTTGCCGCAGCGCAGGCAGTTGCGCACATCGTCGTTCAAGGCACCCATGGCGCTCTCCCGCAGGATCAGCGCCTCCTGCTGCACCAGTCGCAGCGAGGGGGTGTAGGCATTTTCCAGCCCCGAGCCGGGCAGGAGCTTGCCGGGATTGAACCGTCCTTCCGGATCGGCGCTCTGCTTGTATTGCACGAACGCCTCGATGATGTCGGGATCGAGAAAACGGAATTTGGTCAACCCGATGCCATGCTCCCCGGAGACGCGACCATCGAGCGCCACAGCCAGGGCCATGATCTGATCCACGATCCGTTCGGCCTCTTGCAGCATTTCGTAGTCGTTGGAGTTGACCGGGATGTTGGTGTGGACATTGCCATCGCCGGCGTGCATGTGCAGCGCCACGAACAGACGTCGGGTGCGCACCGCATGGTGGATGGCGTCCAGTTCCCGGCGCACCCCTTCCCACAACTCGCCGCCAAAGGCGTTGTTGAGCGGACGTTGCACCTCCTGCCGAAACGAAATCCGCATGGCGCGCCGCAGCAGCAGATCGCTCAACCGTACACCGGGAGCGGCCTGTTCCGGCGTGTCGAGCAGACCGGGATGGTCGGAGGCGTCATCGTCGAAGTGGTCCAGAATGGCGTTCCAGCGTGTCCGGACCCGGCCAAGCAGCGCCAATCCCGCTTCGCGTTTGGCGGCCACCGAAGCGAGACTTTCCGCGCTGTTGGGATAACCTGGCGGCAGACTGCGGGCAAAGGATTCGCCGCCCAGATAGCCCTCCATGGCATCGAGCATCTGGATTTTGTTGCGCATCGACTGCACGATGTTGATCCGCTCGATGCCGGTGTTGTATTCGGCGAGTTTTTCCAGCGGGATCACCACGTCTTCGTTGATCTTGAAGGCATTGGTATGGGCGGCGATGGCGGCGGTGCGGGAACGGTCGGCCCAGTAGCGGGCGCGCTCTTCGGGGCTGACCGCGATGAAGCCTTCCCCGTCGCGCGCGCGGGCCAGATCGGTGACATGCAGCGCCGCTTCGGCGACCAGGGCCTCGTCATCGCCCACCACATCGGCGAGAATGGCCATTTTGGGGTGTTCGCCCCGCGAGGCCTTGACGTTGTAGCCCACGGCGCGCAGGTAACGTTCGTCCAGGTGTTCCAGACCGGCACAGGCCACGCCCGGTGTCTGTTCAAGATAGCGTTTGGTTTCGACAATGGCGGGTACGGCGCGGGAGAGGTCGGCGCCGAAGAATTCCAGACAGACGGTGCGGGTGTATTTCGGCTTGGGATGGAGAACGAAAACCGCACTGGTGATCAGTCCGTCGCATCCCTCTTTCTGGATGCCGGGCAGACCGGAGAGGGCCTTGTTGGTGACATCCTTGCCCAGTCCGGGTTTGCGGAAATGGTCTGCCGGAATCACCAGCAGCGTTGGATCTCCCTTGGGGAGTTGACCATCGGCGCCAAACCGGGTGACCCGGAACCGGGCCTCCGGCAACACATGGATTTTTCCCAGATTGTGATCGAGCCGTTCCACCTCCAGCCAGCCGCCATCCGGGGTGGCCATGCGCCAGGAGAGGAGATTGTCCAGGGTGGTGCCCCACAGGACCGCCTTTTTGCCGCCGGCGTTCATGGCGATATTGCCGCCGATGGTCGAGGCGTTTTTCGAGGTGGGATCGACCGCGAACACCACGCCTGCCTGGGCTGCGGCCTCTTCGACCCGTGCGGTGACCGCACCGGCCCCCACCCGGATCACGGAGATGGAACGATTCAATCCTGGCGGGACCACCGATTCCACCGGACCGATGGCATCGAGTTTTTCGGTATTGATGATCACCGTGTCCGGATGCAGCGCCACCCCAGAGCCGGTATAGCCCGTGCCGCCACCGCGCGGGATGATCGGCAGGCCCAGCTCGGCGCAGACCGCGACCAGGGCCGATACTTCGCTTTCGTGGTCGGGTTTGAGCACCAAAGCCGGACACTCCACCCGCCAGTCCGTGGCATCGGTGATGTGGGCGACCCGGACCATGGGGGTGAAGTCGATGTTTTCCTCCCGGGTGACCCGCGCCAGAGCGTGACGCGCCTTGCGGCGCAGCGCCTCCCGTCGGGGGAACCACGCTCCGAAGGCATGCACCGCCTCGCGCAGTTTCTCCACCAGTTGAAAGACCAGCGGGTTGCCCTTGGCCCGATCCACGATCAACTGGATGCGCTGGCTCATGCTCTCCAGGAGAGCGGTGAGGCGCTTCGGGTGTTCCAGCAGATCCTCCTGCAAAAACGGATTGCGGGAGACCACCCACAGATCCCCGAGGATTTCGAAGAGCATGCGGGCAGATCGTCCAGTCTCCCGTTTGCCCCGCAGCGTCTCCAGAGTTTCCCACATTTCGGCGCCGAGAAAGCGGATCACGATCTCCCGGTCGGAAAACGAGGTGTAATTATAGGGTATTTCGCGGATTTTTGCAGTTTGAGCCACGTGATTCCATCCTTACTTGCCGGTTGGTTTGGCAATGACGAAATTATCGCCGCGCGAATTGACCACCGGGGTTTGTGCGTCCAGATCGTATTTCTGGTTGAGAATCGGCACCTGCTCCTTGGCAAAGGCCAGGATCTCTTCGACCGAGACATTGTTGTCCTTGGGTTGGGTGTCGGCCTTGCCGCCGAGTCCCTGCAACAGGGCGTAGGTGAAGATGCCATGGCCCAGGCTGCCCAGCTCGTTGGCCAACTGGCTGCCCGTGGTGGCGGTGGCGATGTGGATGCCGGTGGAACGCGACAAGGTGGCCATGGGTTTCTGGTTCTTGAATTCGGCGAAAGCATCCACGGCCTGTCCGGATTTGCAGGCATCGATCAGCAGGGTGATCTTGTGGGCCGCGATGCGGGCGATCTGGTCCTTGAGCACCATGGACGAAAGGCCACCGGCATGAATTTCGTTTTCAGCCGTGCCAGGCAGATCCTGGGGCAGGAAATACCAGATGTCATCCATGTCCAGGGTTTCGCCATGGCCGGCCAGATAGATGATGACCGTATCCTTGGCCGGGACCTTCTGCAGATCGGTCAACCCCTTGATGATGTCACCCCGCGTGGCGTTGCGGTCGTGCAGGGTGTAGGTGTTGATGGTACGAAAGAGGCTGGCATAGCTTTTCATGAAGAAATCCATGATCCCCTTGGCATCGGGCACCGCGAAGTTGAGGTTCATCTCCGGGTTGGTGTACTTGTTGATGCCCACGGCCATCACATGCAGTTTGGGCGGTTCCTCGTCGCCTCCGGCCTCCTGGATCGTGACCGAGGTGGCTTCGCCCTCGATGCGGTCGTTGCTCAACCCCACCACCCGGAAGACATTGGCGCCGTTGACCAGATCCACCTGATAGCTCACCTTTTCCACGGCGCGGGTCTTGTCGTCGCCGGTGCCATCCTTGCGGCCACGGGTCTGATCCACGATCTTGCCATTGTGATAGACCCGCACCTCGTCGATGCCGCCGCCCTGATCTTCGACCGGGATTTGCAGATCCACGGACTTGGCCGATCCCACCCCACGGGTGCGGGCGATCTCGCCGATTTTCGGAGGGAGCATGAAGCCTTCGGTCACGTTCGGAGCCTTGGGATCGATCTTGTCGCGCCGGGCGAGCAGTTTGCCCAGCAGCGCGGGTTGATAATATTTCTCGACAAATCCATCCACCGAGAAGGCCATGCCGTCACCGGTCCACTGGATGGCATCGAGTCGATCCTCCAAAGCGCCGTCCAGGGTGCCGTCAAACCGTCCATCGGGTGCGACCACGGCCCAGCCGGAGCGCATCGAGACGAGGCGCGCCAGTTCGGCCCCGGTTTCGGGTTTCCAGACCCGCAGCGTCTGGTCCTGGCTCCCGGAGAGGAGCAGTCGGCCATTGTCGCCATAGGTCAGGGTCTGGACCGCTTTCTGGTGGCCGGGCAGTTCTTTGATCAGGGCGCCATCGCTCAAAGACCAGAGCCGGATCACGCCATCGGCGCCAGCGGTGGCGATCTGGCTGTTGTCGGGTCGCATGGCCACGCCGCGCGTGGCGCCGGATGGTGCGGTGATCACCAGATCCGATCCGCCTTTCAAGGGATGGACCCGCACGGCTCCCGATTCGTGTCCGGCGGCCACCCGGCTGCCGTCTCCGCTCCAGGAGAGCGACAGCACCGGCCCCTCTCCTCCGCTGAACTCTTGGACCATGGCACCGCTGGTTGGGTTCCAGATCCGGAGCGCGCCATCCATTCCGCCCGAGGCGAGATTCTTGCCATCGCGGGACAGGAGCAGGCTTTTGACCGGACCCGCATGGCCCGACAGGGTGCGCACCGGCGAGCCGTCGTCGAGTTTCCAGGCTTTGATCGCCCCATCCTCGCCTGCGGTGAAGAGGGTCTGGCCGTCCGGCGTGACTGCCACGGCATTGACCGGTCCGGCATGTCCCCGGAAACGGCGCACGGTTTCGCCGGTGATCATGCTCCACAGTCGGGCCTCGCCATCGACGCCTGCGGTCACCAGGAATCCCTTGCGGTGGGCCGCCTGTTTGGTGCCGGGTTTGGCGCTGTAGCCGTAGGTTCCAGAGCCAGGCACGAACGCCACGGCCTGCACCGCGCCCGCATGGCCCCGCAGGTCCAATTCCCGCTGGCCGGTGGTGAGATTCCACAGTTGCGCCGCCTCGTTGCCGCCGCCGCTGGCGAGCCATTTGCCGTCGTCCGACATGGTGGTGGCATTCATGGCGCTGGCATAGCGGGAGCGGACCGAAAAGGTCGGTTTGAAGATCTGGCGGGTATTGGTGCGAATGGCGTTGACCACGCGGGTGGTGCCCGCAGCGCGTCCAAAGCCTCCGCCGGGCGCGCTTTCGGCAGGCAGAGGTTGAATCAGGGCTGCCACGGAAAGGGAGATGACGAGCGCTTTCAAGGAGTGGTTCATGGGATCCGCCTGTCTCGCTGAAGTTCAAAGAGTGGAAAAAATGATCCTTCAGGATAACCCGGATTGCGCCTTGTTCCAATGGATTCTTGATGAATGGCAGCGGAGAGGGCAGTGCCATTGCATTTGTAGAGTCTCATCCAGGGGATGAGGTGTTCTTGGCCTCGAAATTTGGGATCTTCCGGCGGAAGCGTACCTGGGGTGGCTTTGCCCCCTGGCAAACCAGACGGGATATAAATGGACGAACGACTATAACTATATCAGCACCCCGCCAAAAAAAGATCCTTGACAGAGTTTTTCGCCGTTTTTTGGCAA
>JADFWP010000085.1 GCA_015234115.1 Magnetococcales bacterium
TCAAGACCCGCTTGGTGTCCTCCTCGCTGATCGGTGACGCTCTGTCCTGAATTTTTTGAAGTTGTTCACGCAGCTTGCAAACTGTGGTATCCAAATTAGCACGATGGTTCACGCTATTATTATCCTATAAATTTATTAAAGTTTTTCAAATTCCTTCGACATCCATTCCATGTTCGGCCAGCCAGGTTTTGCGTTGCGCAAAGTCCGGGATGACCCGTTCGACGCGCAACCAAAAATTCGGCGTATGGTGCGGTTCGTGAAGATGCGCCATCTCATGGACAACCACATACTCCGAAATTCTCGCAGGCAACAGGATGGTTTTCCAATGAAAATATAGCCAATCGCCCTTGCCGCACGACCCCCATCGATAGCCAAGATCCTGCACCTTCACCCCGGATGGCGTGACTTCCATGCGTGATACATACTCCCGGACCTTGTCCCACAGCCATACTTTCGCGCGGCGGCTGTACCACTGAATCAAATGACTCCGGCCATCCTCAACCAGATCACGACGCAGCAAGAAACGACCATTCAGCATTTTTAAGGGGGCGTCCTGGTTCTCCACGAGGCGCAGGCGATAACTGCGACCGAGGTAGAGGAAACCTTCACCATCCACATATTCCTTGGTGGGGACGCTCCACCGCAAATGCTCTTTCTCGGCCAATTTGGTGTAGATCCAGAATTTCTTCTCCTGGATAAACGTGCGCAGCTTCTCCTCGTCCAGGTGAGGCGGGATACTCAACAGCAATGCGCCACTGCGTTCCACTGTGATCTGCATTGTTTTGCGGCGGTCACTGCGGCGGACCGTGAACTGTAAATCATCCACAGTCAGACTGTTATCCATGGCGTCGGGTGGATGCGCGCAGAGGTGTGCCGGGTTGGACATGGTCATCACATCTGAACCAACTGATCATGGCTGGCGCGAGCTTGTATCATCAGTCTGTCGGCCAATACGCCCGCCTTGTCGGTATCGACCAGAGGAGGACGCAGACGCATCAGGTAATCAAAAATCTGGCCATTCAGGTCATCCTGCGCCGCCCGTTTGTGGGGGCTCCAGAGATTGCGGCTGCTTTGGAGTTCCTGGATCAGCAGGTCCACCAGTTCAACAGTCACCTCCTGCAAACGGAGCAGTTCGGTTGCTGTGGGCATTTGATCGACACACACCACATCCAGAACCGTGCGCAGAAACGGCGTATAGTGTTCGGGCAGGTCTGCATGCGCCATGTCGTCGCTGACTTTTCCAGAGCGCAACTCGTCGATGATCTTTTGCAATTGCGCGAGCAATTCGTTCCACTGTTCACCCAGGGTTTTCAGGATTTCATTCAGACGTTCCGACAGCTTGCGATAGAGTACCGGGTCTTCATCCACATGTTTGCGGATGTGGGAGCGAATCGCATGTTCCATCTCGGATGCCTTGGCGCGGTCATTGGCCGCGCGGGCGAGGTGGGAATCGAATTCGGCGTCTGAAAGCTGGATCGGGGGGATTTTCGGGTCGATGCCCAGCGAGATCACATGGTCATCGATCAGCTTGCGCACTTTGGCTCCCACATCCTTGCCCAGTTCCGGTGTATCCTTGTAGCGGTTGCGGGCACGGGCGTAAATAAAGGCCAGTCGCTTGGCATCACGGGTATAGGGCAAGCCTTCTGGCCGGGGAAGGATGGTATCCAGAGAGGCCAGAAATGCTTTAAGTTTGACCGCAAATTCGGCGCGTATCTTTTCGTTGTCCAGTGCCTGGATGCAGCTTTCCGCATCCTCCAGTGAGTCGATACCCTGTTTTCGGAACAGATCGACCACCCGCACATGCCGGTCGCGCAATATCGGGATCTCGTCTTTCAGGCTGGCAAGCGCGCCTTCCACCTCTTCATCGGCATAGGCGGCCAGAGCTTCCCGCAGATGCCGGGCTACGCCGTAGTAATCCACCACAATACCGCAACGCTTGCCAAAGCCGGTGCGGTTGACCCGGGCAATGGCCTGCAACAGTTCGGCCTCGCGAATGGGACGGTCCAGATACATCACCCCCGCGATGGGGGCGTCAAATCCGGTCAGCAACATGGATTTGACCACCAGAAAAGTCAATGGATCACTTTTCCCCGCTTTGGGATGGACCAGGGGCTTTTTGAAACGTTTGACCAATTGCTCCTGGGCTGTGCCGTCCGTCCATGGTTTCCAGGTCGGGTCGTCGTTGTTGCTGCCGGAGATGATGGGCGCGAACTCGATTCTGGCGAGCATGTCGCGGTAGCGCCAAGCCTGCACCACGGCTTGCACCTTGGGGGAGCGTTGGCACAAGGCTTCGTCGTCCAGTGCCTTGTCAGTGGGAGAAAGGTTTTCCGCCTCGATCAGCAGTTCATCCCTGGCTTTTTGCAGGGCATCGAAGTAACGGAGCGCGGCCAGGCGGCTGTAAGCCACCACCTGCGCCTTGTAACCGTTGGGCAGGATGTTGGCGACATAGTGGCAGATGATGTCTTGCGCCTTGTCGGCGATGAGAGCCGGGGCATCGAAGATGTGGCCTCTGGTGGCATATTTCTGTTTGATGGACTCCAGTTCTTCCGGGGTGTGCTGGCGGAACAGATCCTCGAACAGTTCGTCCAGGTTGGCACCGTCCTTGATGGCTCCCTGTGCTGTGCGGCCTTCGTAAAGTACCGGCACGATCGCGCCATCGGATTCGGCCTCCTTGATGGTATAGCGGTCGATAAACGCGCCAAAGATCTCATGGGTGCGTTTTTTCTCACCCATGATGATGGGCGTGCCCGTGAAGCCAATTCGCGCGCAGTT
This sequence comes from Magnetococcales bacterium, assembly GCA_015234115.1. Lineage (GTDB taxonomy): Bacteria > Pseudomonadota > Magnetococcia > Magnetococcales > Magnetaquicoccaceae > Magnetaquiglobus. The sequence goes on from JADFWP010000085.1 coordinate 2,773, forward strand.
GGGCAGTCCGGCCAGCAGGTTGGCGTGCAGATCTCCCGCCTGGGTGCGATGCGCCTCGTCAATCAACACAAGGATGGATTCATCCTCGTTGAGCACCTCGAAATGTTCCTCTGCTCTGCGTGTGGTTTTGAGTGTATTTGGTTGGGGTGTGACCGGTACATCTTCCAAGGCATCCTTGTCCCGGTATTTTTGGATGGTGGCGAAAATCAGTCCAGGCCCCTTGTTGCGGGCCAAAGCCTGAATGCCGTGGCTGGAGTCGGCCACGGATACCACCTCGCCAGTCAGCGTGGCAGTTGCGGACAACTGGGTTTGCAGATCCTTGCGATCCGTGACCACCACTACTTTGAAACGGCGCAGTTGCACGTCGCTGCGCATCTTGCGTACCAGAAACACCATGGTCAGGCTTTTCCCAGAGCCTTGCGTATGCCAGATGATGCCGCCGCGCTGATCATATTCTCCATGCTGCCGACGAGTCTGCCCGGTCTTGAGGCGGACAATGGCCCGGTTGACCGCCCGATATTGGGGATAACGGCACACCGCCTTGATGGTTTGTCCCCCAACCTGCATGAAAAGCATGAAATGGCGTACTACATCCAGCAGGTGGGCCGGGTTTAAGAGTCCGGCAATCAGGCGTTCCTGTGCGGAGAGGAGGGTTTTGCCCAGGCTGGTGGCCACCTCCAGTTCACTGCCTAACCCATCCGGTCCGGCCACGGTTTTCCAGGGGGCGAAATGGTCGAACGTCGCCCCCACGCAGCCCACCCGTGCCTCGTCGAAACTGGAGACCACCAACAGTTGATTGGTGGCAAACAGGGATTCGTTGCCTTCGTTCTCCTCCACCTCGAAGGTGGCGCGGCGCTGGTTGCTGTAGCGGCGCAACTGGTCAACGGCGTCGGCCAACGGTTCGGGGATGGAGGGGCTTTTGCACTCGACTACCACCAGCGGCAGGCCATTCACCAGCAACACCAGATCGGGAATGATGAACGCCTTGGCACTGTTGAATCCAGGCGGGCAATCCACCCGGTATTGATTCACCACGGTGAAACGGTTGTTGGCAGGGTTTTCCCAGTCGATATAGCGGATGGTCTGGCCGCGTCCTCCGTTCCAGTCCGGCAAACCTTCCACCGTCAGCCCCATGATCAGCAGCTCGGTGGCCTTGGCGTTGGCCTCCATCAGCTTGGGCACGCCCAGCCGGGTGATGGCGGCCACGGCCTCGGAAATGCGCGCCTCATCCAGCCAAGGTTGACCGTTGGCACCGGGATTGATGGCCAACAATTGCGCCCGCAGCACTTCCTCCTGGATCACCTCGGCAAATTGGGTTCGTCCCGTGACCAGCGGGTCGTCGATGCTGCCTTCAACGTGCGCCCAGCCCAGCTTTTCCAGTTGGGCGACAAAGGGCTTTTCCACTTCTTCGAGTTCCCAGCCCATCCATGTTTCCCCTCAGCCTGCGTCCGTGATGGCCACCAAAGCGGCCAACTCCTGTTCAATCTGCTCGATGCTGGGCAGACTGCTTTGCAACTCTTCCGGCAAAGACGCCAGCAATTGGTATTCAGCCACCCCCATGGGTTTGGCACTGTCTCGCAGGGCGTACTCGGCCACCACCTTGTTTTTACTCTTGCACAGCAACAAGCCGATGGTGGGAGCATCCTGTTCGGTTTTCATCTGCATGTCCACAGCGGTCAGGTAAAACCCCAACTGCCCCAGATGGTCCGGCTTGAATTTCTCTGCTTTCAATTCGATTACCACATAACAGCGCAGCTTTAAATGATAAAACAAAAGATCGACAAAAAAATCCTCGCCGCCCACCTCCAGATGCACCTGCTGCCCAACAAAGGCAAAGCCCGCACCCAGTTCCATCAGAAAACGGGTGACGTGTTGCACCAGAGCCGTTTCGATCTCCCGTTCACCGGCCTCTTGGCCCACATCGAGAAAGTCAAACAGATAGGGGTCTTTCAGCGTCTGGCGCGCCAGATCAGAGCCGGAAGCGGGCAAACGACTCTCGAAATTGGTCAACGCCTTGCCTTCCCGCTCCAACAGACGGGTTTCAACGTGAATGTTGAGGGTAGCCCGTGACCAACCGTGTTCGATGGCACGCCGGGCGTAGGCCAGTCGCTGTTGCGGATTTTTCAAGCGGGTGAGCAGCACCAGATTGTGCCCCCAAGGCAATTGTCCAACAGCCTGTTGGACGATTTGTCCATCAGGCCACGCCTCGGCAAAGGCGCGCATGTACATGAGGTTGGCCCTGGAAAATCCCTTCATTTCCGGGAAGGCCGTGCGCAGGTCATGGGCCAACCGTTCGATCACCTTGGCCCCCCAACCCTCCCGCTCCTGCCGCTCCAGAATGTCCCGGCCGATTTGCCAGTACAGCAGCACCAGTTCCCGATTCACCGCCAACGCCGCCCGTTGCTGGGCGGTGTGGATGCGGGTTTTCAACTCGGCCAGCCATTCGGCGTAACCGATGGGGGGCGGGATGAGGGAGACAGGGCGCGGGTCGGTCATGACAGGGCATCTGTGAGTAAAGGCGTGACCCGGACGCGACCGGTGAGGAGGTCGTCCATGAGGCCGGATTTTTCGAAGTGCAACTTTCCGAGTTGATCCTCCTCAAAATTGATTCGCATTTGCGCCGTGTGAACCATATCAACGATTGCCTGTTGCTCAACAGTTGCCATGCAGAGAAGCGGAAGTTCTTGGCAAAGGGCTAACGTCAAATTTACTTGTCCCGATGTTTGCTTGGCACGTTTTTTAAGCCACGCCTGAGAGATCTCACTACTAAGCCAGATCAAAAAAAACCTCGACAGCAGCTTTTCGGTTGGACGAAATAGCGCAACCGCTTGATTGATGTTGATTTCGCCACTTTCCTCGGTAACAAGCCCGAGCTTTCCTAAGGGCGGTCCAACGATGTTTGTAAGTACATCGCCAGGCTGACATTTTGAGCGCGCAAGAAAGCCATTGTGCGTCGCGGCACTCACTCGAAATGTGCTCGCGTTCAGGTCGAACCGACCATCAAACGACAAATTGTCGACACGAAGGAATCGAATTCCTTCACTGCCTTGCCACATCTTATGGGTAGACGGAGTTGCACCTTTTGTTATCAATGTGCAACGGGTGGTCGTCGGGGCGACATCCCACCCCTTCGGAATCCACCCCAATGGCGATTCCTTGTAAAGATGCGGTGCTTCGGACTGGGGTGGGCGCAGTTCGCCGTTGGCGTTTATTCCTCGCGTCAGCAGGTCGTGCAGCAGGCCCTGCTTGATGGCCTTGAGCTTGGCGATGATGGACTCGGTTTCGTGGATGGCGGTGTCGAGGGTATCGAGAACGAGGGCAATGCCCCTTTGTTCTTTCAGATCACAGGGTAAATCAATAAATGCCTCTAGGTACTCTTCGAATTTGAGGTTAATTATTCCAGTTGTTTGTTGTTGAAATGTCAATAGAATCGGCTGCCTGTAAAACCAAGACAACTTATGCAATAGAAATCGTGGTTCAACAAAAATTAGATTTGGTCTGAGCGTTTTAAAGAAGTTGGAACAAACCGCCACTTCTGGATGTTGCAATGCATCAAAGAAAGCAACTCGTCCCACAGGTTTGTCAGGACCGCCACCAGATCCTTCAAGCAAAATATCGCCATTCAGTAGGCATTTTAATGTCAGCTTGCCAATTGGCAGACGCCGTAAAACGCCAGATCCGACGATATGTCCGTCATCGTCAATGTCGGTGGCTCGAAGCACACGGGAATTTCCTGGACACGGTTCGCCACCCCATTCCCCAGAGAATCTATCGGATAGGCATTGCCCGATGGTTTTGTTGTCCCAGGAACGCTCACACATACCCCAACCCCCTCAAAAACCCCTGCAACGCCTTGGCCGCCGCATCTCGTTTGCCTTCGATCTCCCCCAGCGTCACCCGGTACTTGTCCCACCAATTCTCAAAAGCCGCGACGACCTGTTTGCGTTGGGCTGCGATGTACCGCTCCAGGATGGCGCGCATGTCGTGGTGCAAGATGACGAGCAAAAGATCGGCTGCGGCTTGATCCGTCAGGCCGCCAACGGCCTGGTTGATGTGATTGGTGAAACTCTCCAGTTTGGCCTTGAGGCGCCTCCTGGTGTCGGTGAGTTCTTTTTTCCAGGCTTTGATCTGTGCCTCGCTGACAGGGTTCTCCTCGTCCTGGGCATCGGTGGCTGCATCTTCCTCATCGCTGCCGTCGTCTTTGGCCGGTGCCGCAGCCTTGATCCGGCTTTCCAACTCGGCTTTTTGGGCTTCCAGTTCCTGGATCTCGGCGACAAAACGACTCATCAGCAATTTGACCAGTTTGTGCTCCAGAGGACTTTCCTTGCTGGCCTTGTCTTCCAGGGCGGTGACGATGCTGATGCGCCAAGCGTCGGCCACACCCTTGGCTCCCCGCGCCATCAAGGTGAGAAAGTCGTATTTGGTTTGATACCAGAAACCGGCGACGATTCCCCGCACCTGAAAGGGGTCGAGCAGACCAATGGAGTCCAACGACTGGCTGAAGCTGGCCAACAGGTCATTGCGCAATGCCACCAGAGTGGTTGTATTATTCATCTGGCCAGACAACGCGGTAATGCGGGCGTTGTGGGTTGTCCACCAACTCTCGAAAGCCTTGAAAATCGCAGTTTCCTTGGCCAACAGCCCGGCATTGGCCTCGATGGCGGGCTTGAGGGCTTGCCTGGTGTGCAGATCGGGCCGAAAATCCAAATATTTTTCATCGCGCTGGATCAGTAGATCCAGGGGGTCCATTCCATGAGCCTTGAACAGGTCGGCTTTGTCCGCCAGTTCGGCTTTTGGGATGCCGCCCACCAGATGGGCGCGCACGTCGTGGGGTTCGGGGGGTGGCGCGTTATCGGCATAGCGGCGAATGTTGAGGTTGTGGTCGTTGGCCGAGAGGGTAGCATTCTCCACGATACTGGAAAAACCCTGGATGGCGCGGAATTCGTCGAAGGTGGTGACGATCTTTTCGATGTGTTCGGGCAGCAGATAATTCTGGGCGCGGCCCTCGAAATACTCCCGGTCGGCATTGATGAACAGCACCTTGCCTCGACGTTCCGCAGGTTTGCCACTGACCCGGTTGGCACCATCTTGCACCCTTTGGCGCAGCACCAGAATGCAGGCGGGAATGCCGGTGCCGTAAAACAGATTACTGGCCACGCCGATCACTGCTTCCAGCAGATCATCCTCAATAATGCCCGCACGGATGGTTTTCTCCTCACCACCCCGGAACAGGACACCATGAGGCATGACCGTGGCCACCATGCCGCCATCCCGAGTGACGGCGAGCATGTGCTGCAAGAACATCAGGTCGGCCTTCTTGGCACCCAGGGGCACCTGACCGTAAGAAAATCGTTCTGCCTCAAACCTGGGACGCCATGCAGCGGTGCCGTCGGCATTTTTTTCACTATTTCCCCAGGGGAGGGAAAAAGGCGGATTGGTGAGCACACGATGAAAACGCATCAACTCACCCCCTTCCACATGCTGCGGATCGGCCAGTGTGTCATCGTTTTGCAGGTTGGCGGTGCTGATGCCGTGCAGCAGCATGTTCATTTTGGCAATGGACCACACCGTGCCGTTGAACTCTTGCCCGAACAGATTGGCCTTGCGTCCCTCTTCGCCATGTTCGTCGATGTACTCCTTGGCGGCGATCAACATGCCGCCGGAACCACAGCAGGGGTCATAGATGTCGTGCTGCAATTCCGGCTTGATCAAGCGCACCATCATCCGCACCACAGAGCGCGGTGTGTAGAACTCGCCCCCCTTCTTGCCAGCGGAATCGGCGAACTCTCCAATCAGATATTCATAGGCGGCACCGAGCATGTCAGGAAATTCAAAATCCTCGTTGCGCATGCGGTGCTGACCGAAATGGGTGATGAGTTGGCGCAACTTGATGTCGGGGATTTTGCTCTGGCCCACTTTGCGGGTAAAATCGATATGCTCCAACACATCGGACAGGCTGGTGTTGGTGGTTTCGATGCCGGTCAACGCTTTGTTCAAAAAGTTGCCAATATTGTGGTGGGCCTCATTGACCAGGTAGTCGTAGCGCGAATGGGGCGGCACCCAAAAAGAGCCATCCTTCATGTACCAGCGGGAATTCTCGGCAGATTTGTCGGCGTCACTCTTGCTTTTGCCTGCGTTGATTTCCAGCCGGACGACATCCTCACGCCGTTGCTCGAACACGTCGGAACACCGCTTGAGGAACAGCATGCCGAAAATGTATTCCTTGAATTCCGAGGCGTCCATCTTGCCACGCAGAATGTCGGCGGCCTTGAAGAGGTGGCGTTCCAGTTGTGGCAGGGTCAAAGGCATTTATGGGTTTCCAATTGATAGGGCTTTCATGAAAGAGTTGCGCATCGCTTCATCAACGATATTGTTGATATTTACATATATCATAAAGATTCCGCCTTTTGCAGCCATTCATCCGTTTTATAAATCCCCATTTGCAGGAATCTGTCTTGCAAGGCGACAATACGGCGCATAAGATTTTCATCGTTGGTTTCGTCCGCTTCACGCAAAATAGATGTCCATGCAGCAAAAAGGTCGTCCGTATCCCAAATATGACGGAGAGGTTCCAGGCTGCTCAAGTGTTTTATCAATTGCTCACACAGTTCCAGAGTGCTTAAAGAATCCCGTTCAGCAAGGAACGCCAGCCATTCAAAAAAATCACCCAAATTACAACTGACACTCGTAAGCGCAGTATGGTTGATAAACTGTTTCCCCAACTGCACGGGGATATAGGGCTGGTGTTTCTTATCACGGAACATCCGTATCAATTCTGAAAACAGAGGATCAGGCAAAGTGTCCCACCGCACGATTTCATCCAGACCAGACACACAAAATGCATTGTGCTTGTCCAAATTTGAACAAAAAACCTGAACAGCCCCCTTCCATGCCTGATCACTGTTTTTGAAGCGCAAATGCTCAAAAAGCGTTTCAAGAGTCATATGCCCAGTCAAGGTGGCGAGAGCAGCAATACGGGACCAACTGTCCGCTGATTCGTCCGGCACTTCCCGAAACATCGTATGCGTCCATTTCTCCCCGTCAGTCAGACGGGTTGACTTTTGGCTGCATATCC
>JADFWP010000086.1 GCA_015234115.1 Magnetococcales bacterium
GACCGATGCCCTACGCCGTCATACGGTGGCAACGGGGGTGCTGAATAGTTACAAATTTTAAAATGTTTTGATCTTGAACCGCGACCATTTCGAGACAATGAGTTCTGATCAAAAAAAGCGTCGCCTGCGGCGACCAGGGGACGCACTGCTGAAAAAAGCGCGCCAAAGTCCCAAAAGAGGCTTCGCCCCTGAACCCCAACAGGGGCCAATGCCTCCTGGACCCCACCAACACCCAACAAATTCAGGAGAGACGCCGGGTCTCCAGGAAAGGCAGCACCTGCTCTGCCGGCATGGGACGGGCGATCAGATAGCCCTGAACCTCGTTGCACTCCCGATTCTGGAGCACATGCTGCTGGGAGGGATATTCGACCCCCTCGGCCACCACCTTGAGATCCAGACTGTGCGCCAGACCAATGATGGTCGCAACCAGCATGGTATCCCGGGAATCCACCCCGATGTCACGCACGAAAAGCCGATCGATTTTCACCGTCTCCACCGGCAACTGCTTCAGATACCCCAGAGAAGAGTAACCAGTCCCGAAATCGTCGATCGCCAACGCCACGCCCAGGGCGCGCAACTGCTCCAGCACCGCGATTCCCCCCTGTCCCATCTCCATGGCAAAGCTTTCGGTAATTTCAAGAATGACCTGCCCGGCGGGAAAACCGCTGGCCGTGATGATCCGGGCAATGTCGTCGATCAGGTCGGGACGTTTCAGATCCAGACTGGAGATGTTGGCCGCCATGGTCACGGGAAATCCCTGCTCCATGCAACGGCGTCCCAGGGCGCAAGCCTGTTCCAATACCAGCATGTCGATGGTGGTGATCAGTCCCAACTCTTCGGCCAGCGGCACGAAATCCGCCGGAGAGACCAGGCCCCAGGTGGGATGACGCCACCGCACCAAAGCCTCGAACCCGGTGATTTGCCGGCTCTTCAAGTCCAGCTTGGGTTGAAAATAGGCCTCGAAGGTGTGATCGACCATGGCGCCCCGCAAGGCGTCCTCCAGTTCCATGCGCCGCTCCTGGCGTCTGGTCATCTCGGAGTAGTAAAACCGGAAACACCCTTTGCCCTCGGCCTTGGCCTGATACATGGCAGTATCGGCATGCATGAGCAGTTCCTCCACCGAGGTGCCGTCATCCGGAAAGAGACTGATGCCAATGCTGCCCCCGACAAACACATCCCGGTCTGCCAGAACGATGGGGGCATTCAACTCCGCCAGCAACTTCTCGGCCACCCGTTCGGCATCCGCCACCTCATCGAGGGCTTCGAGCAACAAAGCGAATTCATCCCCGCCCAACCGGGAAACCGTATCGGATTGACGCAAGGCGGAACTGAGCCGACGCGCCACTTCGACCAGCAGATCATCTCCCGCATGATGGCCCAGGGTGTCGTTGACCTTCTTGAAACCATCCAGATCAAGGAACAATACGGCAATCCGCTGCTCCTCCCTTCTGGCCAGGGAGAGGGCATGATTGAGACGATCATGAAACAAGACCCGGTTGGGCAGATCGGTCAAGGGATCAAAATGGGCCAAATGCTGAATGTGTTGATGAATTTCCAACTGTTCGGTAATGTCCCGGAAACTGGCGACATAATAGCTGGCCTTTTGCTGACCGGGTTCCACGACGGCGGCGATGGTCTCCCAGGCGGCAAAGAGACTGCCATCCTTGCGACGATTCATGATCTCGCCCTGCCAGCGACCGGTATCGAGCAGCGACTGCCACATGGCCGCATAAAAGGCCTGATCGTGATGGAACGAACGCAACAGACTGGTTTTGCGTCCCACCACCTCATCCGGGGTATAGCCGGTCAGTTCGGTGAAGGCGGGATTGATGCGCAGAATGGCGGCATCATCGGTGGTGATCACCATGGCCTCCAGGGCATTTTCGAACATGCGGGCGGTCAGACGTTGTTCGGCGGCGGCGCGGTCCCGTTCCGCCAGATGGGCGGCAGCCCGGCGCCCCCCCAAACGCAACCCTGCCAGTCCCAGCAGCCAGACACTGCCATGCGACCACCCCATGGCGTGGATCGCGGAACGCTCGGCCGCACTGTAGGCATGCAACGGAACCGATACCCCCACCGCCCCACGTACCGATCCGTTGGGAAAGCCCAGGTGGCCATGACATTTCTGACAACTCTCCTGCATGAACATCGGTCGGATCAGACGCAGGTGGGGTTGACCGTTCAGATCGGCCCGTGCGACGATCTCGTCAACCTCGCCACTGTCAAAGCGGTGAATCGCCTCCGCTTCCCAGGGATCGGCCTTGTTGCCGGGATTGAGATAGACAATGCCGACGATGCGTCCCTGAATGCCGTACAACTCGGAGAAATCGCCCATCATCTCGCGCAGCATATAAGCGGGATTCATCAGGGTCAGTCGACGCCCCTCGGTGGTGACCACATCCCGATCCGGCAGATGGGCCATCCAGGGGCTGGGCGGGGTTTTTTCGGTGGGTTCGACATAGACGCCGCCATGTTCCGACGCCCATTGCCGATAGGCCAGATCCTTGTTGAAAGCCGCGCGCGCGGTATTCAGCGCCATGGCCCAGGTGACATCCTGCTGACGTCCGACATTCCACAACAACGACAACACAACCACCACGGTCCAAAGTCCCATGGCCGCCACGGTCAGCCGCGTCACCTGGCGCACCGAGCCGCTCCCGCTCTTTTCTGGATTGGAGGATACCGTACTCATGACACATCCTGAATCGGTTGATGGTAATCGCCCCCCATTCATGATCCAGCCTTCAGTCTAACGATGATACGGCACTCCGCGCAAGAGGGTCATGGCCCGATAGAGCTGTTCGAGCAGCATCACCCGTGCCAGCATGTGGGGATAGGTCATGGAGCCAAGGGAGAGAGTGAAAGCAGAGGCGGCTTTGATGGATGGATCCAGACCATCCGGTCCGCCGATCAGAAAGAACGCTTCGGAATGGGATGCTTGCAGCCAGTGGTCCATCTGACGGGAAAATTCCACGGAAGAGAGCATGCGACCCGCGCCATCCAGGGCGACGACCAGCGCGCCGGGCGGAATCCGGCTGCGCAGCCGCTGCGCCTCCCGTTCCAGGGCCAACGCGGACGTGATCCCCTTGTCGCGCTTCTCTTCGGCCACGGATTCGAGGCGCGCCGGGACAAAATGATTCAACCGCTCCCGGTATTCTTCCACCAACTCCCGGATCGCGGAGGGCATGACCCGCCCCACGGCCAGGAGGGTGATTCTCATGCCAGGGCAGCCCCGGTGGATTTTTCTTTGTGTTTCTCCTTGTTCTTTTCTTTGTCTTTGTCCTTGTCCTTGTCCTTGTCCTTGTCCTTGTCCTTGTCCTTGTCCTTGTCTTTTTTCTCTTTGACTTTCTCTTTCACCGGCTCGGTCTCGTGCGCCGGGGCAGCCGGAGCTGCTGCGGTCTCATGTGCAGTCGTCACGCTCAAGACGGCGACCTCACGGGCGGGCGCAGCCTTGGGACTCCACAGTTTTTCCAGGTTGTAGAACTCCCGCGCCTCCTGGAGAAAGATGTGAATCAGCAGATCCCCCAAATCCACCAGAATCCATGGCGCACTCTCGACCAATCCTTCGATGCCGCGCACGTTGATCTTGCGCTCATGGGCAAACAGTTGCACCTCGTTGGCCAGGGTCGAAACATGGGTCGAGGAGGTGCCGGTCACGATCACGAAATAATCGGCGAATCCGGTCCGTCCCAGCAGATCGACCACCACCATATCCTGGCCTTTCTTGTCGTCGAGCCGTTTGACCAGTTCGGCAGCCAGGGCTGCGCTTTCGGGGTTTGTTGTCACGATATTCACTCTCCAGGGGGGCAGACCGCACCCGGATCGGGGCGGGAGGGGGGGACGGATAAACAAAAATCTCTCGACAGGCTCATCCCCTCATTCTAACCGCTTTCCCGGCCATAAGCCACCCTTCGTTTGGCCGAAGCAGCGCATTTTGGATCCATGCGTCTTTGGCCCAAAGGCGTTACCTGCGGCGACCAAAAGGCGCGCCTGCGGCACAGCGCCAAAGAGGCTCTCGCCCCTGGCCCCTGAACCCCATTGACAAAATACTGCCCTGCTCAATAATCCATCTTCCACTGCACCCCGACATCCGCATTGGATTTGGCATCCACACCGCTTTTCAGAAAAAGCTGCGGGGTCATCTCCACCTCGACGTTGATCCGGCCCGAATCGGACTTCAACCCCTTTTCCATCTCCAGATAGATATCGTCGGTCAGATATTTGCCCGCGCTGACCGTACCGGTCTTCGCCGAATCCCCGCTTACATCCAGCCGGTCGATGCCCAACTCCCGTTGCACCCGCCCCAGGAAACCGGGACCATCCTCCTGCATGTTCTTCAAGGCCCAGGCGAGCTTGAGCGCCTGACCCGGCGTGATGCTGTCCGTGGCGCGATCAAACAGCAAATGCGACAGAATCTCCTCTTCGGACATCGCCGGTTCGCTGGTCAAAGTCACCCTGGGATGCTGGATCCGCCCTTCCAGGCCGACATGGGTCACCACCTCCCGACGGCGCAACGTGGAGGCCATCTCGATCCAGGGGTCTGGCGGCCAACTGCCATCCAGCGTCACGGCGCCGCTGGTCAATTGCAATCGCCGCTCCAGCAGATCCAACGTGCCCCGCTTGACCTGCAACTGTCCCACCACCCGAGGTTCGGATGCCGCACCGGTCACCCGCAACGTTCCCATCCACTCCGAATCCAACCCATGGCCCCGCAACATGGCACGCCCCGGAATCGACACCGCCAGATCCAGTTCCACCGCCGGCCAAGGAAGCGTTTCCCCGGTTGCCCCCCCGGCCCCGGCCCCCGCGTGCGGCTCATCCAACTCCACCACACGAATCTCCCCCGCACCACTGGCCGCAGGATGAAACTCGGCCCGATGCAGGGTCAACTCTCCCTGCACGCGCGGCGCGGCCAGCGTCCCCGCAATCCGCAACGGACCGCTCACCTGGGCCGTCGCATCCTCCCGGCGCAACACCACGGCCTGAACAAACCGCACCTGCCCCTCCAGAGGAAACTGACGCCCGGCATCGAGCTGCAAACGCCCCTCGGCCTGAATCCCCCCCTTTTCGCCATCCGTGGCGCTCAACGACTCCAGCACCAGGGACTCTCCCTCTGCCTTGATCCGCAAACGGATCTCCTGCAACGTACTCCCGGTGTCGGCCAACTCCAGACGCCCTTTCTCCAAAGTGGCGCTGCCCTGCATGGTCGGTTGCTCCAGACTGCCTCCGGCGATCAGATCGACCTTCAACACCCCTTCCAGCCGTTGCCGTTCGTCCCAACCCAGCCACCGCCCCAGTTCCTCCAGATGGATCCCGGTGCGCATCTCCCCGGAAAGCACACCGGAACGGTCCAGCGTCAGCCACGGCGCGCGCGCATACAAACGCATGGGCAGCACCAGAAAGCCTCGGGTCTCTTCCGGCGTCAACCCGCGCGCCTGCAACTCGATCCGGGGATTCTGCCCCTCTTGCGCCTGGCCATTCAGCGTCACATGCAACGGCGGCAGAGGTTTCATGCCTTCGGTCAGCAGACGCCCTTTGACCAGCGTGGCATGCACCTGCACCTGGGGACGATCCTCATGCCCGGAAACCTCCATTTCCGCTTTGGCCTCGCCCCGCAACGGCCAGATCCCCAACCGGTGCAACAACGCCAGATCCCCCTGCACACGCCCCTTGCCCGCCACCTGACGCCCCTCCCGGCGCCAGGATCCGGTCACCACCGCCTCGCCCACCCGTCCCTCCCAGGGGGCGATCTCCACCCCCCTGGCACTGCCCGTGACCGTAAGCGGGGCGATCAGTTTGACCGGCTCCTTATCCAACCTGCCGGTCAACTCCTGAAGATTCAGACTCCAACTCTCTCCTTTCCGACGCAAAGAGCCTTTGGTCGCAAAGGAATACGGCCATCGCAACCGCCCCTGCCCCTCCCCGGAAAATTGCAACTGCTCCAGACTCCCCGTGGCCCGCCCCTGCACCTTCTCCACCCGCCATTCGTCCCGGCTCCAACGATCAAGACCCACCGTGGCCTCCACCCTGGGCACCCCCCCTCGTTCCAAACCGGCACGGGCTTCGATCCGCATCCCCTCCATGCGACCGAACCGACCACTCAAGTTCCGCACCCTGGCATGCAACTCTCCCTGCGGGATGCCATCCTCGCCCTGCTTCAACGCCAGATCCAGGCTCACCACGCCTCCCAACTCCTGGCCATGCCAGGGCTTGAGCGCCGCCAGATCGGCAATTTCCCCCTTCAAAGCACCCGACAGACGCAACCCCCGGCGCCACTCCCCGACCAGATGACCCGACAACCGGGTCTTGGGCGCACTCACCTGCAACCCCTCCAGCACCAGCCGCGCGTCGTTCTCCAGGCGATAGCGGGTGTTCACGGTCAACACCCCCTGGGGCTGGACAAGATGCGTCTCCAGACTGCCGGAGGGGTGATGATCGAAATCTTTCAGATCGCCCTGAACCAGAATCTTCTGAATCGGCTGCTCCTCGACCCGCACCGTCTCGCTCTCCGCGCGCCACGTCATCTCCGGCGCGGACCACGGCCCCCGGATCTGCCCATGCACGGTGGCGGCACCGGTCAATTTCCTGCCGACCTGCTCTGAAAACATTCCCAAATCGGGCAGTTGTCCGACCGTCTGGAGCGCGATGGTCCGCTCACGCCAGTTCAATGCGCCAACGCTGTTCCAGGTGAGGCGCGGGGAGGCCCAGTGCCAGCTTTGCGCCTCGATCCCCTCATCCGGTTTCAGCACTCCCTGAATCCGGGTCGTGAACGCCCCCGCCAGCAACCCGGTCCAGGGGTCGGGCAACCCCTCCAGGCCGGTGCCGCGCGCCTCGGCCTCGATGGGAATGGCCTGGGGACCGGAGCGGGGTGGATGAATCGTGGCGTGGATCACCACCTCCCGCGCCTGTTGTCCGGAACGCGCCAGCCGGTCGCTCTCCAGAATCAACCCGGTCCGGGGGGCGAGCAGCGGACCGGCCAGAGTCACGTTGACATGCATGGCGCCGGTGGGAGGCGTGTCGGTCCAGGGGACAAAAAACGGGGCGATCTCCGGGATGCCAGCCTCGAAGCTCCCCTGCACGGCTTGCGCGCCCAGATCGATCCCCAACCGACCCGTCACGGTCATCCAGGGCGTCTCGGCAAAAAAATCCTCGATTTCCACCCGTTCACGGGCCAGATCGATGGTGACGCCCCCTTCTGCGGGCAGCGCGCCGACCAGCGGATGCCAGGCCGCAGGCAGGGCGCGGAGCAAAGGTTCGCCCAGTTCCAGTTGTGCGACCCTGGTATTTTCCAGCACGATCCGGCTCACGCGATAGGAAAAGAGGGGACTGCTTGCGGCGGTATCCGGAGGGTTCGGAAGGTTCGAAGGATTCGGAGAGTGCGGAGTGGCCGAATCCGACACGGGAGGACGCAGCGCCTGCACCCGTTTGGCCTGAACATCTTTCAGCACGATCCAACCGCGCAGCAGATCGGGCCAGGAGAGGGTCGCTTCGGCCTCTTCGAGGTTCAGCCACCGTCCTTCCCGATCCAGCAGTTCCAGTTGTTGCAAACGGAGCCGATGCCACGGCTCTCCGGCGAATCCGTGGAAACGGATCCCGTCCATTCCGGGCGCGCGGCCCAGCCAGTCGAGCAGATACGCCTGCAACGCCTCGTCCTGCCATGCGAACAGGAGGCCACCCAGAACGAAAACCGGCAGAATCAACAGGGTAATCAAAATTTTTAGCATGGAATCCAATCCATGAGAATCGACTAAACCGCACCCATCTTGGGATACGGAGTTTCTGGCCCAAAGGCGTCGCCTGCGGCGACCAGGGGGCGCGCCTGCGGCAAAGCGCGCCAAAGGCCAAAGTCCCAAGGGCTTCGCCCCTGGACCCCACCAGGGGCCCCTGGCCCCTGGACCCCATCGACAAAAGGCATATCTTAAGATGATCGCGGTTCAGAACGCCTGACCAATACTCAGATAGAGCTGCCAGGGCGCATCCACGCCGGGACGACGCTCCAGCGGAGCCGCCACATCCAGCCGCAACGGACCCACCACCGTCAGATAGCGAATCCCGCCCCCCACGCCATACAACAAATCCAGTTCCCGGCCCGGAAACGGCGAAGTGAAGGCCCGTCCGGCATCGACAAAACCCACCACCCCAAACGATTCCCCCAGCCGATAACGGGCCTCCGCACCCCAGGCCAGCACGGACAATCCGCCTGAAGGCTTGCCCGCGTCATCCAGCGGTCCGGCCATCTGCTGACCATACCCGCGCACCGACGCCCCCCCGCCGGCATACAGCCGGGTATCGGCGGGCACGGTTTCGTGTTCGGCACCCAACGTGACATCCAACTCGGCCCGACCGGCCAGGACCAGACGCGGCTCGTCCGGCCAGGTGTAATAGTGGCTCGCTTTGTTGCTGAACCGCAGAAAAGTGACGCTCTCCCCGGTCAACGCCATATGCGGGGCAAGCTCGGTGAAGAAACGCCATCCCTGGGAAGCATTCAGCGGATCGTTGGAGCGATCCAGCGTCACGGCCAAAGGCAGCGAAAGCAGACTGTAAGAGGATTCATGATCCGTGCTCAACTCCCGCACCGTCGAGAGACGATAATCGATGGTCAACGATCCCTCGCCGCCCGGAGCGAACACCTGCCGCACCAGTCCGGCGGCCAGATCCAGCGCAACGTTCTCGTAGGCCTGCTCGATGGCGTTGTCCAACTTGCCGGAAAATTTGAGCATCTGCCCCCGCTGGTGATAGTCCGGCACCGTGATCGACCCCGAAAGAGTCTGGGACTGCATGCCCAGATTGATGCCGGTCTGCAACCGCTCGCCCGCGCCCCAGAAGTTGCGATGCTCCCAACCTCCGTTCACCACCACCCCCTGATCGGTGCTGAAACCACCCCCTGCCCGCCAGGTGCGGGGTTTGCGTTCGGTCAACTCCACCTCCACGGGCCAGAGATTGCGCTCGTCAGGCCGTTCGGCCAGCCGGACCCGGACCACGCTGAACAACCCGGTGGTCACAAAGGCCTGCCGGGTCTCCTCCAGACGTTTCGGATGATACCGTATCCCCCGGTTCCAGGGCACGCGCCGCTTGAGAAAGGCCACATCCACCCCGCCGCTCCCCCTGGGCACCACATCCCCAAGCCGCACCCGAGGTCCGGTCTCCAGTTGATAGGAGACCTGAATCTCCTGCCTCTCCCGATCCCGGACCACCCGGCGATGCACCATCCGGGCCTTGGGAAACCCCTGTTCCCGCGCCGATTCGACCAGCTTCTCTCCGGCCTGGATGATGCGCCCGCTCTCCGCCGCTTCGCCCGGAACCAGCCCGAGCGTTTTCCACTCCGGCGGGGCGAACAGGGCCTCGACCGGTGTGATCCGCACCTCCGGCGCCGCCAGACGATGGAGCGGACCCGGTTTCACGTGAAACCGCACCTCCAGCGGAGCCGTCTCCCCGATCAGTTCCGCCGCCACCTCCACCGCGAAGTAGCCATGGGATTTCAGCAGATCCGTCAACCGCTTGCGATCCTGATCCACCCGCCGGGCCAAAAGAAACCGGCTGACGGGCGGATCTTTCTGATGCTGAAAGGAAAAAAGCGTCTGGTGCGCCGATTCTTCGAGCGAGGTCAACCCCTCCAGTCCGGAGAGATGCACGGCATAATCGAACCGCGCCTGTTGGGCAGTTGCCGATTCTTCTGCGGTTGCCGTATTGACCAGAAGAATCAACACAACCCACAGGAGAATAATATTATGCAAGATTTCGCTCCAGATTTTTTTACGGACCATTCCAAACCGCGCCCATCTCGGGATACGTCGTTTGTCAACGGGGTCCAGGGGCCATTGGCCCCTGGTGGGGTCCAGGGGCGA
>JADFWP010000087.1 GCA_015234115.1 Magnetococcales bacterium
CCCAAAGGCGTCGCCTGCGGCGACCAGAGGGCGCGCCTGCGGCAAAGCGCGCCAAGGTCCCAGGGGCTTTGCCCCTGGACCCCACCAGGGGCCATTGGCCCCTGGACCCCACTGACCATGACCATGACCACGACCTGTCCCGTGATGGGTGCGATTGAAGAGAGTCCCTTTGACGAACCCTCCCGCATCATGGACCGTTCGCACCCTGCTCGGATGGAGCACGCCGTGGCTTGCCCGACGGGGGATCGAATCCGCCCGCCTCGACAGCGAACTGATGCTTGCCAAGGCGCTTGATCTGCGCCGACTTGATCTCTTTCTCGATCCTCATCGTCCCTTGAACGCAACCGAACTGGCTGCGTTCAAGGAGCTTTTGGTGCGTCGCGCCGCCCGCGAACCCGTGGCCCATCTGCTGGGGGTACGGGAATTCTGGGGCATCGAATTTTTCTCCTCCTCTGCCGCGTTGATTCCCCGTCCGGAGACCGAATTGCTGTTGGAAACGGTACTGGCCCATTTTCCGGAGCGGGAGCGGGCGTTGACCGTGTTCGAGCCGTGTGTCGGCAGCGGAGCGGTGTTGTGCGCCTTGATGCAGGAGTATCCCCAGGCCAACGGCGTTGGCAGCGATCTTTCGGCACAGGCTTTGGAACTCGCGCAGCGCAATGTGAGTCTATGTGGATGCGGGGAGCGGGTGACGCTGCTGGAGGGGGATCTGGATGGTCCTGTGGCTGCCGAGAGGCGTTTCGATGTAGTGGTGATCAATCCGCCTTATATCGATTCCGGTCTCCTGGCCGGGCTGCAACCCGAGGTGCGGGACTGGGAGCCGAGGGTGGCGTTGGATGGGGGCGAGGATGGCTTGCAGGTGGTGCGACGGTTGCCGGCGTTGGTGCGGCGGCGGTTGCTGCCTGGTGGCGTGGCGGTGATCGAGGTGGGCCATGATCAGGGAGAGCGGGCGGTGGCGTTGTTCCGCGCGGAGGGGTGGAACCAGGTCGCGTTGTTGCCCGATTATCACCGCATCCCGCGTGCCGTGGCGGTGACTGTGGAATAAAATTTGCATTTCATCACACTGCATCGATTTTGAAATATAAACCATTGAAAGAAAAGAAGGGGTCTGGGGGATTCCTCCACCAGGGTTTTGACTTTAAAAGCAAAACATTTTAAAAATTTTTACTTTTACAGTCAACTTTTTGAAAGAAAAGAAGGGGTCTGGGGGATTCCTCCACCAGGGTTTTGACTTTAAAAGCAAAACATTTTGTAAATTTTTTATTTTTAAAGGCAAAATCAAAACACTGGGGGAAGAATCCCCCAGACCCCCTCTTTTCTTTCAATGATTTGCACCGGATAAAGAGCAAGGCATACGGATATGCAAATGGCGCCCATTTTCGCAATAATGATGGCAATGGTGCGCCAATTCCTCTATCATGGATATCCTGGCGAACTCCTTTTTGGATAAGGATGGACGTGAATGGGACGCAATCTGTATCTGCTCACACGTAACTTGGCCCTGGTCTTGGGTGTGGTCTGTCTGATCATCTTCATCCAACCCATTCTCAAATATGCCGAATCCTCCAACTGGCCCCACGCCGAAGGCACCATCGTCCAATCCGGCATGAAGCAGGACGGGACCATGTTCTTCAATCTTTTGCCCCTCTATCGGGTGGAAATCGTCTATCGTTTCAAATCCGGCGACACCGAATATCTCGGCAACCAGCTCGATTCGGATCCCCAGGCCGCGCTGTTCCTGTTCGAACGTTTTGCCCAGGTCACCATGGAACGCTACCCGGTCGGCAAAACCGTGCAGACCTTTTACAACCCGAACAACCCCTCCGAGGCCTTCATCTCCCGCACCGTGATCCCTGGCATCGGTTTCTTTTGGGTGATCGGCTCCCTGGTGATTTTCCTGGCCGCAGCGATCATCATCTGGAACAAAACCCCGATCGAAAATGCCATCAACAACACCTTCCACAAATCCCTGCGCCCCAATGGCCGGGATCCCAAGGAAATTTTCGAAGGCAACTATCCCAAGGCGGTCTACAATCCACCCACGAACCGCCACAACAAGCCGTGACCCCCCATTGAAAAAAAAGAGAGGGTCTGGGGGATTCCTCCCCCAGGGTTTTGACTTTAGCCTTTAAAAACAAAAACATTTTATAAAAATATTTTGTTTTTAAAGGCAAAGTCAAAACCCTGGGGGAAGAATCCCCCAGACCCCTTCTTTTCTTTCAAACGTGGATTTTTCGAAAGTGAGTGCGGTTCAAGCCTCGTCGCCGATCAACGAAAAAAGCAGATCGGTCTGCCAGGCACGCTCGGACTTCCACGCCTCGTTGGCCGCGCCATCGGCCTGCCGCTCCGCATCCCGTGGATGCACACCCTGCGCCTTGGAGGCAACCAGGGAACCCTCCCGTGCCGCAGCAGCCACCGCCGAACGGACCGAAGCCGCCGCCGCCCAGGCCGCCATGCCGCCACTCTGCCAGCAAACCGTTCCATAGATCGCCAAAAGCGCATCCCGTGCCGCATCATCGAACAAACGGGCAATACGCCATATCTCCGCAGCCATGCTTTGTGCCGCATCCTGCCTGCCGGCATCGCCGATCCATTCACGCGCCAACTCAAGAGCGTCCGTCACCCTCCGGTCGCCCGGCAAAACGGCGGCGATCATCGGCAACACCCGCTCGGCGCACACCACCGCAAAACCGCGCGCCATGGCCGGAGTCCAGCGATCCAGACACTGGATCACCCGCGCCTCCTGGAAAATATGATACTGCGGAGAGAGAAACGACAATCCTCTCCCTTCGGCAGTCCAGATGACCGGACCGATCCATTCGACCAGATCCTCGGCACGACACAAATGATAGCCCCGCACACAGGGCGCCAGACGGCCATAGACCGGAAGCATCCAGGAACCATCGAGTTTCCACTGCCCCACCCCCCCATGGCAACAGAGACCCTCCGGCCCCAACACCTTGTAATAGATCTGCTCGCTCATGACATCTCACTCCCGCCTGATCAACCGGCTTGCCCATCGGGTCGCGACGCGGACAAAATGGGCACAAAGAGCATGCAGAATAGCAGATAAGCCACAATCCACAACCCCCCGGAAACAAGAACGGCGGATACGGGATCCCATGTCATGAAAAAATTGACGCGAACCAGGGCCGCAGCGGTCATGATGAGGAAAGCGAGCGTCAAAGCAGGAGGCGCAGAGACAGGCCGACCGGTATGCGCCAAAGCCACCCGAGCCATGATGCCCAGAGTGAACAGTCCCATGGCGCCGACGGTCAAGGCGTGCAGGGCGGAAGCGTCGGAAAAGATCCCGGTGAGCCGGGCCACGCCACGCGCCATCAACCCGACCACCAGCCACAGATAGCCCAGATGCAATACCCACAACATCGGATCGCCCAGGGTCTTGTGACCGTGCCAGCGGACAAGACGCACCCCCTGAACCACACCGGCCACTCCCCATACCCAGCCGCTCGCCCGATGAAACGGGAAAAACAGATCGGCCAGCACAACCCCGGTCAAGGTGAAAACGCCAGCGATTTCCAACAGCGGGGAGATGGGAAACGCAATGGCCTCTCCGCGCGCCTTGAGGGCGTCACGGGTGAACATGGGCATGATATGCCCACCGGTCATGGCCAGAAAAAAGACAATGGCATCGACTCCAAGCAGCAATCCGCTGCGGGCGCTCTCCAGAGTCAAACCCAAAGCTTCGAGATGGGTAAGCAGATCCCCCATGGCCATCAATCCGACCAGGACCGGAAAGATGCGATGCACCCGGTTGCCGGTAAACCACAAGGTGGGGGTCAAAAAAGCGAGCAGACCGACAAAAAAACCGACATCCGCCACCGCCTGGATCCAGGGGGAGAGACAACAGGAGAAAAGCGCGCTCACCCGTCCGATCAGCCAGGCGATCACCAGCCCGTGCAGCGGTCTGCCGGTCAACGGCGGGGTCTTGGACCAGACCGGCGTGGCCGAAAGCAGAAAGCCGGCAGCAGCGGCGGCGGTGAATCCGAACAACATTTCATGGCCGTGCAGCTGGACCACCGGCGCCTGGGTCTGGAGTTCAAGCCAGCCGGATTGCACCGCCAGCCAAACCCCCATGGCCACCATCGACCAGATTCCCGCCAGGAGAAAAAAGATCCGAAATCCCTGGAGCAGAAGAATCCGCAGTGGAGCCAATCCCGTCCTCCCCGGAGCAGCATGGGAAAAAAGATTCAAGCGTCACTCTCGTTAAGGCAATTTTTTCCCGGTCCAGCCAATCCAGCCCTCGGCAAACAACGCCATCAGAAGGAGGCGGCACTCGTGGCAAGACGTTGCTGCGCAGCCGACGACAAGGTGACACGATAGGCCGAGGAACGAACCTGACCCACAATGGGATCTCCCAAAGAGTTCACGTTCTTTTCGCGTTGCGGGGCAGAGACGGTTTTGGTCTCTTTTTCGCGGTTTTGCTGTTGCAGTTGGGTGGCGGTCTGCACAGCCCGATTGATCAGAAAACCGGCGGCACTGAGAATGTCCATGATAGCGCTCCTCTGTATGGATCAGGAGAGAAAATTTGAAAGAGATGATGTCGTAACCTTGACGATAATCCAAGCAACAGGCGTGCCAATTTAAAAGCAGGACAACCGCCCGCAACAAAATCGCCAACCGGCAAAAAAAGACTTGACGCACCCACCGACTTTGTTTAATGTTCCGTGCTCATTCCCCGGTAGCTCAGTTGGTAGAGCAGGTGGCTGTTAACCACCTTGTCCCTGGTTCGAGTCCGGGCCGGGGAGCCAAAATTTCGGATAAAAAAAGCCACCGCCAAGGTGGCTTTTTTTGTTTCAACCGCGACCAGCTTTCCCGGCACCCCCCCTGGTCACCGCAGGCGATGCCTTTGGACCAAAAACGCATGATCCCGAAATGGTCGCGGTTTCGATCATCCCACAAGAAATTATCATGCCCATGCCCATGGCTCCCGGTTGAACTTCCCGCGCTGCGTCTTATCTATTCCAGTGGATGCAACAGACAAAAAAAACAGGAAAATTCCACCCACCACGACGATTCCGGGAGCGGATCTCATGAACACTCTGCGCTTTTTCGTCCTGATGGCCGCCATGACCGGCCTGTTTCTCGTTCTTGGACAACTGCTCGGCGGTCACAACGGCATGCTGATCGCCCTGGCCATCGCTGGAGCGATGAATTTCTGGGCCTGGTGGAATTCGGATCAGGCGGTGCTGGCCATGTACAACGCCATCGAGGTGGGACCGGATCAGGCCCCGGAACTTTATGGCATCGTGCGCGAGTTGGCACGACGGGGCAATCTGCCCATGCCACGGGTCTATGTGATCGACGACCCCTCGCCCAACGCCTTTGCCACCGGACGGGATCCGGAACATGCCGCCGTTGCCGCCACAAGCGGCATTCTGCGCATTCTCACCCGGGAAGAACTCGCCGGGGTCATGGCCCATGAACTGGCCCATGTGCAGCATCGGGATATTCTGATCGGCACCATGACCGCCACGCTGGCTGGCGCCATCACCACCCTGGCCAATTTTGCCGGCCTGTTCTCTTCGGGCCGTTCCGATGATGAGGAAGAGGAACGGGGCATGGGCTGGCCGGGTCAAATCGTGATGCTCTTTCTGGCGCCCCTGGCCGCCACCTTGATCCAAATGGCCGTCTCCCGCTCCAGAGAGTATGACGCCGACCAAGGCGGCGCCCGTTTGTGCGGCAATCCCTTGTGGCTCGCTTCGGCTTTGCACAAACTGGAACGGGGCAGCCAGAATATTCCCTTGACCGGCGCCGCAGAGCATCCGGCCACAGCCCATCTTTTCATCGTTTCGCCCCTCTCCGCTGGTCTGGTGGCGGGACTCTTTTCCACTCATCCTCCGATGGAGGAACGCATCGCGCGTCTGCAAGGGATGGTACACTCCCGATGATCCAAATCGCTCCTTCGATTCTTTCCGCCGACTTTGCCCGTCTGGGCGAGGAGATCCATGCCGTCGAGGCGGCGGGCGCGGACCTGATCCATGTCGATGTCATGGATGGCCACTTCGTGCCCAATCTCACCATCGGTCCGCTGGTGGTCGAGGCCATTGCCAGAGTGGCCACCAAACCGCTCGATGTCCATCTGATGATTGCGCCGGTGGAGGTCTACATTCCGGCCTTTGTCAAGGCAGGCGCCCGGATTCTCACGATCCACGCCGAATCCACCATCCATCTGGACCGCGCCCTGAATCTGGTGCGCGAGTCGGGATGCCAGGTGGGATTGGCCCTCAATCCGGCAACCCCGTTGTGCAATCTCTCCAGCGTGTTGCATCTGCTCGATGTGGTGGTGGTGATGAGTGTCAATCCCGGCTTCGGCGGACAATCCTTCATTCCCCACGCCCTGCATCGCATCAAGTCGATCCGCCGCATGATCACCGAGCGCGGATTGAACGTCTCCATCGAAGTCGATGGGGGGATCAAACCGGACAACATCGCCGAGGCCGCCAAGGCCGGAGCCGATATTTTCGTGGCCGGCTCGGCGGTCTTTTCCCAGCCCGATTATGGTGCCGTGATTCGGACCCTGCGCGCCAACGCCAGCGCATGAGCGCCCCTGTTCGGGAAAATGCCCGTCGTCTGGCGGTCGATGCGGTGATCCGGGTGGTACGGGACGGACTGGCCCTGGCCCTGGAAGAGTCTCGTCTGGCGCTGTTGTCTCCCATGGATCGGGCGTTGGCGTTGGAGATCGCCGCCGGAACCGTGCGCCATCTGACCCTGCTCGACGCCGTGCTCGATGGCTGCATGGCCCGTCCCCTGCCCAGGGGACGCCATTTCCTGCGGGTGGTGTTGCGCACCGCCCTGTATCAGGCGTTGTTTTTGCGCATTCCGGCCCGAGCCGCGCTCCATCAGGCGGTGGAGCTGGTGAAAGCCTCCCCGGAACATGCCAAAGCGGGATTTGTCAATGCGGTGTTGCGCACTGCCGTGACCCGAACCCCGGCAAGCGTTTTGGCATCGATCGCCGCTCCCGTGGCCCGGCTGGCCGTGGAATATTCCCATCCCGAGTGGCTGGTGGCCCGTTGGTATCGCGCACTGGGAGAGGAGGGGACGCGGGCGCGCTTGCAGGCCAATCAGGAGGTGGCGCCGTTGGTGTTGCGGGTCAACGGATTGAAAATCGATCGTTCCGGCCTGCTGGCGGCCTTGGCCGGACGTGGCATGGCCCACCCCTGGGCGCCGGAGGGGGTGATCGTGACCCCTTCGGGAGGCGTCGAGGCGTTGCCGGGCTATCGGGAGGGGTGGTTTGCGGTGCAGGATGGCTCGGCCCAATGGCCGGCGCGGTTGCTTGATCCGCAACCGGAGGAGGAGATTCTCGATCTGTGTGCCGCTCCGGGGGGCAAAAGCATGCAACTGGCCGCGCTTTGCAAGGATCAGGCGCGCATTCTGGCTGTGGACAGCAGTGCCCATCGTTTGCAGCGGGTGGATGAAAACCGTGCGCGACTCGGCGTGCGTGGCGTGACGACACTGGCAGGGGATGCCACGGATGAGACGCTTTTGGCCGGGCGGTCGTTTCACCGCATTCTGGCGGATCTGCCATGCAGCGGCACCGGGGTGATCCGGCGTCATCCGGAGATCAAATGGCGGCGACAGGAGGCGGATATCGAACGCCAGGCGCAGTTGCAGCTCGCCATTCTGGAAAACGGTGCGCGTCATCTGCGACCCGGAGGAACGCTGGTCTATGCGGTCTGTTCTCTGGAGCCGGAGGAGGGGGAGGGGGTGATCGAGACCTTTTTGGCCCACCATCCCCAGTGGCGCCGCGCGCCGGTTGAGCCTCGGGAGGGGGTGCCGCTTCAGGCGATCACCGCTGCGGGTGATCTCCGTTTCGAGCCGGCCCGCGATCGGATGGACGGCTTTTTCATCGCCCGACTGAAAAACCATTGAAAGAAAAGAAGGGGTCTGGGGGATTCCTCCCCCAGGGTTTTGACTTTGCCTTTGAAACAAAACATTTTTATAAAGTTTTTGTTTTTAAAGGCAAAGTCAAAGTCCTGGGGATGAATCCCCAGACCCCTCTTTTTTTTCAATAGTGGTTACAGTCCAAGCTCTGCGAAGAAATCCCCGCCTTTGTCATCGACGATGATGAAGGCCGGGAAATCTTCCACCTCGATGCGATGAACCGCCTCCATGCCCAACTCCGGAAAATCGATCACCTCCACCTTGCGGATGCTCTGTTGCGCCAAAGAAGCCGCGGCCCCGCCAATGGAACCCAGATAGAATCCACCATTGGCCTGACAGGCCACCGTCACCTCGCGACTGCGATTCCCCTTGGCCAACATCACCAACGATCCGCCCGCCTTCTGGAACCGATCCACATAACTGTCCATCCGCCCGGCGGTGGTCGGACCAAACGAACCCGAAGGCAATCCGTCCGGCTTTTTGGCCGGTCCGGCATAATAGACGATGTGATTCTTGAAATAATCCGGCATGCCCTCCCCACGATCCAGACGCTCCTGAATGCGGGCATGGGCAATGTCGCGCGCCACCACAATCGGACCGCTCAACAACAGACGGGTCTTGATCGGATAACGACTCAACTCGGCCCGGATCGCCGCCATGGGCTGATTCAAATCGACCCGCACCGCCTCGCCATCGGCCAAAGCCACCTCGGGCAGATAACGGGCCGGATCCCGTTCCAACTGCTCCAGCCAGATCCCCTCGCCATCGATGCGCGCCAGAATGTTGCGATCCGCCGAACACGACACCCCCAACCCCACCGGACACGACGCCCCGTGACGCGGCAAACGGATCACCCGCACATCGTGGGCAAAATATTTGCCGCCGAACTGCGCGCCTAAACCGATTTTTTGAGCCATTTCCATCACTTCGGCCTCAAAAGCCCGATCCCGCAACGCCCCTCCCAAACCATCCCCCTTTTCCGGCAGGCCGTCCAGATAACGGGCCGAGGCGAGCTTGACCGTTTTCAAGGTCATCTCCGGAGACAAACCGCCGATCACCAACGCCAGATGATAGGGCGGACAGGCCGAAGTCCCCAACCCTTTCAGCTTGTCGGCGACAAAGGCAGCCAGCGCGGCGGGATTCAACAACGACTTGTTCTGCTGGAACAAAAAGGTCTTGTTGGCCGATCCGCCCCCCTTGGCCATGAACAGAAATTTATAGGCATCCCCATCCACGGCCTCGATGTCGATCTGAGCCGGGAGATTGCTGCCGGTGTTTTTTTCGTCGTACAGGGTCAGCGGCGCCACCTGGGAATAGCGCAGATTGTTGTTGGCATAAGCCTCGAAGATCCCCCGCGCCAAAGCCACCCGATCGTTTCCGCCGGTCCAGACCCGTTGTCCCTTTTTGGCCACCACTGTGGCCGTACCCGTATCCTGGCAGCTCGGCAGAATCATGGCCGCCGCGATGTTGGCGTTTTTCAACAATTCCATCGCCACATAACGGTCATTGCCCGAGGCTTCCGGATCATCGAGAATGTTGCGCAACTGTTGCAGATGACCGGGACGCAGCAAAAACGACACATCCCGCATCGCCTCCCGAGCCAGTTGCGTCAACGCCGCCGGATCGACCATCACCATGCGTCCACCGGCAAACGACTCCACCTGAATCCCATCGGAACTCAGCAAGCGATATGCGGTCTGGTCATGGGTCAGGTTGAAAAGTTCTGCATATTGAAATTCAGCCATGGTCACACTCTCCTGTTAAGCAGCAAAGGAAACAGCCATTCCGTGCCAATCATCGAAAAAAAAGAGGGGTCTGGGGATTCATCCCCAGGACTTTGAAAGAAAATTTTTTAAACCGCAACCCGTTCGGGATCATGAGTTTTTGGCTCAAAGGCGTCGCCTGCGGCGACCAGGGGGCGCGCCTGCGGC
>JADFWP010000088.1 GCA_015234115.1 Magnetococcales bacterium
ACAAGATCTGCAACAAGGTTTGCGGCGTCTCGGTGAAGAGATCCTTGAGCGTGGTATCGTACTGCGACCGGTTCGAATCGTTCAAGGGCTCGGACAAAACACCATTCTCCACACCGGTCTGTTGCGCCAAGAAAATCCTCCATGAGCATGGAATCATGTCAACAAACCGAACCGTGGTCAACCCGCGAAACGGAGGATCCGATCCTGAATGCGCCGAACGCACGCCGTGAGAGGAAGATGCCCCATCTCAAAACGGTGACGACCGTTCCGATCCTGTGCTATCCTGGACGCTTTGAGAGATTTTGCCACGACACTGCCGCAAAACGCCGTGCAGCCCGAACCAACGACCCTGTTCAAAAGACCCTGACTCAAAGATTCCCAATTGCCCAGATCGAGTGAACCGTCATGTCCAACGAAGAAAACCCCCTGATCGCAGCCCGCAAGGCCAAACTGGCCGCGCTGGTCGAGGCCGGAGTCAATCCCTATCCGAATGATTTCAAGCCGACCGATCCGTTGGGCCGGATCCGGGAACAGCACGGCGCCACGAGCGATGCCGACACCCTGGCTGCGGTGACTGTGCGCTGCGCGGGACGGATCATGCTGCTGCGCAACTTCGGCAAACTCACCTTCGCCACCCTGACCGACGAAAGCGGCAAGATCCAGATCGCGGTCCAACGCGACGAGGTGGGCGAGACGCTCTATCGGGAGGTGTTCCGCAAAATCGAAGTCGGCGATTTTCTCGGGGTCGAAGGCCATCTCTTCCGCACCCAGACCGAAGAGTTGACCGTGCGGGTGAACCGCTTTCAACTGCTCTCCAAGGCGGTGCGCCCCTTGCCGGAAAAATGGCACGGCCTGGAGGATGTCGAGGCCCGCTATCGGCAACGCTATGTGGATCTGATCGTCAATCCGGAGGTGCGGGCGGTCTTCCGGACGCGCTCGCGGCTGATCCATCTCATTCGGAGTTTCATGGAGGAGCGGGGCTTTCTGGAGGTGGAAACCCCGATGATGCATCCGATTCCGGGCGGCGCGGTGGCGCGTCCCTTCGTGACCCATCACAATGCCCTGAACCGCAGTCTCTTTCTGCGCATCGCCCCGGAACTCTATCTCAAACGGCTGATCGTCGGCGGTTTCGAAAAGGTCTTCGAGATCAACCGCAACTTCCGCAACGAAGGGCTGTCGGTACGCCACAACCCCGAATTCACCATGATGGAGTTCTATCAGGCCTATGCCGACTATCGGGAGTTGATGGATCTGACCGAAACCCTGATCACCCGCCTAGTGCAAGAGATTCACGGCACCCTGGTGATCACCCATCAGGGCCGCACCATCGATTTCACCCCGCCCTGGCCCCGCCTGACCCCAGCCGAGGCGTTGGTCCAATACGCCGGAGTCGATCCGGCTCTGGTTGGAGATCGGGCCTGCCTGGAGGCGCTGGCCGGACAACATCATCTCAAGATCCATCCGGACCTGGGCAAACTGCAACTGGAACTCTTCGAGGCTCTGGTCGAATCCCAACTGATCCGCCCCACCTTCATCGTGGACTATCCGGTTTCCGCCTCGCCTTTGTCGCGCCGCTCGGATCGCAACCCGGAGATCGCGGAACGGTTCGAACTCTTCATCGGCGGCTGGGAGATCGCCAACGCCTTTTCCGAGTTGAACGATCCCGCCGATCAGGCCGACCGGTTCCGCGCCCAGGTGGCGGCCAAGGATCGCGGTGATCTGGAGGCCATGCACTTCGACGCCGACTACATCCAGGCGCTGGAATACGGCATGCCCCCCACCGCAGGCGAAGGAATCGGCATCGACCGGTTGACCATGCTGCTGACCGATTCCGGCGCGATCCGCGATGTGATCCTGTTTCCGGTGTTGCGTTCATGAGCTTTTTTCGTCAACGCTATGAATGGATCATCGGTTTGCGCTATCTGCGCGCCAAACGATCCGAATTCTTCATCAGTGTCATCACCTTTCTCTCCATGGGGGGCGTGGCCCTGGGGGTGGCGGCGCTGATCACCGTGCTGGCGGTGATGACCGGATTCCGCGAAGAGTTGCAACGCCAGATTCTGGGCGTGACCAGCCATGTGACCGTCCGCGCGCTGGAAGGCAATCTGGGCAACCATGCCTATGTGCTGCAAGAGACCTCCCAGGTGGCCGGGGTGGTGGGTGCGGCCCCCTATATTTCGATTCAGGCCATGGTCTCGCTGCAAAACCGCTCCGCCGGCGTGATGCTGCGCGGCATCGACCCCGAACAGGAGGTCAAGGTGTCGTCGCTGGCCCGCAACGTCAAACAGGGCACACTCGATAACATGCCGGAATTCGGCATCATTCTGGGCCGACGGCTCGCCAGGCATCTCTATGTGGAACTCGATGACGCAGTGACGGTGACGGTCGCCGTGGGTTCGGTGACGGCGGTCGGCACCCTGCCCCGCATGCGACGCTTCAAGGTGGTGGGAATCTTTGACTCCGGCATGTACGAATACGACAACTCTTTGGCCTATGTCCGCCTGGAAGATGCCCAGAAGCTTTTGCGCCTGGAGCAGGCCGTCACTGGCGTCGCCCTCATGACCACCACGCCGGAGGCCGCGTTTGAGGTCGGCAAGACGTTGCGCGCCCGGCTCGGCGAGGGATTCTGGGTGCAGGACTGGATGGAAATGAACCGCAGTTTCTTTCGCGCCCTGCAAATGGAAAAGGCGGTGATGTTCGTGATTCTGTTGCTGGTGGTGCTGGTGGCAGCCTTCAACATCATCTCCAGCCTGATCATGGTGGTGATGGAAAAAGGCAAGGAGATCGCCATCTTGAAAACCCTGGGCGCAGGCTCTACGGCGATCATGAAAATTTTCATCATCAATGGCGGGGTGATCGGCGTGGTGGGCACAGCCATCGGCACCGCACTCGGCCTGCTGCTCTCCTGGAACCTGGAACGCACCGTGCGCGCCATCGAACAGATTTTCGGCATTCAACTGATTTCGGGTCAGGTCTATTTCATCGATCACATCCCGGCCAAGGTGTTGACCTCGGATGTGGCGTGGATCACGGGCATGAGTCTGACCATCACGCTGCTGGCCACGCTCTATCCGGCCTGGCGGGCATCCCAGGTCGATCCGGTGGAGGCACTGCGCTATGAATGACCCATCATCCCCATTGCTGGAAGCCAAGGGCATCCGCAAATATTTCGGCCCGGAGTCGCAACGATTGGAGGTGCTCAAGGGGGTGGAGTTCACCCTGCACCGGGGAGAGATGGCGGCCCTGCTCGGGGTTTCGGGTTCGGGCAAAAGCACGCTGCTGCAAATCATGGGAGGACTGGACCGGCCAAGCGAGGGATGCGTGCGGGTGGATGGCGAGGATCTGCATGCCCTCTCTCCGAACCGGGCGGCGGAATTCCGCAACCGGCGCATCGGCTTTGTCTATCAATCGCATCGGCTGCTGCCGGAATTTTCCGCCATCGAAAATGTGATGATGCCCCTGCTGATCGGACGCATGCCGCGCCAACAGGCCCATGCCGCGGCAGCGATCCTGCTGGAAGAGGTGGGGCTGGCCCATCGCCTGAACCACCGACCCGGACAGCTTTCCGGTGGCGAACAGCAACGGGTGGCCATTGCCCGCGCACTGGTGACCGGGCCGGGTCTGCTGCTGGCCGACGAACCCACGGGCAATCTCGATCGCAAGACCGCGCTGGAGGTGTTCCGCCTGCTGCGCTCCCTGAACACCAAACGGGGGCTGGCCTGCCTGATGGTGACCCACAATCCGGAACTGGCCGTGGATCTCGATCGCCGTCTGCACCTGGTGGAAGGGGTGCTGACCGAAGAAGAGAGCACCGGGGAGGCGTTGTGAACCAGTACGAATGGATCATCGGTCTGCGCCATCTGCGGGCCAAACGTTCGGAATTTTTCATCAACGTCATCACCCTGCTCTCCATGGGCGGGGTGATTCTCGGTGTGGCGGCCCTGATCACCGTGCTGGCGGTACTCACCGGCTATCGGGAAGAGTTGCAACATCAAATCCTGGGAGTGACCAGCCATGTGGTGATCCGCTCCGCTGCCGGACCATTGAGCGGCTATCACCAGGTGATGGAAACCAGTGCCAAAGTGGTCGGAGTGACGGCGGTGGCCCCCTACATCGCGGTGCAGGGCATGCTTTCCAGAAACGGACGTTCCGCCGGGGTGATGCTGCGCGGGGTCGATCCCGAACTGGAGGCCAAGGTCTCCTCCCTGACCTCCCACCTCACCCAGGGCAAACTGGCCGATATGCCGGCATCGGGCATCATCCTGGGAAAACGGCTCGCAAAAACCCTGAAAGCGACGCTCGACGACCGGGTGATCGTCACCGTGGCCGTGGGAACGGCCACCGGTCCGGGCGCCACCCCGCGCCTGCATCCCTTCCAGGTGGTGGGGATCTTTGACTCCGGCATGTACGAATACGATAATTCTCTGGCCTACATCCGGCTCGATCAGGCCCAATCCCTGCTCGACCTGGACCAGCGGGTGACCGGAGTCGATGTGATGACCCTCTCGGCGGACAGCGCCATCCCGATTGCCCAAACCGTGCGCGAACGACTGGGCCGGGGGTTCTGGGTGCAGGACTGGATGGAGATGAATCGTCATTTCTTTCGTATTCTGCAAATTCAAAAGACGGTGCTGTTCATCATTCTCCTGCTGGTGGTGCTGGTGGCAGCCTTCAACATCATCTCCAGTCTGATCATGGTGGTGATGGAAAAAGGCCGGGAAATCGCCATTCTCAAGACCATCGGCGCCCGTTCGGGCGGGATCATGAAAATTTTCGTAATCCAGGGGGGCATGATCGGCAGCGTGGGGACCGCTCTCGGCATGCTGTTGGGGCTGCTGATCTCGTGGAATCTGGAGGCCATTCTCGGGAGCATCGAAAAGATTTTCGGGATCCAACTGATCTCCGGAGAGGTCTATTTCATCGATCATCTGCCAGCCAAGGTCTTGACTTCGGATGTGTTGTGGGTCACGGGCACGTCGCTTGCCATCACGCTGCTGGCCACGATTTATCCGGCCTGGCGGGCCGCCCGGATCGATCCGGTCGAGTTGTTGCGCCATGAATAAGGCGGAGGGTGCGGCATCATGAAAGAAATCCTGCAAAGCATCATCATCTGGGCACCGGGCATTCTCTTCGCCATCACGTTGCACGAATGGGCACATGGACGAATGGCCACCTTTTTCGGCGACCCGACCCCGAAGTTGAATGGCCGCCTGACCCTCAATCCCATTCCCCACATCGATCTGGCCTGGACCATCGTCATTCCGGGGGTGATGCTGCTCGCTTCGCTCCTGACCACAGGCAATCCGTTTGTCTTTGGCGGGGCCAAACCGGTGCCGATCGATCCACGTTATTTCATGCGTTCGGAGCGTTCGTTCCGGGTGAGCATGTTCTGGGTGTCGGCTGCCGGGCCTTTGATGAACCTGGGGCTGGCCCTGTTGTGCGCGCTCTCCTTTCGCGCCGTGACCCGTCTGCCGGAATACTTCATGATCCCGATTGCCAACATGCTGGTGGCGGCCATCCAGATGAACGTTCTGCTGGCCATCTTCAATCTGTTGCCCATTCCGCCGCTGGACGGAGGACGCATGGCCACCGCCCTGCTGCCCCATCCCTGGAACCAGCGTCTGGCCGCGCTGGAGCGGTTCGGCATGCCGACCGTGCTGTTGCTGGCCTTTTCGGGACTGATGAACCAACTGCTGGTTCCGATCATGACTTTCCTGAATCACTTCTATCTGCGGATGGCAGGACTCTCCTGAACATCCTCCTCCAAATCCGGTGAATGAAAAATCCATGAAAAAACCAATCGTTTTCAGCGGTGCGCAACCCACGGGTCAACTGACTCTGGGCAACTATCTCGGCGCCTTGCGGCAATGGACCGCCATGCAGGCGGATCACGACTGCATCTTCTGTGTGGTGGATCTGCATGCCTTGACCGTGCGTCAGGATCCGGTGCTCTTCCGGGAGCGGATTCTCGATCTGGCCGCGCTCTTTCTGGCCTGCGGCATCGATCCGGAAAAGAGCACCATTTTCATTCAAAGCCATGTACCGGCTCACGCTGAACTGGCCTGGCTGCTCTCCACCTTCACCATGATGGGGGAGTTGGACCGCATGACCCAGTTCAAGGACAAGGCGCGCAGCCATGCCCAGAACGTCAATGCCGGACTCTTCACCTATCCGGTGTTGATGGCAGCCGACATTCTGCTCTATGGCACCCACAAGGTGCCGGTGGGCGAGGACCAGAAGCAACATCTGGAGCTGTCGCGGGATGTGGCGGTACGTTTCAATGGTCTGCATGGTCCGGTTTTTGTGGTGCCCGAGCCTCTGGTGACCGGGGGGGGGGCGGCGCGCATCAAGGATTTGCAGGAGCCGACCAAAAAAATGTCCAAAACCGCCGAAGCCGATCTGGCCAAGGTGATGATTCTCGATGAACCGACGGCCATTCTGAAAAAATTCAAGAAGGCGGTCACCGATGGACTGGGGGTGATTCAGGACGACGAAACCAACCAGCCGGGCGTGGTCAATCTGCTCAACATCTGGCGGGCTGCGAAAGGAGCGACCATGGAAGAGGCGTTGGCACATTTTTCCCACAATCAGTATGGCCGTCTCAAGGTGGAAACCGGCGAGGCGGTGATCGCCCTGCTGGAACCGATTCGTAACCGGTTCACGGAATTGCGTTCCGATCCGGCTGAACTGGAAGGAATTCTCGCCCGTGGGGCGGATCAGGCCATGGTGCGGGCCGAAGCCATGATGCAGCGGGTATTGACCGCTTTGGGACTGCCGTTGAATGGGCGCCGGTTCGTTTCCCAGGCAGGTCGCTCATGAGCGTCATGCGGTTGCAGAAATGGTTGGCCGAAGCGGGCCTCTGTTCCCGGCGCGAAGGGGAGCGCTGGATCGAGGCGGGTCGGGTGAGCGTGGATGGGGTGGTGGTGACCCAACAGGGGGTGCAGGTCGGACCGGAGGCGGTGGTGACCGTGGACGGGCAACCGGTGGCGCTCAAGAAAGGGAATCTGCGGGTGGTGGTGGCGCTCAACAAGCCGGTCGGGGTGATCTGTTCGCGCCACGATCCCGAGGGGCGGCCTTCGGTCTATCCGTTGGTGGAGGGCGCGGGCGCCCGTCTGGTGAGCGTGGGACGACTCGATTATAATTCAGAAGGGTTGCTGCTCTTCACCAGCGACGGGGATCTGGCCAATCGTCTCACCCACCCGCGCAACGAAGTGCCACGCACCTATCGGGTGCGGGTGCATGGCCGGGTCGGCGCCACGCTCCTCAACCGGTTGCGCGCCGGGGTGGTACTGGAGGATGGTCCCACCGGCCCGTTGGAAGTGGAGGTGGAGCGGGTGGTCGGAGCCAACAGTTGGCTGAAACTCACCCTGAAAGAGGGGCGCAATCGCATCATCCGCCGCATCTTCGCCGCCTTCGAGATGGATGTCGCCCGTTTGATCCGGGTCTCCTACGGCGAAGTGGAACTGGGAGAAATCCCCCTGGGAGCCTGGCGTTACCTGACCCGCGTCGAGGTGGCCAAATTGATGAACCAGGTGATTCCGCAATAGCGCGGCAGCCTTCAGGAACAACGGATCGGTCGGCAGGAACCGCAACCGGAGGCCATTTTTTCCGGGTCACGGCATGCTGTCGGCTTGACATAACCCCTCCCCCAGGATAGGATCAACTCCATGGACCATCACGCCTGCCATCCTGAAATCGTCGCACGCCTGAAACGCGCTGCCGGTCATCTCGCCAAGGTGATCACCATGATCGAAGCTGGAGAGTCCTGCGAAAAGACCGCCCAACAGCTTCAGGCCGTCACCAATGCTCTGCTCACCGCCAAACGTCACTATGTGACCGAGCATATCGAGCATTGCCTGGAGATTCAGGAGGGGATGAACCTGCGCGAAGTGGCGGTCCAGGTGAAAGAGCTGAAATCCATGACCAAATATCTATAGAACATCGTCCCCCTCCATTGAAAGAAAAGCGGGGGTCTGGGGGATTCCTCCCCAAGAGTTTTGACTTTAAAATAAAAATTTTTGAAAATGTTTTGCTTTTAAAGTCAAAACCCTGGGGGAGGAATCCCCCAGACCCTCTCTTTTTTCTCAATGGATTCACCGTTCTCCCGCAAGGGCGACCACTGTCGCGCAAAGGATCTTCAACCCATGCACTCTTCCCACGGACCACATGGCGGTCCTCTTCTGAAACATGATCTGGGCCAGGTCGAAATCAGCGTATTCGAGACCGGAGTACCCCCACGTTTCCGACTCTACTTTTTTGACCAGGAATCACACCCCGTTGACCCGCCTGCTCCCGATACCTTGTCCATCGAAACCGAACGTGCCGGAGATGTCCGCCAGCCATTCCGCTTCACCCGTCAGGATGATTTCCTGGAGTCCTGCACCGACATTCCGGAACCGCATGAATTTCTCTTGCGCCTGGAACGGACCGACGGCGGGCCGGGCCAGATCATTCTGTTTACCGAAGAGGGTCATGATCACGGCGCACACCCCGAGGATGAACATGGGGAACACGAGCATGGTCATCACGAGCATGGTCACCAGGGGCACGGGCATGATGACCACGGTCACAAGCACGGTCATGATGACCACGGTCACGGTCATGATGATCACGAGCACGGACATGGACATGACCATGGAAAAGGCATTCTCGGCTGGTTGCGGGGCACCTTTGCCCACTCCCACGATGTGAGCGACAAAGTGGATTCGGTCATGGAATCGAGTGAAAAAGGAATCCGTGCCCTGAAAATCTCCCTGGTCGGACTCGGCATCACGGCCCTGTTGCAGGTGCTGGTGGTGCTTTATTCCGGTTCGGTGGCCCTGTTGGCCGACACCATTCACAATTTTGCCGATGCGGCCACCAGTATTCCATTATGGATCGCCTTCGCCCTGGCCAGACGGGGCGCCAATCGCCGGTTCACCTATGGTTACGGCAAAACCGAAGACGTGGCAGGGGTGATCATCGTCGGAGTGATCTTCTTTTCCGCTTGCGTGGCAGGATACGAGGCGCTTCTCAAACTGATCCACCCCGAACCGATGACCCATCTGGGCTGGGTCTCGGTGGCGGCGATCATCGGCTTCATCGGCAACGAGGCGGTGGCGGTCTACCGCATCCGGGTGGGACGGGAGATCGGTTCCGCCGCCCTGATCGCGGATGGTCAGCACTCCCGTGTCGATGGTTTCACCAGTCTGTCGGTATTGATCGGCGTGATCGGCACCTGGATGGGCTTCCCGCTCGTGGATCCCATCGTGGGCATTGGCATCACCCTGGCCATTCTGTTCATCGTCAAGGATGCCGCCAAGGCGGTCTGGCAACGCCTGATCGATGGCATCGAACCGGAAATTCTGGACGAAATCACCCATGCGCCCAGTCATGTCCCCGGCGTGCGGGCCGTGCGCACGGTGCGGGCACGCTGGATTGGCCACAAGGTCTACAGCGATGTCGCGATTGCCGTGGATCCCGATTTACCGGTTCATGTGGCGGACGCCATCGCTCGGGCCGTGGAACTCTCCTTGCGGCAACATGTCCGCCTGCTGGGTGAGGTGGTGGTGCGGGTGACGTTATAAACCGCACCTGTTCCGAAATACACACTTTTGAAAGAAAAGAGAGGGTCTGGGGGATTCCTCCCCCAGGGTTTTTACTTTAAAAGCAAAACATTTTGTAACTATTCAGCACCCCGCCAAAAAAAGATCCTTGACAGAGTTTTTCGCC
>JADFWP010000089.1 GCA_015234115.1 Magnetococcales bacterium
TTTAAAGTCAAAACCCTGGGGGATGAATCCCCCAGACCCCCTCTTTTTTTCAATGATTTCTTCTTTTCCCATTCGGGAGACGACTGGCCACCCAAAGGACGGACAGATCGAAACCTCCCGATGGGAAAAGCTCTTAATGCAACCTGGAAGCGCTCTCCTGACCAAGCTGCTTGACCGCCTCTTCAACCATACGATTGGCATCTTCGCTGCTGATCGATTTGACGATGAGCTTTTCAGCGGCCAGCATGGACAGTTCGACCGCAGCGCCCCGCACCTCTTCCATGGCCTTTTGCTTGGCCTGTTCGATTTCGGCCAAAGCCGCATTTTTCTTTTTGGCCAACTCCTTGTTGAGATCTTCCAGTGCCTGCTCACGCTGACGCATGGACTCCTGGCGTGCCTCTTCCAAGGTTTGGGCCGCCATTTGACGAGCAGCCACCAACTGGCCCTGATAGTTGACCAGCAGCCGTTCGCCCTCTTTGCGGGCCTGCTCGGCCTTTTGCAGATCGTCGGCGATCCGTGCGGCACGACTGTCCAGGATATTGATGATCGCTGGCAGGACGTACTTTTTGAGCAGCATCATCAACAGGAAAAACGAGACCAAGGTCCAGAAGATCTGAGACCCGAACACACTGGGCTCGAATTGCGGCAAGCCCGACGACGCGGCGGCGCCCCCCGCCGAGGCATGCGCGGAGGCAATCATCAGCCCTTACCCATGATGATGAAGGCGAGCACCAGGCCATACAAGGCGATGGCTTCGACGAACGCGGCCCCGATCCACACATACTTGGCCAACTGCCCCTCGGCACTCGGCTGCCGTGCAAAGGCTTCAATGGCCTTGCCGAACATGTACCCCAATCCGATACCCGCGCCACCCAAACCCGTGGCGGCCAAACCCATTCCGATGAAAGAGGCGGGAAGGCTTTCCATATTTTTTCTCTCTCCTCACGCAAACGAAATAAAACCTTAAGGGACAAAAGAACATCACATTCGCGATCAGTGCATGTGCAGCGAATCGTTGATGTAGACACACGTCAGGATGGTGAAGATGTAGGCCTGGATGAATCCGATGAAGATCTCCATGCCAGTGAAAACCACCGTGAAACCGAAGGGGAGCCATGCTCCGAACCAGGCCATGGTGGCGGTGAAGAAGAAGAGTACACCCAACACCGTATGACCGGCGGTCATGTTGGCGAACAGACGGACGGACAACGAGATCGGTCGCGCCAGAAACGAGATGATTTCAATCGGCACCATCAACGGCAGCAATGCCGGGGGCAGTCCATGGGGCACGAAAAAGCCCAGGAACTTCCAGCCATGGTGATAAGCCCCGAGAAAGATGGAAAAGGCAAAGATCCCGAGCGCCAGCGTACCGGTGACGATCAGTTGCGAGGTCACGGTAAAGGAGCCGGGGATCAGGCCGGTCCAGTTGCAAAAGAGCACGAAGAAAAAGAGCGTGAAGATGATCGGAAAGAATTTTTTCCCTTCGTGGCCGATGATTTCGTTGATCATGGTTTCGACGAAGAGATATCCGGCCTCGGCCACGCTTTGCAGGCGTCCCGGCACCAGGGTGGGATGACGCATCGCCAGGCGGAACAGACCGTAAACCACACCCACGACGATCCACATCCACAGAACCGAATTGGAAATGGAGATGTCAAAGCCAAATGGCGCGATCTTGATGTAATTGACCACCTGAAAATGGTGCAGAGGATCCATTTTCGGCGCGGCACCCGCCACGGCATGGGCGGTTTCGGCATGCGCGGCGGCGATGAGGGAAAAATCCATGAGCGTCTCCGGCCTCATTGTTCAGCGGGTGGTTCCTTGGAGCGATGGTTTTGATCATCGCTCTGCGTGGCATAACGATACATATCACGAAAACCCGCCGCCAGCCCGAGGATAAAAAAAACCACGGTCAGCCACGGTTCGGTTCCGATCCAATAATCCAGCAAATACCCGATTCCCCCGCCCACGAACACAGCGGACGCCAGCTCGGTGCTCATGCGCATGGCTTGTCCCAATCCGTAGGGAGGCGGCTTGGAGGAGGCAGGTTCAGGGCCGGTTGGTGGTCCGGGTGCGCAATCGTTCATGCCTGTTCTCCATGTCTGGGGTGCATCCTATGAAGCCACGGCCTCCGTGTCAAGGTTTCGATCAAGAGGATCCGGGTTTCCGAGCTGCGCTTCGTGCATTTTTTTGCGCAGGGTGTTGCGATTGATGCCGAGCAGTCTGGCCGCCCGGACCTGATTGTTGCGCGTTTCTCGCAAAACCCGTTGCAAAAGAATGCGTTCCACCTGTCTCATCACCGCGTCGTACAGGTCATCCACCTCGGCGACATTCCGGCCCGCCAGATGACGGGTGATGGTCCGCTCCACCGCCTCTTCCAACGCGACCGGCTCTGGCGCGGCGGCGTGAATCGACGCAACCGCCGACGCGCTCCGTCCGTTCTTGTGGCCCGCAACCGGCAGTTGCAGATATTCCGGATGAATCAGCACGCCGGGAGTCAGCGCCATCAGGCGATGAATCAGGTTTTCAAGTTCGCGCACATTGCCTGGCCAGTCATAGGCCATCAACCGCTCCAGACTCTCCGGGGTGAAACGCTTGGGCGGCAGATTCATCTGCCGGGCAGCGCGGGCCAGAAAAAATTCGGCCAGCACCGGGATATCCTCCAGGCGGGAACGCAGCGACGGCACATGCAACGGGGTGACGTTCAGGCGATGGAACAGATCCTCCCGAAACCGTCCCGCCGCAATGGCCGCAGGCAGATCCTGATGGGTCGCGGCAATGATCCGCACGTCGGCCCGCAGCGTCTCGGAGCCTCCGACCCGGGTGAACGCTCCGTTCTGCAACACCCGCAGCAGCCGGGTCTGGGCCTCCAGCGGCATGTCGCCGATCTCGTCGAGCAGCAACGCCCCTTCCCGCGCCCGCTCGAAATGACCCACATGGCGCGTGATCGCACCGGTGAAGGCCCCCCGTTCGTGACCGAACAGTTCGCTTTCGATCAGATTGGCCGGAATCGCCGCCATGTTCACGGCAATGAAGGGTCCGCTGCGGCGTGGACTGTTGGCATGAACCGCGCGGGCGATCAACTCCTTGCCGGTGCCGGACTCCCCATGGATCAAAACCGTCATTTCCGAATTGGCCAGCCGCCCGATGGTGCGAAACAGCTCCTGCATGGCCCGCGACGCGCCGATCACCCCGCCGAACCGGTCCATCTCGCGGGCCGGATCCCGCGCCGCATCCCGCGCGCCGGAACGCTGGGTCTGCTCCAGGGCACGCTGCACCAGCTCCACCAACTGGTGAATATCGAAAGGCTTGGCCAGATATTCAAACGCGCCGCCCTCGAACGCCTGCACCGCGTGACGCAACGTGCTCTGGGCCGTGATCACGATCACCGGCAACCAGGGCCGACTGGCCTTGAGGGTTTTCATCAGGTCGAGTCCGGAGCCGCCCGGCATCATGATGTCGGTGATCACCAGATCCCCGACCCCGCTTGCGGCAAAATCCAGCAGCGCCCGACCCGATTCAAAACAATGCACCCCGTATCCAGCCCGCACCAGAGCCTGTTCCAGCACGAACCGGACCGCCCGATCATCGTCTGCCACCAGGATGGTGCGGGAGGCGGTCATGAGGACGACCCCACCGGCAACAACACCCGAAAGATCGTGCTGCCCGGCACGCTCTCCATCTCCAACTGGCCGCCGTGGGCCTGGACGATCTTCTGACAGATCGACAGCCCCAGTCCCGTGCCATTGGACTTGGTGGAAACCAAAGGCAGAAAAATCCGTTGCCGCATCTCTTCCGGCACGCCCGGTCCGTTGTCCCGCACCTCGACTTCGATATGACGCCGCCGCCGCCCCTGCTCCATCCGGGTCCGCTGGGAAAAACGGCTCACCAGCCGCACCCGACCCTCGCTGCCCGCCGCCTGCATGCCGTTCTTGACCAGATTCAGAAACAGTTGAATCAGTTGATCCCGATCCCCGCGCACCGGCGGCAACGAGGGATCAAAATCGGCAATCGGCACCGGTCGCTCGCCCGCGGTGATGCACAGCCGCGTCACATGATCGAGAATCTCGTGAATGTTCAGATCGCGTTCGCGCACCAACTGCTTTTCCGCCAGCCCCAGCAGGTCATCCAGCAGACGACTGACCCGATCCACCTCGGTGCGAATCAGTTCCACACAGGCCAGATCCGGGCCGCTGGCCTTGCCTTCCAGAAGCTGCGCCGCACCGCGAATCCCGGCCAGAGGATTTTTGATCTCGTGGGCAACCGTCATCGCCAGATCGCCCAGGGAATCCAAAGCGTCGTGAATCCGCTTGCCCTCTTCGATCCGCTCCGTGGCGCCGGTCTCTTCCATTTGCAGCATGGCCCCCATCCAGGCCCCGTCCGCCGAAAGCAACGGCACGGCGGTCAACGCCACGGAGACCATCCGGTCCGGAGCCGGAGCCAGCCGGGCATCGCGGGTGCGACAGGGCATGTTCAGGGCGCGGGCGCGCATCAGCAGATCCATGGCCACCGGATGACCGGGCAACAGGCTCTCCAGTTCGACCCCGATCAGCCGCCCGCGCGGCTTGCCGAACAATTTTTCCGCAGCGTCGTTGACCACCCGCACCACCCCATGGCCATCGACCCCGATCACCCCCAGGGTCAGTTGATCCCACAGCGTGGCCGGCGACAACACCCCTTCGTGGGTCCAATTGTTCATGCCGCCCGTTCCGTCACGAGACCCGCAAAAAAACGCTCCAGCAACACGAGAACCTCCTCCGGATGGGGGGTATGATTGATCTGGTCGCGCAACGCGGCCCCGTTCGGAAACCCCCGCGTGAACCACCCCAAATGCTTGCGCGCCAGCAGATGACCGGTACGCTGCCCATGATGCCGCATCATCGCATGGAAATGTTCCACAATCACGGCCTGACGTTGCGCCAGCGTCAACGGTTCCGCGCGCTGGCCCGTCTCCAGGAAATGCGCGATCTCGCGGAAAATCCAGGGACGCCCCAGCGCGGCCCTGCCGATCATGATGCCATCGACCCCGCTTTTTTTCCACCACTCCCGCGCCTGCTCCGGTGTCGTGACATCCCCGTTGCCGATCACCGGAATCGTCACCCGGCTCTTGATCTCGGCAATCGCCTCCCAGTCGGCCATGCCCGAATACATCTGGGCGCGGGTGCGACCATGGACCGTGATGGCCCGGATCCCGGCAGCTTCGGCAATCCGCGCCATGGCGATCCCGTTACGATGCT
Organism: Magnetococcales bacterium; assembly: GCA_015234115.1. GTDB lineage: Bacteria > Pseudomonadota > Magnetococcia > Magnetococcales > Magnetaquicoccaceae > Magnetaquiglobus. The sequence continues at coordinate 5,238 of JADFWP010000089.1, forward strand.
GATCGTCCCAGCCAAGACGGATCTTGACCGTCACCGGCACGGCGGCGGCACGCACCACCGACTCCATGATCCGGCCTGCCAGGACTTCATCCCGCAACAGGGCGGCTCCGGCTCCGGTGCCGACGATCTTTTTCACCGGACACCCCATATTGATGTCGATGATCCCGGCCCCGCGCTCCACCTGCATGCAGGCCGCCTGCACCATGGCCGCCGGATCGGCGCCGGCGATCTGCACGGCCAGCACCGACTCCGGCCCGGCCCGCTCGCCCAGCTTGAACGACTTGCCCACCCCCCGGATCAACGCCTGGGAGGCGATCATCTCGGAAACCGTCAGATCCGCTCCGAACCGGCTGGCCAGCGCCCGGAACGGCGCGTCGGTCACCCCGGCCATGGGCGCGAGAATCAATGGGGGACGCGCGCGAGGCGCGAAAAGCAGCGTGATCGGATCGTTGGTTTGCATGCGAGATCATACTCTTGTATAAAACTGGTAGACCATCAATGAGTCTCGAAGAGGAAAGGATTGATAATTTTCAAGGCACCCGCGATCACCTGGCCGTGTTGCATATCTTCGCTGTACAGCGTATCACACCTGGCCACCAGAGCCGCTGCCACGATCAAACTGTCCCAATAGCTGATTCTCAAGCCTATCTGTAGTCGAGTCGCCTGGTAAAACAACTTTTCGTGATCGGCGATAATTTCGCAATCCCGATACAAATACCGGATGACCTCCCACACTTCCTCTGCATCATACCCCGCCTTCCTGCCCAGATTGTAGCCAAGTTCCCGGATGACCTGTCCATTGATCACCGGTTGCGACATGGCATTCAACAACCGATTGGCCCGCTCTTTTTTGACCATGGACCCTTTGGCCAGAGCATAAAAAAAATATTGGTATCAACGAAAGCACGGACGGTCATACAACTCCTCCCGACTCATCGGCTGCACCTCCCCGGATTCCCTGGCCACGCGGGCACGCAATCCGGCCAGAGGACCGGAAAACGTCTCACCCGTTTCAGACCGGATTTGCTCCCAACCCAGGGATTCACCCGTGTGCCGAGGACAGCTCGAAGATAAAAACGAAACAAAATCATACACCTCATCTTGTTGCTCCGCAGAAAGAACACGCAAATGTTCCAGCAGTTCCGTGTATCCCATGACCAATCTCCTGATCGTTATCACACTCCAATTCCCGGTCCGGTTCAGGGGGATTCAGATCATGCATGAACCGATCTATCGCACAGCAGACACTGATGATAACATACTTCCAGCGCCTTTGTTCCGAGATAACGTTTCCCTTATCAAACCCAAGACACAGAGTCCCCATCCATGACCGATTCCCCGCCCCGAACCCTGGCCGGACTGCCGTCGCAATTTCTCGTCGGCGCGGTTGCCCGCCAGCAGTTCCCGCCGGATGATCTGCCCGAAGTGGCCTTCGCCGGTCGCTCCAATGTGGGCAAGTCGTCGCTGCTCAACCGGTTGCTCAACCGGCGCAATCTCGCCCGGGTCAGCCGCACGCCGGGACGGACCCGGGAGATCAATTTCTTCGCCGTCGGCACCCAGGGTCGCTTCGTCGATCTGCCCGGCTATGGCTTTGCCGCCGTGGGACGCAACCAGCGTCTGGTGTGGGATCGGGTGGCCGAAGCCTATTTCACCGAACGACGCTCCCTGCGGGGCGTGATCCTGCTGCTCGATCTGCGCCGGGGTCTGCTCGACTCCGATCTGGAACTGGTGGCCTATCTGGAAGAGCGCGGCATCGGTTTTCTGCCCGTGGCCACGAAAATCGACAAACTCAATGGCAATCCCCGGCGTCAGTCCCTGGTGACCCTGACCGAAAGGATCCGTACCAACAGCCGGTTGGCCATGGCTCCGCCGGTGGCGGTTTCGTCGTTGAATGGCGATGGCCTGGGCGAATTGTGGCAACTCCTGGAACGCATTCTGGGTCCAGGATGAACAAATTGTCCATCAAAACAACATAGCACCCGCAACATAAAAAGCGCACCACTTTTTTTGCCGCCGAAGCGAAAAAAAAATTTGCTCTCCGCGCGAGAACCACGTATCAAAAAAGACCCTATCGGCAACAGGGAGGTTGGCCGACCTTAGGCAAGACAACGGATCGCCCATGTCACAGACACAAGAGACCGAACCGAGCGACAGCTATCAGGATACCCGGATCTTCGATCTGGATGATCCGGAAGATCGCAAAGCCCTGGCCCATCACATGGAGGTGGCCCAGGACATCCCCAATGGCTACGGAGGCCTGCTGATCCGGGCCGGCGAACAGATCACGCCCAAAATCTACGAAGCCATCCTGCGGCTCCACGAGCGGGGATTGTTGCAGACCTTCCGCGCCCAGTCCATGGGATCCCGCTTCCTGGCCAGCGCGGCATCGGTCCAGCAATTGCTCCACAAAATGGTGGAAAATGTGGTCCAGGAGACCAATCATTCCATCAGCGACATCGCCACCATCATCAAAAACAACAGCGACTTCCAGCTGTTCAAACAGGTCATCCACCGCAATTTCCAGGAAACGTTAAAACTTTTCAATCCCATCTCCATCAAACGGATGAAAGAGCTGCAACAACACCATCCGGCCAGCGGCAACCACAGCGTGATCTCCGGTTTCAACGAGATGATTTTGTGTCGGGATGAAAAGCTCCCCGAATCCGAAGTGCTGGAACGGGTCATGGCGGTAATGCAGCATGATATTGGAAAAACAAAAATCAATTTGAGTACCCTCACCTGGCCTGGCGCCCTCTCCCAGACCCAGTGGCGGGAAATGCAACTGCATACTCTGCTCGGCTTCGAACTGCTGCGGGAAAAGGATGAAATCACCCTGCCCGCCCTCACGGCCCTGCTGCATCACGAATGGTATGCCCTGGTGCCCGGCAAAGGATATGGCGGAGCAAGCAACTTCCGCGACTATCTGCGCACCGAACTGGGCGTGGACATGGAGCAGGTGCTGGCCAGAATGGACAAAGATACCCTGGCCACGGTCCATCAATGCGCCATTGCCGACATGGTGGCCGCCCTGGAGGAGGTCCGCTCCTACAAGCAGCGCATCGGCCCGTTCAAGGTGCTGGTGATCATGGTCAGCGACGCCAAACAGGGCCATTTCTGCCCGGAACAGTTCAAACGCTGGTATCGGACCTATCGCCGGGACAACATCGTCCTGTTGCCCGAAGGGCTATGCGTGGCCCTGCCCCGTGAAATCGAACGACGGGAATATGCCAAACCGGTGCCGATCAAACTCCCCATCCCGCAACGCATGCTCACCCTCCCCGAACTGGAAGCGATCGGCATGCCGGCCAATCTGCTGGGATGGAAGGATCGGGAACGGATCCGGCGTCAGGGAGGACTCCCTTGGAAAGACATTCAGCAGATCAACGAACAAAAAAATCTTCAACTCGATCTCGAAGCACGCCTGCGGGAACAGGGCATCACGCTGCTCAAAAAAAACGCCGTGATCGAAGAACAACACATCGTGCTCGATGTGATGCTCTCCTGGATCTCCTACGAGGAACTGGAACAGGCCGATCTGCTCTTTTTTGCCAGAGCGCGCAATTTCTCCCTGGATCTGATCCAGAACAATCACGGCATCCTGTTTGAAAACCTCGTCAGTCGGGGCGGCGAGCAGCAGGTGATCCGGCGTCTGCTGCAACAACAGATCGAATGGCATCGTCATGCCACCATCCGTCTGCCCGCGTTCGAATACCGTCTCTCTCCGGCGGATCTCGACCGGTTGGAGCTGACCCCTCTGCTGGCCAAAATCCCCTTCACGCCCAAAAAATACGGGGTGCGGGTCGATCATCTGGCACAGTTGGGCATCACGATGCAGGACAATCATCTGCTCAAACTCGGCCTGAAACCCGGTCTGAAGATCCCCTATACCCCGCATCTGTTGTCACTGCTCGGCTTCGAAACCGAAAGCATGATCTTTTTCGATATGCTGGTGGTGGAGCAGATCGATCTGGTAAGTCGCGCCAAAGTGGTCTTCATGCGCGAGGGGGATTCGTGGCATGAGCTGAAAAAAATGCGCGACGACAAGCTCGACCCCTTGCAGCGTTACCTGGTGCACAAGATCGGCATCGTGGAGATGGATTTCACCGCCACCATCGCCCTGCCCAACCTCGATCACGTCACTTTGGGGGATCACTGGAAGCCGGGCAGCGGCTATCGACCGCCTGCGTTCTGATGCGGGTCATGCCTGCGAACCATCAAACCAAAAATCCGGATCACCATCCAAGGTCATGGACCACTCCGACGCCCTTTATCACCGTTTTTTCTCCCATCCGGAGATGGTGATCGATCTGTTGCAGGGATTTCTCCCCCCGGAGCTTGTGGCGGAACTCGATCTGGCGCAATTGCGGCGCCACAACAGCAAATTCACGGCCCGA
>JADFWP010000008.1 GCA_015234115.1 Magnetococcales bacterium
GTCAATAATCACCTTGTCAAGGCTTGGCACCTTTGTTTCTGATCTGAACGGTTACCTTCGTGGTGGGACGCAAGAATTGGCTGTTTTCGGATACCGTGCGCGGGGCCAAGGCCTCTGCCAACCTGTACAGCCTGATCGAGACGGCCAAGGCCAACGGTCTGGAGCCTTTTGCTTATCTTCGGCATGTCTTCGAACGCATTCCGACGGCTCAGACCCTGGAAGATTTTGAGGCGTGTCTGCCGTGGAAGTGGATCAAGGATATGCAGCCAAAAGTCAACCCGTCTGACTGACGGGGAGAAATGGACGCATACTTTGAGACGCCAATATCGGCCTCCGCTCGGGTTGATGAGCAGGTACAAAAGCCGTCGGTCAGTTTGATCGGACGCTCGGAAGGCTTGGTATTCCTGATGGCGACTTCGGTCAATGGCATCTGGGGGCACCTCATTTGGGGGGGGTGAATACCCCAAAATCTACCCACAAACGTTGCGGATGTGAACGGAATAATGCAGACGCACGCGGACACAAAAAAGCCCGCAAACATTGATTTTGCGGGCTTTGTGGTCTTATACGGATTGTTGCGGAAGGTGTTCTGGCGTCCCCAACGGGAGTCGAACCCGTGTTACCGGCGTGAGAGGCCGGCGTCCTAGGCCACTAGACGATGGGGACCCATGGACTTGATCCGCCTTTTTTACCTGTTGTCAGGCTGGGGAGCAAGGGCTTTTTTGTGCAATGGGATACTTTTTTCTGCTTGACCGGTTTTGCTACGAGGCCACGGCAATCGGGATCACGCTGGCCTTGCGCCGTTTGCCGGCGACTTTCAGCGCCTCCAGATAGGCGGCCCAGATCGCTTCCTGGTTGATTCCCAACTCGAACAGCGTCTCCCACGAATAGAGTCCGCTGTCGTGGCCATCGCTGAAGACGATCTTTACCGCATAGTGACCCACCGGGGTGATGGCGGAGATGGTGACATCCTGTTGGCCATCGATCAGTTGCGCCTCTTCGGGGGTGTGGCCCGCGCATTTGGCGCAGGGGCACTGCACGCGCAGATATTCCATGGTGTAGCGGAATTTCTCGCCCGTGTCCCAGGTGATCTCGACCACACGTTCGGCGCGTTTCTGACGGATTTCGGTGGGGATGTGCTGACTGCCGTAAGACATGATTTCAGGCTCCTTCACGTCGAGGGAATGGTGGGATCCAGGGCAAAGACCTCTTCGGCGACCGATTCCACCTGCTGGCGGCGTTTGCGATAGCCCGGATCCTTGAGCAGACGTCGAATGGATTCGGGTTGCAGCCGATACGGGGCAAGCACATGGCGTACCCGGCGCCGCGAGGCTTCGGACTCTCCGGAATCCAATGCCTTGGTGCCCCGTGCGATCCCTTCGATCACCGCCTCGTTGTCCTCCATGCGGCCGGTGCAACACAAGACCAGATCGCATCCTGCGATCATCGCCCGTCGTGCCCGTTCTTCCATCGTGCCGTGCAAGGCGCCCATCTCCAGAGCGTCAGAAACGATGACACCCGGATAGTGCCATTTTTGACGCAACAGCTTGTGCAACAGGGTGCGCGACCAGGTTGCCGGCGCGCCGTCGTCCACTTTTGACAGGGCCAGATGGGCGGTCATGATGCCGGGCAGAAAATGCAACATGGCGCGAAATGGATTCAATTCCCATTTTTCCATGGACTTGAGGGTTTTGTCCAGGATCGGCAGGGCGTGATGGGAGTCGGCATGGGCGGCTCCGTGGCCTGGGAAATGTTTGCCAATCGCCATGACGCCGGTTTGACGGAAACCATGCAGCCAGGAGGTCGCGTTCAGGATCACTTCGGAAAAATGGGATCCGAAGGCGCGTTCTCCGATCACCGGACTCGCTCCCGCCTCGCGAATATCCAATACCGGCGCACAGTTGACCCCGATTCCCAGGGCGCGCAATTCCTCCCCGCACAGCCTGCCGGCTGTGAACAGCAACCGTTCGGCCCGGATCGGATCCTTGCGTGCCAGCAGCGCAAATTGATAAGGACTGGGATAACGGGCCAGAGGATCGCGGAGTCTTTGTACCCGTCCGCCCTCCTGATCGATCCAAATGGTTGGTACGCCGGCAGTTTCTCTGATTTCCCGGATGAGTGCCACCGTCTGTTTCAGGCCCGTCAGGTTGCGACCGAACAGAATCACGCCCGCAGGACGTGCCTGATTCAGAAAGGCGAACTCTGCGGCGGTGAGTTCTGGCCCTTGAATTGCGATAATGAGGTGGATTTGTGGTTTCATTCTGCTATAATCCCATCCCGTCCCATGGAGGGCTTTGAGAAAATGGTGTCAGGCCTCATCAACACTAGGATATGGTCCGCAAAAATGCAACTCGAACCGAACGGTCAATCAGGGATTCCCGCCTTCACCAGGAAAAAAGGTCTGCTCGTCGGGCTTTTGCTGGGGTATTCGTTCGTGATGTTTGGTCTCTCCTCGATGACGGGCCAGGAGTTGCCTGAACCGTTTTTCGAGAATCAGGACAAGCTCGAACACATGTTTGCGTATGGTGTCATGGCCGTCGTCGCCTGGTCGGTTCTGCGTCAATGGACCGTGTTGCGTCATTGCTGGTTGTGGGCCTGGGTCTATGCCGTGGTCTATGGCGTGACCGACGAGTGGCACCAACTCTTTGTGCCGGGTCGTTATGGCGATCTGTTCGATCTGCTTGCCGATGCCGTGGGTGCGGCTTTGGCCATTGCCATGCTGGAATTTCTGCGTACCCGGCGCGGGTCGCGGCTGCTGTTGGTCTGTCCCCGGTCTGTCCGGGCCTCTTCCGTGCCTTGAGCCAGTCGCTCCCGTCCTTTCCTCGTACTTTATTAAAGAAGGAGAGGACGGGAGGGCTGTTGCTAGGGCAAACGCACCACCTCGACCCGGTTGTCGTGCAGGGCCGGTCCGCCATCCGGTGCCGTGACCCGCGCGTGTGAGAGGGCGTTCAGGCCGATCCCTTCCGGAAAGGCGTCGGCAGGCTGATTGGATTCGCACAAGGTCAGCCCCGCCCGCACATCGGTGGTCACCCGTGCCCGCATGGTCAATTGTCCCACGCCGTTGAACACCGCCACCCGATCCCCATCCTCGATCTGACGTTTGGCCGCATCCTCGGGATGAATCCAGAGCATCGGAGGTTTCCGTTGCGGTCCGGGTGTTGCGCTGAAGGTGGTGTTGAGCACCTCCAGACGGGGAGGGGTCATGAAATCCAGGGGATAGGCGCGGGCTTCGTCCGGGTGGTCCCGATGGTTGACCGCCCAATGATCGGGAAATGCCGGCATGTCGGCGTGCGACCAGCCGGGTCGGAAGTGAAACCGTCCATCGGGTTGGGGAAACCGCTCCACAAAGTGGCATTCGGCCCAGGAGGGGGCGCAGTCGAGCCAGGGATGTTGCCACTGGTCCGAAGGCGGCAGATGGGATTCGGCCAGCACGAAATCAATGGTTTTGGCGGCGTCCATCCGGAATGACGGATCCTCGTAGCCCAGTCTGCGGGCCAGGGCGTTGACCAGATCGTGATTGCTCCGCGCCGCGCCGGTGGGGGGCAGCACGGGTTTGGCCCGTTGCAGGGTGTATTGCCCGTAGGCCTTGTAAAGATCCTCCTGTTCCAGAAACGTGGTGGCCGGCAGGAGCACGTCGGCAAAACGGGCGGTATCGGTCATCACCTGTTCGTGGACCACGGTGAACAGATCCTTGCGCGCCAGTCCGGCGTAGACCCGTTGCAGATCCGGGCAACTGCCTGCCGGATTGGCGTGGGAGACCAGCAGCGCCAGCACCGGCGGCGCAAGGTTGGGATCGGTGAGAATCTCTCCCAGGCGGCTCATGTCGAGCAGGCGCGGGGTGTGGTGCGGATCAGCCGGAGGGGGAAGGGGTTGCGCGGTCAGGTTGAACGCACCTCCCGTGGCAAAGAGCGCGCCGCCGCCGGGTCGGTTCCAGGCGCCGGTCAGGGCGGGCAGACAGGAGACGGCATGAATGTTGACCGCGCCGTTGTTCTGGCGACTCATCCCCAGCCCGATGCGAATGAAAGGGGCGCGCGCCTGTCCATAAAGACGGGCGAACGCCCGGATCGCGGCAGCGTCCAGGCCGGTGATCGGTGCTGCCCATTCCGGCGGGCGGGCGGCCAGATGATTTTCCAGGGCCGGATCGAAGTCGGTGAGGCGCTGGAGATAGGCCCGGTCGGCCAAGCCTTCGTCCAGCAGCACATGCATCATGGCCACGGCCAGGGCGGCATCCGTGCCGGGCCGCAAAGGCAGATGCAGATCGGCCAGCCGGGCGGTCTGGTTGCGATAGGGATCGATCACCACCAGTTGCGCGCCCTGGCGTCGGGCCTGTTTGACGTGGCTCATGAGGGAGATGTGGGTGGCGGCGGCATTGATCCCCCACAGAATCGGCAGATCGCTTTGCGCCATTTCGGCGGGATCCGGTCCCAGGGCCAGACCCACCCCGGCCCGCCAGCCCGCCCAGCCGATGGAATAGCAGATGTTGCCATCCAGTCCGGAGAATCCGGCCCGTCGTGTCAGTCGGGCATAGGCGCGGCGCTGGATCACCCCCATGGTGCCGCCATAGGAAAATGGCAGAATCGCTTCGGGACCGGGATCGGCCATGATGGCTTGTAACCGTTCGGCCACATGGTCCAGGGCCTGATCCCAGCTCACCTCCTTGAAGTCGGCCATCCCTTTGGGGCCTTGGCGCAGCAGCGGCACGGTGATGCGGGGTCCGTTCTGGATTTCGTGATAGCGGCTCACCTTGCCGCAGATCACGCCACGGGTCATGGGATGGTCCGGATGGCCGGCAATGGCCTGAAGCCGTCCCTGATCGATCGTGACCTGCAAGGCGCAGGTTCCGGGGCAATCCAGAGAACAGACACTGTTGTGGGTCGTGACCATGGAACTCCTTTGCCTAATGGAGGCGGTTCGTGGATAATTCGAGGGCTATGGAAAACGCTCGCATTATCGCACTCTTTAACGCCTTCAGGGAAGCGGATCCGCATCCGGTGGGCGCACTTCGTTTCCGGACCTCCTACGAACTGCTGGTGGCTGTGGTTTTGTCCGCCCAGTCCACGGATGTGGGGGTGAACCGGGTGACTCCCGGACTGTTCGCCCTGGCCGAGGATCCGGCGGCCATGGTCCGACTTGGCGAAGAGGCGATCCGCGAGCAGATCCGCTCCCTGGGGCTGTTCAACACCAAGGCGAAGAACATCCATGCCTTGAGCCGGATCCTGGTGGAGCGTCACCAGGGCCAGGTGCCGCAGAGCCGCGAAGCGTTGCAGGCTTTGCCCGGTGTGGGGCGCAAGAGCGCCAACGTGGTGTTGAACATCGCCTTCGGACAGCCCACGCTGGCGGTCGATACCCATGTTTTCCGGGTTTCCCACCGTTTGGGGCTGGCCCAGGGCAAAACGCCCGAGGCGGTCGAGCAGGAGTTGCTGCGCTGCATCCCCGAAACTTTTCTTCTTCATGCCCATCATTGGTTGATTCTTCATGGCCGTCATGTCTGCACTGCCCGCAAACCCGCCTGTGATCGTTGCCTGGTTCGCTTCTGGTGTCCTCTGGGTTCTTCAATCGCATCCTGAGTGGAAAACAGAGGTCTGATCGGCTATGGAAATTCGCAAACAGATTGCCGCGTTGTCTGCCTTGGATCGCTGCGTGCTGTGGTTGATCGCGATTTTTTATCTGCCGGTGACCCGCACCGAGCTGCTCAAGGCGTTGCAGAAGTGTGCGCCGCCCGCGCTGGGTGCGCGGGCCGGTCTGAGTCATCAACTGGATGCGGTGCTCCGGCGGTTGAACGTCAATGGATTGATTCTCGAAGAAAAAATCTCCAGAGGGGTGCAGGGGGTGCGGATGTCGCCCGCCATCTCCTGGGAGGCGATGGCAGATGCGGTGCGCGATGCCTCTTTTGTCACTCTGGTGGCGGCGGTGCAAGAGACCGTGCCTGCGGTCATCCACTACAGTTGGGGCATGCCCAGGGCGGTATCGTATGAATTGTGCCTTAGAGAAATCCGCATCGGACTTTTTGCCGATGATCTGAATCCGGTGCGCTATTTTCTGGAGTTGGCCGGACGGGCCTTTCCGGATGCGACCCGTGCTTCGCCGTTTGCCCGGTTGTGTTTGCAGCCGTTTCGTCCCGAATGGTTTGGCAGTTGTTCGCCGGTGTTGCAGGCCGAGGTGCTGGGCGAACTCAAAATGGAGATCGTGCGCAGGATTCTGCCGTTTGCCGAGATCATTCCATTGCTGGAGGCGTATCGCGCTCATGCGGTCGAGCAGCATGGTCCCCAGTTTCGGCATGTATGGGTGGTGCTGCTGTTGCTTGCGGATCGTCTGGACGAGGCCAGAGCGATTTTGTATGGCGAGTTGCCGGTGGATGCTCCGTTGTGTTTGCGGGGGTGGCTTTTCTGCATGCAAGGGGAGTATGAGCGGGCCATTCCCGCCTTTGAGGAGAGTCTGCGCACTCTGGAGAAAAGCAATAAGGGGAAGAACAAGAAACCCTTTTTGCGCCATCCGAGCGGGCCGTTTTTCATTCTGGCGTTGCTCAAGACCGGCAACCGGTTGCAGCGTCGCACGGCCATGGAGTACATGGATCGGGTGTTCCGGGCCGAATCCGATCCGTTGCGTCCTGCCTACGAGGGGTTGTTCGCCCTGGCGCTGGTGATGGACAACCGGGTGCGGGCCGCGCAGAGCTGGCTGGAGCGGGATGAGGTGTTCGGCCTGACCGAGCAGATCGACATCCAGTCGCTGCATCGTCAGATCGTGAACGGATCGGGTCTGAACAAGCTGGAGGAGATGGTTCCTTTTTGTCAATTTTTTCATGTGCTGGCCCGGTTCTGGATCGATGCGGGCAAGGCGCGGGCGCATCTGCCGCTGTTGCAGGAGTTGACCCGGTTGGCCGAGGGGAATGGTCATCTTTGGATGGCCCGGGAGAGCCGGGGGCTGTGTGCCGTGCTGGAGGGGCGCGAGGCCGAGGAGCGGCGGTGCATTGTCGCGGTGATGCGGCCCAAGGAGATCTGGGAGTGGGCGCTGGAGGCGCTGGAAGGGGTGGCCGGGGAGTTGAGCGCCGACGACGAGGACGGGGAGAGTGCGGCGGTGCGGGAGGCGAGTCGTCTGATCTGGCTGATCAGCATTCCCAAAGCCGGACACTGCATGGTGCAGGCCAAGGAGCAGAAGTGGACCGCCAAGGGGGAGTGGACCCGGGGGCGCGCGCTCAGTCAGCGTGGTTTGCGCAGTCTGAGTCTGATTCCGGGCAAGCTGTTGCCCCAGGACCTGAAGCTGTGCGCGGCGGTGGAGGCGGATTTCAACCGTTACGGAGCGCGGGAAAACCGGCTGGAGGGGCATCGTTTTTTGCCGTTTCTGGTGGGTCATCCTCTGGTTTTTTGGGAGGAGGAGCCGACGGTCAACGTGGAGGTGGTGGCCGGTGAGCCGGAGTTGTGCGTCAAGGAGGAGGGGGGCAAGCTGATCATCCACTTTTCCGAAGATGCCTCGCGGCTTGGGGCGTATGCCATTCGCGAGACTCCGACCCGGTGTCGGGTGGTGGAGATTCTGCCCCGTCACAAGGAGGTGGCGGAGATTCTGGGCAAGGGGCTGGAGATTCCGGCGCAGGAGCGGGAGCGGGTGTTGCGGATTCTGCCGGGTTTGTCCACCCTGGCCACGCTGCAATCGGAGATTGGGGGGGTGGGCGGCCATCTGCCCGAGGTGGAGGCTGTGGATCGTCCCCGGATTCATCTGTTGCCGTGCAATCAGGGGTTGAAGATCCGGATCATGGTTCGTCCTTTTGGCGACGAGGGGCCATGGCTGGCGCCGGGGGAGGGGGCGGCCACATTGATTGCCGAGGTTGCGGGCCGGCGGGTTCAGACCACCCGTGATCTCAAGAGCGAGCGGGAGCGGGCCGGGCGCATTCTCAAAACCTCTCCGTTGTTGGCTGCGGCGTGGAGCCGGGAGTGGGAGTGGAGCTTTGAAGAACCGGAGTTGTGTTTGCAATTGCTCTCCGAGTTGCACGACCTGGAAGACGGGATTGCCCTGGAGTGGCCGGAAGGCGAGCGGTTGCGGGTGAGCCGTCCCTTGTCGTTCGGCGCGTTGAGCATTCGCTGTGAGCGGCAGAAGGATTGGTTTGCCGTGGAGGGCAGCGTGCGGGTGGACGAGTCGCTGGTGTTTGGCTTGCAGGAGTTGTTGAAACTGATGGAGGGGGCTGCCGGTCGTTTCGTTCCTTTGGGAGAGGGGCGATATCTGGCGTTGACCGATGAGTTCCGCAAGCGTCTGGCCCAGTTGGAGGCCTTTTCGCAAGGGAGCGGGAGCAAGCGGCATGTGCATCCATTGGCGTTGGGGGTGTTGGAGCCGATGATGCGCGAGGCCGGATCCTGTGTCATGGATCCGGAGTGGGAGAGTCGTCTGGAGCGGTTGCGCACCTTGCAGGAGTGGGTGCCGGAGGTACCGTCCACCTTTACCGCCGAGTTGCGCGAGTATCAGAAAGAGGGGGTGCGTTGGTTGGCCCGTCTGGCGGCCTGGGGTGCCGGAGCCTGTCTGGCCGACGACATGGGGTTGGGCAAGACGTTGCAGGCATTGGCGTTGCTGGTGGCGCGCGCGCCGGACGGACCGGCTTTGGTGGTGGCGCCGACTTCGGTGTGCATGAACTGGCTGGATGAGTCCCGCCGTTGGGCGCCGACCTTGAACGTGCAGCTTTTTGGCGGCGTGGAGCGGCAGGAGTTGTTGGACGGTCTGGGGCCGTTTGATCTGTTGGTGTGCAGTTATGGATTGTTGCAGAACGAATCCGAGCGTTTTGCCAAGGTTTCCTGGCATTCGGTGGTCTTGGACGAGGCCCAGGCGATCAAGAATCGCATGACCAAGCGTTCCAAGGCGGTGATGGAGTTGAATGCCGCTTTCCGCATGGTGACCACGGGCACGCCGGTGGAAAATCATCTGGGGGAGTTGTGGAACATTTTCCGTTTCATCAATCCGGGGTTGCTGGGATCGTTGGAGCGGTTCAATAAAAGATTTGCCATGCCCATCGAGCGGGATCGGGACGAGGATGCGCGGGTGCGGTTGAAGACGCTGATCCGTCCTTTTGTCTTGCGACGTTTGAAGAGTCAGGTCTTGGACGAACTGCCGCCGCGCACCGAAATCACCTTGCGGGTGGAGATGGATGCGGAGGAGCGGGCCTTTTACGAGGCTTTGCGGCGCAATGCGGTGGAGCGGTTGAGCGGCAGTCCCATGCCGGACGAGGATCGGCGTTTTCAGATTCTGGCCGAGATCATGAAGCTGCGTCGGGCCTGTTGTCATCCAACGCTGGTGGCAGCGGATTGCGGGTTGTCCGGCGCCAAGATCGTCTTGTTCAAGGAGGTGGTGGAGGAGCTGTTGGCCAATGGTCACAAGGCCCTGGTTTTCAGTCAGTTCACCAGTTATCTGGCGATCATTCGGGATTTGTTGGATCAGGAGAAGATTTCCTATCAATATCTCGACGGCACCACTTCACCCATGGCGCGGCGCGAGGCGGTGCGGGCTTTTCAATCCGGGAGCGGAGATCTGTTTCTGATCAGTCTCAAGGCGGGCGGCTTGGGATTGAATCTGACGGCGGCGGATTATGTCATTCACATGGATCCCTGGTGGAATCCGGCGGTGGAGGATCAGGCGTCGGACCGCGCCCATCGTTTTGGTCAGCAGAGGCCGGTGACGGTCTATCGACTGGTGATCCGGGAGTCGATCGAGGAGAAGATCGTCGATCTGCACCGTCACAAACGGGATCTGGCCGAAGGTCTGCTCGATGGCGGTCAGACTGCGGCCACGATTTCGGCGGAAGAGTTGATGCGGTTGCTGGCAGAGGGGTGAGGGAAATCGATTGAAAAAAGAGGGGGTTTGGGGGATTCATCCCGCAGGGTTTTGATTTTCACTGAAAAGTTTTTGAATCGTTTTCAAACCGCGCCCACTTCGGGAGGCGCCATCTCGCAATGGGCGCGGTTTGCATTGGGACAGCGTGCCGGTTGCTGTCTGATCCGGGTTTGGGTTAGGAGATTTGCACCACAATATCATGCAGCACATCGCCCGCTTTGGCGATCTGGTCTGCGGAGTTGGACAGGTGACGATAGAGTTCGCGTCGTTTGAACATCTCCATGACCTGAGCAATGGCTTTGGACTTGGCACCGGGTTCACGATCGTCCAAAGCTTTCATCATCTGTTCGTCGGCCTGGAACAGCACCGCAATGGCCTTGCGATAGGCTTTTTCGGTATTGCGTTCTGATTTGTGCGCAGCGGCGGCGTCTTCAGATGCCAGGGCCGGGGAGAGTTCCAGTTTCTTGAAACCGTTCTTCAGGGCGGCAACCCCTTCCTGCAACAATTTGGCCATCTCCAGGGTGTATTGATCAGGGGTCAGAGACAAGACTTCCATTTCACGAATCGTCGTCTTGGCATAATTCATGATTTGATCGATGGAGACAACGGCACGGTAGATGTCTTCACGGTCCATGGGTGTGGCAAAGGCCTGGTTCAGGACACTCATGTTGCGGTCCTTGATTTCATCGCCTCTTTTTTCCAGTTCGCGGACCAGTCCCCCTTTTTCGGGGTCGTTGGTTTCCATGAATGCGACCATGGCGTCCATGGCTTGCAGACAAACATCGCACTGCTCATTGAGCATGCCATAAAAATCCGGGACACGGGGAAAGACATTGTTCAGGATTCTTGATGTCAGAGAATTGGAATTGCCACTCATTGTTTTGTATCTCCTGGCTCTTGCTGGATAGTTCAGCCCAGATCAAGTTGTTTTCCGATTGTATGGTCGCCTTGGACAGGGACCACCGATAAATTTGTTGATAGAATATGGTAATCGATCTTTGTTAATCTCTTGTGAGTGGATGATTAAAAAAATGTTAAAAACAGGTTAAGAAGACGGTCGCCGCTCATGATATGAAATTCTACAGAATAACCATTCAAATGGTTTGTCACGATATGGATGGTTACCCGCATTGCCTGTGCGGTTGGCGATGCAGGGGATTGGCGGCTGCCGACAAATTAATAAATGTTAATGTTGTCTGCAACACTACGCCAGATCTTTCAGTCAAAACATATAAGTGTATATTTTCTCGCTTTATAAGATGTTATTTTTATGTTATTTATCAATTAGTTTGATCAATAATGTCCAGTATTGCAGAATTTTCATATTTGGTGTTTCTAAAACCGTGCGTAGAGAATTGGTATATGATAGGATCCTTTCCTGATTCTGTGTTATCAGAAATGGGAAAGGGGCCGATGGATGGTTCGCATCGTTCTGGTTGATGATCATGGTATTGTGCGTGATGGGCTGAAGCTGCTGTTGAGCGCGGAAAGCGATCTGTGCATCGTGGGCGAGGCCGGGAGCGGGGCCGAGGCGGTGACCTGGGCGGCGCGGGAGGATTGGGATCTGGCGCTGTTGGATGTCAATCTGCCGGACATGAACGGTCTGGAGGTGCTGCGTCAACTGCGCGGTTCCGGATGCTCCCGCCCGGTGCTGATCCTGACCATGTACCGGGATTTCCATCTGGCCAGAAGGCTGATGCAGAGTGGCGCCAACGGCTTCATCGACAAGTCGCGCCTGGCTGCGGAGTTGTTGCGGGCCATCCGCGTCGTGGTCGGGGGCGAGTTGTTCCTGACCGACGAATTGCGGGATCAGTTCACCCAAAGTGCGATTCATCACGAGGTCTCCCATCCTCATGATCGTTTGTCGGCCCAGGAGTTTCAAATTCTGTTGCTGATCGCCCGAGGCTATACGGTTTCACGCATCTCCGAGGAGTTGAAACTCAGTCCCAGCACCGTGACCACCTATCGGCGCCGCATCAAGGAAAAGCTCGCCATCCAAGGATCCACCGCAGAGATGGTCCGCTACGCCGTGGAGCATGGTCTGTTGGTCTGACCGCCGGATGCCATGAAATTTCCCGCCACTCCCCTGGCTTCATGGATGGTCATCTGGATGATCCTGGCCATTACCCTGGCGGGATTGGCGGTGGGCGGCTGGTCCTGGTACGCCCTGTCCAGGGTCGAAACCGGATTGCCCGATGGCTTGATGCAACGTCAGGGATTTCTGTCCGGGGTGATCCAGTCCCTGGCCCGCCTGGAACAGGCGATCCAGTCCCTGTCCGTGGCTGCGACCCCGGCCCATCGCAACGAATTGCTGCTGGCCGCCGATTATCTGTTCGCCACCCTGGCCCGCTCCGAAATGGTCGTCGAGGATCCGCTTGCCCAGGCCGAACCGGCGCTCCAGGCTGCCCGCGACGCCCTGGAGCGGATCGACGCGCCGCACACCTTTGCCGCAGATCCGGCGGCGCAGCAGATGGTGCGGGAACGACTCACCTATGCCCGTCATCAGTTGACCCAACTCTACATGGCGCTTCAGGAGGGGACGATCCGCGATCTGGCGGTCACCCGCCAGCAGTTGCGCGCCTTGCGCACGGCATTGGTTTCCGCGCTGGTGGTGCTGGTCATCTTCACCCCGGCCCTGGCAGGGGTGATCCTGTTGCAGCGCCGCACCCGCGAGCGGTTGCAGCAGGCCATGCGGCAGGCCGAGCAGGCCAACCGGGCCAAGAGCCATTTTCTGGCCACTATGAGCCACGAAATCCGCACCCCCATGAACGGCGTGCTGGGCATGGCGCAACTGCTGCGGCAGACGCCGTTGTCCAGGGTGCAGGAGCGTTATGTCCAGGCCATGAACCAGGCCGGAGAGCATCTGTTTCACACCCTCAACGACATTCTCGACCTGGCCAAGATCGAGGCCGGCAAGATCGTGCTCGACCCCATCGATTTTTCTCCCCGTTTGCTGGTCGAGGGGGTGAGCGCCCTGTTTGCTCCACAGGCCGAGGCCAAGAGCATCGATTTCCTCTGTTCTTTGGATGGTGATTTGCCGGAACGGCTGCATGGGGATGTGGTCCGGTTGCGGCAGATTCTGTTCAATCTGGTCGGCAATGCGGTCAAGTTCACCGCGCAGGGGCATGTTTCTTTGGAAATGGGGTATGCGCCGCTGGCGGCTGCGGGGGGAGAATTGTGCATCACGGTGGCGGATACCGGCATTGGCATTCATCCGGAGCGGCTGGCAGGGCTGTTTGATCCGTTTGTCCAGGAGCAGGCCTCGACGGCGCGGTTGTACGGGGGGAGCGGTCTGGGTCTGGCGATCAGTCGTCATCTGGCGCGGTTGATGGGCGGATCCCTGGAGTTGGAAAGCGCGCCTGGCGCAGGGAGTCGATTTCTGGTGCGTCTGCCGGTGGAGATCGGCCATGGCGCGTGCCCCCTGGATGAAGAGAGCCGGATCGTGCGACCCCTGTCCATTCTGGTGGTGGAAGACGAACCGATCAACCGGGAGGTGATCCGCCATTGGCTGGAGGGGGAGGGACATCGGATCACGCTGGTTGCGAGCGGCCCCGAGGCGCTGGAGGAGTTGGCCTGGGAGCGGTTTCACGCCATCCTGATGGATCTGCGCATGCCGGGCATGGATGGCGTTGAGGCGACCCGGCGGATTCGCGACTCCGGGGAGCCGTGGGCCGGGATTCCCATCGTGATGCTGACCGCCGACGTGGTGAGCGACGAGGTGGCGCGCTGCACTCGGGCCGGGGTCACGGCGGTGTTGTCCAAACCGTTGCGGCTCTCCCGGTTGCGGACCATTCTGGCCGACGTGGCCGGGAGTCTTGCGGTTGGGGTGCTGCCGGACGAGGAGGCCATCCCTGCGGATGAGGCGCCGGTTTTGCTGGACAGGACGGTGGTTGCGCCGTTGGTGCGGGGCATGGGCCGCGCTCCCTGGGAGGGGTTGGCGTTGCGTTTTCTCGATCAGGGGGAGGCGTTTGCGGCGGAGCTTGGCGCGCTTTTGGATCAGGGTGAACTGGAGCAGGCACAGGACCGGCTGCATCGTTTCAAGGGGGCGGCGGCCTTTCTGGGATTGGCCGGGTGTGTGGCCTGGTCCGATGCGTTGCGGGTCGGGATGGCAACGGGTGGAGCGTCGGCGACCGGCGACCGGCTCCATGCCTTGACGGCGTTGATCGGGCAGACGGGTCAGGCGGTCAGGGCGTATGCTCTGCGGCCATCGCCGGGTTGACGCGGCAGGGGCGTTCCCCGGCCCGGTCCGGCGGGACGCAAGGGGCGTTGGCGCTCTGGTAGAGGGTGGCGAGTTCCGCACCCTGGGCGCGGATCACCTCGGCAACCGGCTTGCCCCGCAAGACGATCCGGCTGAAGGTGGTCAGGAAAATGGCATTGAAATCCGTCTCCTGATGACCCAGTTCGCGCGGTTGATGCACCCTTTGGGTGAGGGGATCCCGGTTCTGGCGTTCGGCGGCCTGGACCATGCCCATGAGTTCCGGCGCGCTCTGGTCGGTGATCGGCGTGACCGGCAGAAAACCCTCTTCGAGCAGCAGTTGTTCCTGGGTGGCGGGTTGGGTGAGGAATTCGATCACCTTTCTGGCAGCCTCCGGATGCGGGGCATTGTCGGGAATGGCCAGGCCGTTGGTGGTGAGCCGGGAAAACCGGCCTTTGGGACCGCGCGGCACCGGCAGGGCCACGAAGGTGTCCGGCTGGCGGCGGAAGGCGTCGGTCAGGCGCGCGGTATGTTCCAGGGTGACCCAGACCTCCCCGGAGAGCAGATGATCCTGCATGAAATGGAAGGTGGTCGAGGCGGGATGCACATGAGGCCACACGCGGCGCAACCACTCCCAGGCCGCTTCGGCCTCGGGGCTGACAAAACCGTTCACCACGCTGCCGGTGAAGGCGGGCAGGATCGTGCCGGGCAGGAGCATCAGCAGCAACCCTTTTTCTCCAGCCGGCAGACCGATTTTCGGGCTGCCGGTGACGCGATGGAGCGTTTCGCCCCAATGCAACAGGTCGTCGTAGGTGAGGTTCTGGGGGTCGGCTCCGGGCGGCAGGTGGGCCAGGGCCTCTTTGCGGGCTGCCATGATGTAGGTGGCGTGCAGCCAGGGAACGATGTAGCGAGGGTGTTGCGGGTTCGGGCGGGTGGCGTCGAGCGTCTCGTCCGGGATGCCCTGTTGGCGCAGTCTGGGTTCCAGATCGGTCAGGGGCAACAGGCGGTGTTGATCCGCAAGCGGTTGCAACTCCTCCACCACCAGTCCGGCGGCGAGATCGATTTCGCCTGTGGCGTGCGGCGGACGGTCGGCCAGTCGGGAGAGAAAGACGCTCAGTTGCGCGGGCTGAAAGATGACCCTTGGTCCCGTGAAACGGGAGAGAATGTGTTCCGTGAAGCGGCGTGCCTCTTCGATCGGGGCCAGTTGGGTGGAGAGCATGTGCACGGTCGGTTCGGCGGTGGCCTCTGACGCGCACAGCGTCAGCAGGGCCAGAACCAGAAACCGGACGGCAAGGCGGATCGGGTGTGTCAGCGGGGTCCAGGGGCCAGTGGCCCCTGGTGGGGTCCAGGGGCGAAGCTTCTGGGACTTTGCCTTGGGCGCGCTTTGAAGGCAGCGCGCCTCCTGGTCGCCGCAGGCGCCGCCTTTGGACCCTTGGTCGCGGTTCATATCGGGAAATTCCTGCCCAGAATCGCCTCGAACGCTGCCGCGTCCACGGGTTTGTGGAACAGATAGCCCTGGCCCATGTGGCATCCGCGCGAGCGCAGGAAATCGGCCTGGATTTTGGATTCGATCCCTTCGCCGATCACCTTGCGGTTGAGCGCCTGGGCCAAAGAGAGGATCGCCTGCACCAGGACGCTGGCTTCGGGATTCTGGGTGATGTCGGGAATGAAGGTGCGGTCGATCTTGATGCCGTTGACCGGCAGGCGCTTGAGCACGCTCAGGGAGGAGTAGCCGGTGCCGAAGTCGTCCAGCCAGAGGTTGACTCCGAGCCGGATCAGGCGATTGAGCATGGCCATGGCCTTTTCTTCGTCTTCGGAGAGGATGTTTTCGGTGATTTCCAGGATCAGGGCCGTGGGCGGCAGACCGGTGGCGCGCAGGATTTCGGGAATTCTGTCGTCGGTGGAGAGTTCCCGGCAGCGGGTGCAGGAGATGTTGACCGAAACGAAGAAATCCGCGCTGTCCGGTCGTTGACGCCACTGGTGGGCCTGGGCGCATGCGGTCTGGATGGTCCAGGCGGTGATCTGGCTGATCATGCCGATCTCTTCGGCCAGGCGGATGAAGGTGCCGGGGGCGATGCTGCCCCGGGTCGGGTGTTCCCAGCGCAGGAAACTTTCGGCGCCCACCAGCCGTCCGCTGGCCAGCTCCACGATGGGTTGATAATGGACCACCAGTTGTCCCCGTTCCAGGGCGTAGTGGAGATCTTTTTCCAGGGCCATGCGCTCTTCGGCTTCGGCGTGCATGTCCGGGGTGTAGAAGCGATAGGCGTTGCGGCCATCGCTTTTGGCGCGATACATGGCGGTATCGGCGTTTTTGAGCAGGCTGTCCAGATCCTCGGCATCGTCCGGGCAGACTGTCACCCCCACGGATCCGGAGATGAAGGCCTCTTGACCGAACAGCACGAAGGGGCGCACCAGTTGGGTGAGAATCTCGGCGGCCACCCGTTCGGCATAGGGGCCGTGGGCCATGTCCGGCAGGATCACGGTGAATTCGTCCCCGCCGAGGCGCGCCACGGTATCGGACTTGCGCACGCAGGAGAGCAGCCGTTTCGAGGTCTGGCGCAACAGTTCGTCTCCGGCGGCGTGTCCCAGGGTGTCGTTGACCCATTTGAAACGGTCCAGATCGATGAACATCAGCGCGACCCGGCTGCTGGAGCGTTTGGCGCGGATCAGTTCCCGGTTCAGCCGGTCCAGGAACAGGCTGCGGTTGGGCAGACCGGTGAGGGTGTCGTAGTTGGCCTGACGCCGCATCTCCTCTTCGCCCCGTTTGAGTTGGGTGATGTCCCGCAGGGTGGTGATCAGCGCCGGTGATCCCCGGTAATAGGTCCAGCCTGTGGCGGTGTCGATGATGGCGTTGCGATCATCGCACCGGGTGAGTTCCAACTCGGCGGTCCAGCGGCGCAGGTTCATCGCGGGGGGAACGTCGATAGTTTGCAGCAGCCGTTTCCAGGCGTCGGGATTGAAGAAGGAGAGCAGCGAGGCGCCGATCAATGTTTCGGCCTGGTCATGGCCGAGAATGGCGGCGGCCGCGCGGTTGGCCAGCAGGATGGTGCCGTTGAGGTGCAACAGGATGCCATCCGGGAGGTTTTCGACCAGGAGTCGGAAATCATCCAGGGCCAGCGTTTCATCCGTGATGCCGGATGCCGGGGTAGCGGGAAGATCCGTCATGCGCTCGTGTCCTTCATTGCTGGTGACTTTTTCCATATTTTGCGCGGTGTGGCAAATGGGTAACTTGGAACGATAGCAAAATCTGTCAGGTTACGATACCCCAAATGGGGGGGGCTGACACGGGGAGCGGCGTTATGGTGCGGGGAATCGAGGTCGGATTGGACTTCACGCCCGGAGTGTGGCACGATCACGCTTCACAAAAGACGCCCGAGAGCGCCGACGGCAAGGCCGCATGAATGAGGATGGGGAGAGATTGCATGGCTCTTTTTCTGGGAATCGCGATTGGTGTGATGTCGGTACTGTTGCTGTTCGTACCGCTCGTCGGGGGCTATCTGACCGTATTGCCTGGGGTGCTGGCCTTTTTTGTCGGTCGGGCCGGAGCGGTCGCGGCTCTGGTCGGCGTGGTGATCAACGCGGGGCATGTGTTGTTGCTGTCGGATTTCATCCGCTTCAACGCCACTGCCGGGATTCGGGCAGGGGTCTATCGTCCGGCGATGATCTATGTGGGGTTGGCCCTGTTGCAGGTGGCTGCCGGGGT
Source organism: Magnetococcales bacterium (assembly GCA_015234115.1). GTDB lineage: Bacteria > Pseudomonadota > Magnetococcia > Magnetococcales > Magnetaquicoccaceae > Magnetaquiglobus. The sequence continues at coordinate 17,706 of JADFWP010000008.1, forward strand.
GGTGATCGTCCATCGTCACCTTGCCGCGGCTTCGGGGGGAACCGGGTCCAAAGCGGCTGCGGCTGCCTTCCGGTCCAGGCCCAAACCAAGACGCGGCGCCAGATGACCCCAGACATTTTCCAGAATCACCCGATAGCCCGCAGCCGTGGGATGGATGCCATCGGGTTGATTGAGCGCCGGGTCTCCGGCCACTCCCTCCAGAAAAAAGGGAATCAGCGTGGCGCCGGTTTCTGTGGCCACTTCCGGATAGATGGCCTGGAACCGGGTTTCGTAACCGGCTCCGTAGTTGGGGGGCAGTCGCATGCCGCCAAGCAGCGGATCCACGTTGGCGGCGCGCAATCTGGTGAGGATCTGGACCAGATTCTGTTTCATGGCCTCCAGGTCCAGGCCGCGCAGACCGTCGTTGGCCCCCAGCACCACGATGGCGATCACCGGGCGGGAACGCAGCGCCCACTCCAGGCGGTAGAGGCCGCCGGTCGTGGTATCCCCGGAGACGCCGGCATTGATCACCCGGTGGGGAAACCCTTCTTCCCGGAGTCGTTTTTGCAGCAGGGAGGGGTAGCTCTCGCCGGTGGCGACGCCGAAACCGGCGGTCAGGCTGTCCCCCAGACAGAGGATCGCGGGGGGGTCGGTGGCAGGGGTGGCGTCGGCGCCCATGAGCAGGATTCCCAACAAAAAGGTGAAAAGGGATGTCAGACGGAGGTGTGGTGACATGATTGCGTTGTCATCTTTGGTCTATGGGGTGACGCACGCCGGACGGCGGCTGGAGATTCTGCGCGGCGTGGATCTTGCCGTGGCCGCCGGGGAGATCGTGGCCCTGACCGGTCCGTCCGGGAGCGGCAAAAGCACTCTTTTGTCCCTGATCGCAGGCGTGGAAGTGCCCACGGCTGGTCGCATCCGGGTCGCCGGGGTGGATTATGCCGGACTTTCCCAGGACGAGCTGGCCCGCCTGCGCGGCAGACGGATGGGGATCGTGTTTCAGGATTTTCATCTCATCACCACCTTGACCGCTTTGGAAAACGTTGCTTTGCCATTGGATCTGGCCGGCCTTCCGGATGCCCTGGAGCAGGCGCGCCGGTTGCTCGATCAGGTGGGGCTGGGGGATCGGCTGCACCATCGTCCGTTGGAGCTTTCGGGCGGGGAGCAGCAACGGGTGGCCATCGCTCGCGCTTTTGTGGCCCGTCCGGCCCTGATTCTGGCCGATGAGCCGACCGGCAACCTTGATCCCGAGACCGGCCATCGGATCATGGATTTGTTGTTCCGACTGGCCCGCAGTTGGCAGGCCGCCATGGTGCTGGTGACCCATCAGCCGGAGCTGGCGGCCCGCGCCGATCACCATTACCGGCTGGATGGGGGAACCCTACAAAAAATGGCGCCCCAGGGCAATCCTTTTTGCGCCGGAGATCGCGTCTGACCGCTGTTGATCCTGACTGTGAAGGGGAGGCCAAGGAGATGAAAAGAGATCGTTCGCTGGTCACGTTTGATTGGGCCTTGAAACGTCTGTTGCGCAGCAAGGCCAATTTCAATATTCTGGAAGGTCTTTTGAGCGAATTGCTCATGACCGATATCCAGATCATCGAAATCCTGGAGAGCGAGAGCAATCAGGAGGATCGGCTCGACAAGTACAACCGGGTTGATCTGAAGGTCCGGAATGGCCAGGGGGAGGTGATCCTGATCGAACTGCAATACGAGCGGGAGTTCGATTATCTGCAACGGGTGCTCTATGGCGTGTCCAGAACGATCACCGAGCATCTGGACGCAAGCGATCCCTATTCCCGCCTGCCCAAGGTGATTTCGGTCAGCATTCTCTATTTTGATCTGGGCCAGGGCGATGATTACATCTACCACGGCACCACCTCGTTCAAGGGGCTGCACACCCATGACGAATTGGTGCTGAACGAGGGCCAGAAGGATCTGTTCCGTCGCCAGTTGGTGTCGGAAATCTTTCCGGAATTCTATCTGCTCAAGGTCAACCGTTTCAACGACGTGGCCCGCGATCCATTGGACGAGTGGATCTATTTTCTCAAGAATGGTGAAATCCGTGCGGAATTCACCGCCCGTGGTCTGGACAAGGCCAAGGAGTTGTTGGACATTCTGAAACTTCCGGCAGCCGAACGTCGGGCGTATGAGCGCTATCGGGAGGATCTCCATTTCCAGGCCAGCATGGTGGAATCGACCTGGGTGGCGGGCCGGCTGGAGGGCCGGCGGGAAGGCAAACGGGAAGGCAAACGGGAAGAGCGGATCGAAATGATGCTGGAGCTGCTTCAGGAGCGTTTCGGTGCGGTGCCGGATTGGGTGCAGGCCAGACTGGCCGCCGCCGACCCCGAAACCTTGAAAAGGTGGGGCAAGAGGATGATGGGTGCTGAAACCATGGAACAGGTGTTTCGGTCAGAGGCGTCAGACGATTGAGGAATCATGAAAGAGATCGAGGATTTCAAGACCAGCGAAGCATGGCGGGTATTCCGCATTCAGGCCGAATTGATCGACGGCATCGAGTCGTTACGGGGGTTGGGACCGGCGGTGACCATTTTCGGTTCGGCCCGCACGCCCGACTCTTCACCCTACTACAAGGCGGCCCGCAAGGTGGCCAGGGCCTTGTCCCGCAAGGGGGTTTCGATCATCACCGGCGGCGGGCCGGGGATCATGGAGGCGGCCAACCGGGGGTGTTACCAGAATGGCGGCATTTCGGTCGGATTGAACATCGAGTTGCCTTTTGAGGAGTATTCCAACAGCTATCTCGATATCCGGATCGTCTTTCGCTATTTCTTTGTGCGCAAACTGATGTTCGCCAAATATGCCGAGGCGATGATCGTCTTTCCCGGCGGTTTCGGCACCCTGGACGAACTGTTCGAGGCCTTGACCCTGGTGCAGACCCGCAAGACCCGTCCTTTTCCCATGATCCTGTTCGGTTCGGAGTATTGGCATGGACTGGTCGAATGGATGAAAAAGACCCAGTTGGCTGCCGGTACCATCTCCCCGGAAGATGTGGAATTGTTCATGGTCACGGATGATCCCAAGGCGGTGGTGCGGACCGTTCTGGATTCCCTGGCAAAGCACAAAAAAACGCGATGACTTGCCAACCGGGTGATATTGGATTATGGTAGCCTAAAGATGCGTCCCTTGGCGGACGTCCCACGAAAAAGGCTGCCGTACTTCCCATCGAAGGAGAATCCATTCCATGCTCGAAGCCTATCGTCAACATGTCGAAGAACGTGCCAAACAGGGTGTTCCGCCCCTTCCGCTGACCGCGCAACAGACCTCTGAAGTGACGGCGCTGTTGCAGAATCCCCCGGCAGGCGAAGCGGAATTCCTGAAGAATCTCCTCGTCAATCAGGTCCCTCCGGGTGTGGATGATGCGGCCAAGGTCAAGGCAGAGTTTCTCGACAACGTGGCTCAAGGCAAGGTCTCCTGCGCGGTGATCAGTCGTCAGGAGGCCGCCCGCCTTTTGGGGACCATGATCGGTGGTTTCAATGTCATGCCGCTGATCCGCCTGCTCGACGATGCCGAACTGGCCGCCGAGGCCGTGGCCGCGCTTTCCAACACCCTGATGATTTATGATGCCTTCGAGACCCTGGCAACCAAGGCCAAAAGCAATGCCAACGCCAAACAGGTGTTGCAGAACTGGGCCGATGCCACCTGGTTCACCTCCCGTCCGCCCATGCCCGAGGAGGTGACCGTCACCCTGTTCCAGGTGGCGGGCGAAACCAATACCGATGACCTCTCCCCGGCCTCCGAGGCGTGGAGCCGTCCCGATGTTCCGGTCCATGCGCTTTCCATGCTGGGGACCCGTCAGCCCGGCTCTCTGGAAGAGATTGCCCGCCTGAAACAGAAAGGGCACCCTCTGGCCTATCTCGGGGATGTGGTCGGCACCGGTTCTTCCCGCAAGTCGGCGGTCAATTCTCTGCTTTGGCATATCGGTAATGACATTCCCTTTGTCCCGGCCAAGCGGACCGGCGGCGTGGTGATCGGTGGCACGATTGCGCCGATCTTCTTCAATACCGCCGAAGATTCGGGCATGCTGCCGATCCAGTGTGATGTCAGTGCCTTGAAGAATGGCGATGTGGTCACCATCAACACCCGCACCGGGACCATCAGCCGGGATGGCGCTGTGGTGACCCGCTTTCAGGTCAAGCCCGACACCCTGCCGGACGAAGTGCGGGCCGGTGGCCGGGTCAATCTTATCGTGGGTCGCAAGCTCACGGCCAAAGCCCGCGAAACCCTGGGCATGCCGCCGATCCAGTTGTTCCTGGCGCCCGAAAGCCCACCGGATACCGGCAAGGGCTATACCCTGGCCCAGAAGATGGTCGGCAAGGCCGTGGGCAAGACCGGCGTGCGTCCGGGCGAGTATTGCGAACCCACCATGACCACGGTCGGCTCGCAAGATACCACCGGTCCCATGACCCGCGACGAAATCAAGGAACTCGCCTGCCTCGGCTTCTCGGCGGATTTCGTGATCCAGTCGTTCTGCCATACCGCAGCCTATCCCAAGGCCGTGGATGTCCAGACCCACAAGACCCTGCCGGGCTTCTTCGAGGAGCGGGGCGGGGTGGCCTTGCGTCCCGGTGACGGCATCATCCACTCCTGGCTCAACCGCATGTGCCTGCCCGATACCGTCGGCACGGGCGGGGATTCCCACACCCGGTTCCCGATCGGCATCTCCTTCCCGGCTGGATCGGGCCTGGTGGCCTTTGCGGCGGCCACCGGCGCCATGCCGCTGGTCATGCCGGAATCGGTGCTGATCCGTTTCACCGGCACCATGCAACCCGGCGTCACCTTGCGGGATCTGGTCAACGCCATCCCCTATGTGGCCATCCAGAAGGGCTTGCTGACCGTGGCCAAGGCTGGCAAAAAGAATGTCTTCTCCGGTTGCATCCTGGAGATCGAAGGGCTGCCCGATCTGAAAGTCGAGCAGGCGTTCGAGTTGAGCGATGCCTCCGCAGAGCGGTCGGCAGCGGCCTGCACCGTGCTGTTGAACAAGGAACCGGTGATCGAATACATCCGTTCCAATGTCACCTTGCTCAAGACCATGCTCAATCAGGGCTATCAGTCTGCCACGGCGATTTCCAGGCGCATTGCCGCCATGGAAGCCTGGTTGGCCAATCCCACCCTGCTGCAACCCGATCCGGATGCCGAATATGCCGCCGTGGTCGAGATCGATCTCAACACGATCAAGGAGCCGATTCTCGCCTGCCCCAACGATCCGGACGATGTGAAGCTGCTGTCCGAAGTGGCTGGCACCCCGGTGGATGAGGTTTTCATTGGTTCGTGCATGACCAACATCGGCCATTTCCGTGCCACGGCCAAGATCCTCGACAATCAGCCGCCGGTGCCGGGCCGTTTGTGGATGTCGCCGCCCACCCGCATGGACGAACGGCAATTGATTTCCGAAGGGGTGTACAGCACCTTTGGCAAATCCGGTGCCCGCATGGAAATTCCGGGTTGTTCGCTCTGCATGGGCAATCAGGCGCGGGTGCGGGACAACACCACGGTGGTTTCGACCTCGACCCGCAACTTCAACAACCGCATGGGCAACGGCTCCAAGGTCTTTCTCTCTTCGGCGGAAGTGGCGGCCATCGCCTCTCAGCTCGGGCGTCTGCCCACGGTGGAAGAGTACATGAAGATCATGGAGGAGCGGGTGGCCCCGAAGTCGGCCAATGTTTACAAGTACCTGAACTTCCATGAAATCCCCAACTACGAGCAAACCGCGGCCTGATCCGGATTGCTGGTGAAGTCAAAAGAAACGCCCAGGGCTGCCTGGGCGTTTCTTTTTTTATGGTGCGCCCAGGCAGGGCGCACCATAAAAAAAACGCCCAGGAAACCCTGGGCGTTTTTTCTTTGGATCGGGGGAAATCGCCCGATCGTGGAATTACCGTGCGCCGCCGGTATCCCACTGTCCGGCATTGCCGCCGGCTCCGGCGCCGAAATCATTGGCACCAGCCGTTTTTTGCCGTTTGGATTTTTTCGCTTTTTTCTTTTTCTTCTTCTTCTTGTCGATTGTGGTGGCCTGATCTTCATCCACAATCTGGACCGAATCCGCCGAAGCCATGATCAAGGGCTTGGAGGGCAGGGCGAGATCTTCGGAGGAGAGCGCAGTCGCGGAAGCGGTGCCCGCACCAGCGGCCATGCCCAACAGCATGGCGATCATCAACAGATTTTTCTTCATCAATCGGTATCCTTGAGCGAAAAAAGGTGGAAAAGACATCTCTGTGAGGCGGTGTTAACGCCTCAGGAGATCATTTGGGGGCCATGGGGTCGGTTTTGCTGCCAGCGGTCTTGGCGGCGGCTTTTTTCTTGGCCTTTTTGGCTTTTTTCTTGGTGGCCTTGGTGTGCGTGGCGCTCTTGTCCGTCTTGTCGGTCGTGGCGGTCGTGGCATGGGTATCGGCAGCAGCAGCGGCCATGGTCATGGAACCTTGGCTGTTGCCAGCCATTTGTCCCGCATCCACCGTGGCGACCGCAGCCATCAAGCCCAGAGCCAGGGCCAACGAGGTCAAACTCTTATTCATAGATCCAACTCCTTGTTTGAGTCCATTTTCGGGTTATGCTCTTAACGAGAGCTTGCAGACAGGATAGCACGTCTTGAGGATCTTGAATAGCCAAGTTGAAAAAAAATTCAACCAAGCCATCATTCGGTTCCTCCTCCCGATTCCGAGGCGCAGTGGTTGCGCAGAAAATCGACCAGAACCGGGAGCGGCACCGGCTGCGGGCGCTGTTGTCCATCGGTCCAGGTGATTTCACCACAACGGACCGCATCGTGCAACGCCCCAAGAGTGTGCCAGCGGAGCACTCGTTCCGGCGCGAGGGAAAGCAGCCGACCGCCGCGCTCCAGAAAACGTTGCAGCATGCGATTGGTTTCCGGCCATTTTGGCAGGCGGGGAAGCGGGTAACGGCCGTCGCGGACCAGGGTGACCTGCCCTTCCGGATGGTGTTGCAGCCACTCCACCCCCTGTTCAAACCGATGAAAAATGGCTTTGGGGTGGAATTGGGTCTCGATCAACCATAGCCGGGCGGGTTGGTTGTCCGCAGCGGGGAGTTCGATGGTGCCGATCTCTTCACCCTCCCTGGGGAGCGCCTCGCCGAACAGATAAAGTCGCAATACCTGGGCAAGCCGTTCGGGACGCATGGGTTGATCGTGCAGGTTCCGGGCATGATGGAGCATCGTCTCCCAGGTGGCGGTCAGGCGTGTCAGGGGATCTTCGGGGGGAACCAGCGGCAGATCGAGCTGTTCTTGCAGGCAGCGGTTGGCCAGGGTCAGAACCACGCGCGGCGTGTTCCGGCCTGGCGGCAGGCGTGCCAGCAGCGTGGCCGGATCGAAAAGAAGTCCGGCCATGCCTTCCGGTCCCAGCACCGATTCCAGACGGCTCCGCACCAGCGCCTCGGCTTCGCTCCGGGCACAACCGGTCATTTCGAAGCGGTTGCTTTCCATCCGGCCCACGGTCTGGGCGTTCCAGTGTTGCTGGCGCAACTCCTCCCAGAACTGTCCCCGGGCAAACAGCACGGGCAGCGTCGCTTCCATCCGATCCACCAGAAAGGTGAGCAACAGATCCATGGCCGCATGCTGATCCGGCGAGCGCAGATCTTCCAGCCGATCCCAGCAGATCAGGAATGGCATCCGGACCTGAGCGAGCAGCGCGCCCAGAGCGATCAGCAGGGCGCGCGCCTGATCTTCCATGGCTTCGGTTGTCATTCCGGAGCGGTCGAAACGGGCAGGCAGGTCGGCGAACGCGCGGATTTCACCCCGCAGCCAGGAGAGGGCCGCGCGGCGCTCAACGGCGGAACCGGGCAGCCGACGCACGATCAACTCCACCAGTTCATGGGTCATCGGGGGCATGCGCTCCAGAAAGGAGGCGTTGCGCAGCTGTTTCCATTTGCGGGCAGCGGGGACGCCAGGAAGCAGCCGGTTGGCCAGATGGCGCCATGGGGTCGCGTTCTTTTCGTCCAGGGGGTGGTGCAGGGCTGTGGAGATTTCGCGCAGCAGATAGCCAAACGGCGCGATACCGTTTTCGGGCGGGGTGATCAGGGCAAAGGCGGCGGGGCGTTTGCCGGTCTGACAGGCCAGACGCAGCCGGGCGGCCAGATGGCTTTTGCCGGTGCCCACTTCGCCGAGGATCAGGGCTGCCAGAGGCTCGGACGGCGTGCGGGCGAGCTGGGCCAAAAGACGGCTCACCCCCTCGAAGGGAAGACGGTTGATTTCCGCCACATCCACCCGTTGCAAGGTCCAGGGATCCGCCGCCGCCACCGAAGCCAGAGGATTGTGGTTGAGCAGGCGTTTGCGGATCCGGTCGGGTTTCATGGTGTGGATCCCAGCCAGTTGAGGGTGAGATAACGCATGCCGTTGTCATCCTGGAAGGCGTTGTCCAACTCGGCGCGGCTCAGTCGGGTGGGATCCCCCATGTTCAAAAGGATTCGCTCCGCAGCGCGCAACCGGATCAGGGTTTGATCGAAACGGGTGCGTTCCCAGCCAAGCTGGCTGCGCAGACGGTGGATGGCGACAAAGTTGCGCCCCTGTCCAAGTTCCAGGAACGCCTGGTGAAAGGCGCGGTCATCTTCTGGTGTGGCGCTTTGATGCGGTACGGCGGGAGGGGGGCGCGCGCCGATCCAGCGCAGCAGCGGGGTGAAATCGGCCCGCAGCGCCACGCAGGTCACCTCGCCGGATTCCAGGAGTTGGGTCAGGGCGAAAGCGACCTGTGGCTTGGCCATGGGGAGATTCAGGGCGAGTTGCGCCGGGGTGAACAGGGCGGGAAATTTTCTGGCCTTGGCGCGCAGAAAGGCTTCGTCCGGCAGATTCAGGGCGACGTAGATCGTGCGTCCGCCCTGGGCCAGCCGAAACCGCTCCGGGCAGTGGGTGCGCAACGCTTCGGTCAGTCGGGCCAGCGGATCGGTCGGGGTCACGCCAAGGCGACGGGTGAGGGGAGCGCCGATGATCTTGAAGAATTCTCCCCGTGCTGCGAAGAGTTTTTCTTTGGCTTCCAGGCGTTGGGTGATGAGATCGGCGAGCGTGTCCATGGTTGGTTGATCATCGTGGGCTACTGAATGAATGTGGCAGACATTGGTATGGAACGGAGATTTGAAACGCGCCGAAGTTTTGTATCATTGGTAATGAGTGTGGCCTGCCAGACCATGGCCGTGGCTGCAATGACCGCATCCGGCAATTTCAACCCGTGCTGGCGTCGCAACAGGATGGTTTGATCGCGGATGGGTTCATTCAACTGGATCCGGTGTAAAACAGTCAAAAGTTCATGGATGGCCTGTTCTTCTTCTGCCCGGAGCGATTGCAGCGATAACAGCTCGATTTCGCTGATGATGGATAGACCATAAGCGCCATCAGGCAATGTGGGTATGCGGCCAGCCAGGAGATCGATGGCAATATTGGTATCCAACAAAAATCTCATGGCCATTCATCCCGTAATGCGCGTTGCCACGCTACACCATCCACCGTGGCAAGAGAAGGGACAGAGCCAAACCATTTCTGGAGTTTGTGGGCATTGTCCGGTTCGTTCGTCTCGGTGCTGGCCGAACCGGTGGAGACCTGGCGGAACATGAGTTCATCCAGAAATGCTTGACGGGTCAGCCCTGCCAGCTCCGCAGCCCGGATCCAGGAAATTTTCCCCTGGGTGTACCAATGAATACAGGCTGCGATCCGTAGTTCGTTGGTAAATTCAGCAGGCGCCATATGGAGCGTGTTGAAGACTTCGGCATCAAAGTCCAACGCAACGGTGATCATCGCTCATCTCCAGATTGGTTCGTGCGCCATTTTATCAGTACAGGAATGCAATTTTGAAAGAAAATTCTTTCAAATAATGTCACCATGGCCGGTTCCTGCGCCAGAATGACGATTCTCAAAAATGGGTGCGGATCCATTCATGGGAACGTCGCCAGTTTACCCCGCTCTTTCATGGCCTGTCAAATCGTGATCCCGGCCAGAGCCTGTGAAAGCGGCTCTGGCGCGGGAGAGGCGGTCAGGGGCAGTTTTTGGCGAGGCGGAAACCTAAGCTGTTGTTGCGGCCCGACTGGCCAAAATAGAAACGGATGGCCGAGCGGATGTGATCCGGGTCATCGTGCCAGCCGCCGCCGCGATGCATGCGCAAAGGCGGTCCGGAGAGCGGCCCCTGGGGATCGGTTTTTGGGGATTTGGCGTAGTAGCCATCTTCGTAACGGTCCGAAACCCATTCCCAGACATTGCCCAGCATGTCGTGGAATCCCCAGGCATTGGGTTTCAGTTGTCCGATTGGATGGGGTTTGCCGCCGGTGACGCCGTTTTCATCGCCATACCAGGCATATTTGATCATATCGTTGTCGTTGTCGCCCCAATAGCGGATGGTGGTGGAGCCGGCGCGGGCAGCATACTCCCATTCGGCCTCGGTGGGGAGACGGTAGTCGGAGGTCTTCTCAAGTTCATTGATTTTTTTGATGAAATCCTGAACGAGATTCCAGGAGACCTCCTGCACCGGCAGGGTGCGTCCCTTGAATTCGCTGGGATTGTCTTTCATGACTGCCATCCATTGCTCCTGGGAGACCTCGTATTTTCCCAGACAGAACGATTTGGTGATGGTGACCGGGTGACGGGGCAATTCCGAGTTGCTGGCTTCGGTATCGAAGAGTTTGTCCGAGCCCATCATGAATTGTCCTGCGGGGATGCGGATCAGGACCATGCCGATGGAATTGGTGATCTCCTCTGGCGCGTCGGCCATGGCACTGTTCCAGGCGACGGTCAGCGGAAGGATCAGGAGAACGAAGAGGCGGATCATGTGGGTGATCTCCATGGTGCGGTGATGGAAGAATGGTTGCACATTACTCTTTTTCTTCATGGATGAAAAGTGAAGAACGCGATGATCAGGTAGTTGGTGGATCCCACCAGATCGATGAAGGTCAGCGCCAGCGGACCCGAGGCAATGGCCGGATCCGCACCGATTCTTTTGAAGAAGAAGGGCAGGGACATGGCGATGGCCGAAGCGGCGGTGATGTTGACCATCAAGGCCGATCCCACGGTGAGGGAGAGCAGCGGATTTTGGAAAAAGAGATAGGCGGCGACCGCCAGACAGAGGCCATAGACGATCCCCTGGATCAGATTGGCGGCCAACTCCTTGAACAGCAGGCGGAAGAAATGGGAATAGTTGAGCAGTCCCAAAGCCAGTCCGCGCACCGCCACCGAACCGGTCTGACTGCCGGCGTTGCCCGACATGCCGATGACCACCGGGAAGAAAAAGGCCAGTTGCACGATCGAAGAGAGGGTCTCTTCGAAGCCGTCGAGAATCGCGGAGATGAGCAGATAGCCGATGAAGGCGCTGATCAGCCAGGGCACCCGGACCATGAAGATGCGCAACGGGGATTGGGCCAGCACGTCGTTGTTCTGGGAGCCGATTCCGGCCCGTCTGAGCATGGCGCGGTTGTTTTCGTCCTGGATCACATCCACCAGATTGTCGATGGTGATCTGACCGACCAGGGATCCCCGGTCATCGACCACCGGTATGGCCAGCAGACGGTATTGGGAGATCTGGCGGGCCACCTCGTCGAGCGGGGTGTTGACGTGTACCCGGACCAGGCGGGAGTTTTCCAACTCTTCGAGGGTGGTTTCCGGTTCGGCCAGCATCAGACGGCGCAGGGAGCAGACGCCGGCGAGTCGTTTTTTGGCATTCGTGGTATAGAGATAAAAGACCGAATCATGGACCGCAAGCCCCTGAATGGTCCGGATCGCTTCGGCGGCGGTGGTGGTTTCCGGGAGAGCCAGCACCCGGGGACTCATCAGGCTGCCTGCGGTGTTGTTGGTATAATCGGACGGATTGGCGCCTTCGAGGGTGAGATCCTCGTTCAGGGCGCTTTTCAGCCGTTTCGCCGTTTCGACGTCCAGATCCTCCAGGTTGCGTTGGCACGCTTCATCCGGGAGGCATTCCAGCATGGCCACCATGTGTTCGAGTTCACAGTGGGTGAGAAGGTAGCGCTTGTGGCCTTCGCGCATCTCTTCGAACACCAGGGCCGCGTGCTGGGGGGGAGAGACGAATTCAAAGAGATCGCAGGCCTTCTCTTCCGGGAAATCGCACAGGACATTGGCGAGATCATCGGGTTTGAGCTTGAAGAGCATCTGCGACAGGTGAAATTTGGCTCCTTTGCGATAGAGCCGCTCAATGGCCTCCGGGATCTGGGGATCGTAGGCCTGAGACGTGTGTGCGTCGGAATCGTCTAGGTTGACCATGCTCATGGTGGCGTCAGGTCCTTTATTGACTTGGGGTGGTGTGGTGACGGGGTTCGATCGTGGTCGGGGCGCCCGGATTCATAATCCGTAGGTGAGGGTGGCGATCAGCAGATAGTTGATCACCCCGAGGACATCGACCGTGGTCAGGACATAGGGACCGCCGCCCACGGCCGGGTCATGACCAAATTTCTGGAGCAGGATCGGAAGAGTGGAGGCGATCACGCCGGCGTAGACGATGTTGCTCAGGATGCTGATGCCGACCACAAAGGCCAGGATGCCGCTTTTGAAGACCACCAGGGCATAGGTGGAGAGACAGAGACCATAGAATCCGCCCACCAGCAGTCCGACGCTGGTCTCTTTGAAGAGCAGTTTGATGTAGTTGTTGACGCGGATGTTGCCGGTGGCCAGGCCACGGATCGCGACGGTGGTGGTTTGATTGCTGACGTTGCCCGCCATGCCGAAAATCATGGGCATGAAGAAGCTCAACTGGATCACCGTGGCCAGGGTGTGTTCGTAGTGGCTGAGGATGTAGGCTGCCACCAGACCGCCCAGAAAGGGGGCGGCGAGCCAGGGAATGCGCGAAGTGGCCACATGGAAAAAGGAGTGGGACATGATGTCCAGCTTGGCGGTGACATCGGCCAGTTTCTGCAAGGATTGCAGGTCGGCGGCGCGGATGACGTGGATCAGATCCTTGACCGTGATGATGCCGCACATCACCCCCTGATCGTTGACCACCGGAATGGCCAGCAGACGGTTGCGGGTGACTTTTTTGGCCACCTCTTTCTGTGGCGTGTTGACGTGGACCGAATGGACCTCGGTGGAGACGATTTCTGCGATGGGGCGATCCGGATGGGAGAGCAGGAGTTGTCTCAGAGAGCTGACGCCGATCAGGCGGTTCTCCTTGTCCACCATATAGGCATAGAAGACGGGAGACTGTTTGGAGAGTTCCCGCACGGTGTTCACCGCTGCTCCGGCTGTGGTATCGTCGGGCAGGGCGAAGAAACGCGAGGTCATCAGCACGCCAGCCGAGTTGGGCGGATAACGCAGCAGATTGCCCCCCTCGATCTGGGTGGTTTGTTGCAGCGCCTCCATCAGGCGGTTGCCCACCTTGCTGCTGAGATTGTTGATCACCTTGACCCGGACATCGGAGGCGAGTCGTTCCAGAATCTGGACCGACTGTTCCATCGAGCAGTGCGAAAAGATGTAGTTCTGAAACTCTTCGCTCAGATCTTTGATGGTGGCGCTGGCCTGCATGGGACAGGCGATCAACTCGAACAGATCCATGGCCTCCTTGGGATCGAGCGACGAGTTGATCACCTGGGCGATGTCGGCAGCCGGCAGGGTCTCGATCACCCTGGCCAGATGCGGGGTGGCCCCTTTTCGGTAGAGTCGGTGGATGGTCTCCGCATATTTGGCTGGCTTGTTGTGGGTGGATGGATGGGGTTCGTCGATCAAGATTGCGCTCATGCTCTCCTCAATTGTTGATGATTTGTGACGTGTCAAATCAGGTCATTGGCGACCGATTCATGCCTGGGCACTTCCGAAAAAGCGGATGGCGCGCCGTCCGATCAAGAAAGGAGAGATTTTTACGGGGGCGGACACCTCTTCCACCAGGTCGGTCGTCAAGTCCCTGGCATTGGCGATGCTGCCTTCCAGGCTGCCCTCCAGAGTGTGCCAGGGCGCTACGGCCAGAGAGGCGGAAAATGACTCTCGATTTTTGCGTCTGAAGAGGACTTTGCCGGAGTAGCGTTTGGTGCCATCCATGTAACTCAAGGAGAAATTGCCATTCTCTTTGTGGAACAGCCCTGCCACCGGTTTGCCTTTGATCTCGTTTGCCGCATAGCCGAAGGCCTTTTCTGCGGCGGGATTGAACTCCACGATATTCTGGTTGGCATCGACCGAGAAGATGATGTCCATGGAGCGATCAATCATATCGTGCATGTATTGATTGGTGCGCACCAATTCATTGGCGGACTGTTTCAGCTTGATGGTCTGCCTCACCATGCCTTGCAGTTCATAGATGTTGAACGGTTTGCGGAGAAAGGCGTTGATCCCCAGATTGAAACATTCCGCGATCTCCTTGCTTTCGGCGTGTCCGGTAAGGACAATCACGGAGAATGGATCGTTGGAGGTGAGTTGCAACTGCTGAAGAAATTCGACGCCTCCCATGTTGGGCATCCGGATATCCAGAATGATCAGGATCGGATTGTGCTCTTGCAGCATCCGGAAGGCGATACGGCCATCTGGCGCATGCATGAATTGATATTCACGGCTGTTCAACGCATTTCGCACGGATTTGAAAATGATCTCCTCGTCATCCACAACCAGAATGAGGGGTTGTGTGGCAACGGTTTTGTTCATGGGGGATCTCCTTGCGCGGAAGTTGAATGATGAACCGGGTTCCTTCACCTGCAACGGATTGGCAATCGATCGTGCCGCCATGGTCATGGACGATTCCGTAGACGATGGACAATCCCAGCCCCGTACCCTCACCAACCGGTTTGGTGGTGAAGAAGGGCTCGAAAATTTTGTCCAGCAGTTCTGCCGGGATGCCTGCGCCATTGTCGGCAAAGACGATGCGGATACCATCATGTTCCGGATCCCGCGTCATCGTGATTGTGATCAGCGGTTCAGCGACGTGTCCGGCGGTGGCGTGGATGGCATTTTGCAGTAGATTGATGAACACCTGCTCCAACTGATTGGCATTGCCGGTGATCTGCACATCCGCTTCCTCGTGTCGTTCCAGGCGGATGTTTTTCAGTCGGATTCTCTCTCCCATGAGCAGCAAGGCGTTGTCCAGAATCTTGCCGGGACAGACTTCCGTGGCGGCTGTTTGAGCCAACAGGTTGTCATCCCGTCCAAAAGTTCTTAGATGTTGAATGATGATATCGATTCTTTGCAGTTGGTGCTGACTGGTGGAGAATCCCTCCAGCACCTCCTCCTCTTCCAGGGGGGCGCCCTGCTGACATTTCATTTCCAGGAGTTGGATGAAGGTGCTGATGTAGGTCAATGGTTGATTGAGTTCATGCGCGATGCCGGTGGCTACCTCTCCCAGTGTGGCCAGTTTGGAGCGATTGAGCATTTTGACTTGCATGGCATGGATGATGCGGTGGGCCTGGACGAATGCAATCACATCCTTGGCAGTCAGGAAGGTGATCAGGATGCCGATCACCAGCACGATCCAGGGGCCGAATGTGTGCTCCAGGGGGAACGATTTCTTGTTCTGAAATGCCACGAACGACCACTGTTGATCAAAAAGGGAAAAATTCTTCTCGAAATGCAGATCCTCCGGCGTTTTTTCGGGCCAGGAGATGACGGTTTCCCGCGCATCGTCCGAGAGGCGGGAGGCATGTTCGTAAATGAGTTTATGCGCATCGTCGAGCAAAACAAAGTTGATTCCTCTCGGCACCAGGCTGTCCAGCAGGCCATGCAGCATGACATCCATATCGATTCCGCTCCAGATGAATCCCTGGAGAGATGTGCGTCGTTCTTCCGGGGTGTTGTGTGGCTGACCGGCGCGATAGATCGGAGACAGCACCATCAGATCGACTTCTGTGGCATGATGTTTGATCGGCAGCGATCCTTCCATGATCATGGGAAGGCCGCTTTCAATGACCTGATGCAGTGTTTTTGACCAGGAGGCATTACATCCAATATTGAAGCCAAGAAAGCGTTCGTTTCCTGCGTAAGGTTCCAGATAGAAGACAGTGAAATCATCATTTTGTTCTGTGGTAAACCCGTTCGTGTATTTCTTGGCCTCCTGTATATATCTGCCATCCTCTGCGTTGGCCATCGCGATCCAGGCGAAGAACCGGATACCCGGCAGACGATGCAATACGGGGGTAACGAAGTGATTGAAATTCTCTTTTCCGACCCATTCGGTGCCTTCAAAATATAATTGTATATTTTCAAGGATATGTCGCATCTCCTGTGCGCTGCGATGGACCAGATTGAAACGTTCGCTGGCAGCCCAGACAAATTCGTTTTGAAGTTCTTTATGAAAATGTTTATGCAAGAACAGGGAAAGAATGACAGAAAAAGAAATTCCAATCAGAAATATGGACAGCAGATAGCGACTTTCCGGGCATGGGGTGTTATCGGTTTTTTGCTGTATAAAAACTGAAAGTTGCGGACTGTAACTCAGGCCAATCTTTTTACAGATGTATCTTTCAATAACGGTTCTGTATTGGTTGGTCATACAAATCCTCTGTTGGGTTTTATATTTCAACGGGATCATTCCCGGTTTTTAACCAGCTCTTATCAATGAAGATAGGGTACAAATGATTGTTTGAGAAAAATAGTAGAAATTTTTTGTCTTTTTCATGTCCTTGTGTCAATCACAAGTCATGATATTGGGTTGTTTGAGAATTCTGACGGATTGATTTCTGTATACGTTGATCTCAGTTCGCATTGTATCCAACAGAGAGAAATTTATTTCTCGTTGCATCCGGAAATCGGAAGTGGAAAATGATATTGTCGGGTGAAATGAGTGATCCTGTCCGCAATGGCCTGGGATGGAAAGCGGATTTCAAGTTTTCCGGGAGTGACGTGCCGTGGGACATCTATGGGATCTGAAAGCGCGCTTCGTCGGCATGGTCGTGATCATCATGCTGGTCATTGCCATCGAAGGGATGGTGGGGGTGCGGGGAATCGGTCTGGTTCGGGAGCGGATCGAGTATCTGGACGAGTTCATGATCCCTTTGCTGCGTGGTCTGTCGCGGATCGAGAGCTTGCAGGTGCAGTTGAACCATCAGTTCGAGAAGGCGCCCCGTGATGAGAACCTGCCGGAACATGTGGTGGTGAATCAGCGCATTGTCCACGATCAGACGACCCGGATCCGACTGGAGATCGCACAAGGGCTGGAGACGGCGGACCATGCCCTGAAGAGCCTCCAGGTGCCGGAGAATCACGCCGAACTGACCAAGATCCACCAGCGTCTCGAAGAGTTGCGCACGCTGCAATCCCGGCTGGATCGCACCCTGGAGCAGACCCCGGTGGATGCGGTCGATGGCATGATCCATCTGCCCCAGGCCATCAACCGGCAACTGGTGGACGACTCGGAACATCAGGAGTCGCACGCGGATCGATTGCTGGAGGTGACCGAGGATGTGCTGGATCAATCGGTGAACAGCACCCTGCACCTGAGCGACCGAACCGTTTTCTGGCTGGTGGCGGTCTGGGTGGTGAGCATGGTGGTCTGTTCGCTGCTGGTCTTGTTTCTGGCCGTGAGCATTTTGCGACCGCTGCATCTGGCCCAGAAGGCGGTGCGTCGCATCGCGGCAGGGGAGATGGAGATCGAGGTGGAAACCCCTTCCCACGACGAACTCGGGCGTCTGCTCGAAGCCATGCGCGCCATGGCGTTGGCGGTGCGGGAGCGGGAGCGGGTGTGGGATCTGTTGCGGCAAACCGAGAAGATGTCCTCCGTGGGACGTTTGGCCATCGGGCTGGCCCACGAGGTCAACAATCCCCTGGCCAATGTCATGCTCCATCTGGAAATGTTGGAGATGGAACACAGCGACTCGGGTTCCGAGTTGGTCACCCGGCTGGCGGTGATCCGGCGCAATGTCGAGCGGGCCATGGCCATCACCCGTGAATTGTTGAGCTTTTCCCGTCCGGACCGGCCCGAGTTCGGGCCGGTGTCATTGCACGATGCCATCGACGGCGTGTTGGTGCTGCTCGGGCAACGGTTGCGTTCGATCACGGTGCGGCTGGAGTACGATCCGGAGTTGCCCGAGGTGTCAGGTCTGAGTGGCAAGTTGCAGCAGATCTTCATGAATCTGATCCAGAATGCCCTTGAGGCCATGCCGCATGGCGGGGTGCTGGTGATTGCCACGGGTCGGGATGGGGAGGCCTGGGCCTGCGTCGAGGTGCGTGACAGCGGACCCGGCATTCCCGCTTCGTTGAGCGGCAAGGTGTTGGAACCATTCTTCACCACACGGGTCGAAAGTGGTGGCGTGGGACTGGGCCTGACCGTGTGTCAGAGCATTGTGGATCAGCATGGCGGTCGTTTGGAATTCGATCCGCTGCCGGCTCCGGAGGGTGGTCTGCGGGTCATCGTCCGTTTTCCCTTGAACCCCTTTGCGCAATCCGACCCGTCCCGGGCGGAGTGGAGCCTGGAGCATGAATCCGATTCTGATCGTGGATGATGATCACGATTTCCGTCAGGTGGTCGCGGACCTGCTCAACAAGGCGGGTTTTTCCACCTGTCAGGCCAGCAACGGGCACGACGCCCTGGCGGTGCTCAAGCAGGAGAAATGCGAGATCGTCCTGCTGGACATGGTGCTGCCCGGCATGGATGGTCTGGAGATTCTGCGCCGCATCCAGCAACAGGATGAACAGGTCCGGGTGATTCTGATCACCGCCTTTGCCACCATCGAAAACGCGGTCACCAGCATCAAGATGGGGGCGACGGAGTTTTTGACCAAACCGTTCCGGATCAACGATTTCACCACTTTGATTCATCGTACCGTGGAGGAGATTCGTTTCGAGCGCAAGGCGCTGGAGCTGAATCTCGATCCGATTCTGGCCTGTCTGGCTCATCCGATCCGGCGCGGCATCGCCGAAGCCTTGAGCGATCATCAGGTGTTGCGCATGACCGATCTGATGCAGCAACTGGTGATCACCGATCACACCAAGCTCACCTTTCATCTGAAAAATCTGCTGGAACAGGGGATCATCGACAAGACCCGGAACCGCGCCTATCTGCTCACCCAGCGCGGGCGGACCCTGTTGGCGGGTTTGCGGCGTTTGTCCATGACCCTGGGTGGCAACGGCACGGTGTAGCGAGGCCGGGACGGGTTGCGGCTGGTTGTGTGGTCGGAATCCGGAGCCTGCCGACCATGGCGTGAGCGGCATGGCCGGGGTGTGCCGCTTCAGACGGTCAATTCGACCAGGGTGATGTCGTCGCGTTGGTTGTCATCCCCACGGAATTGATCCAGCGCGCGTTGGATCGATTCCAGGGGGGCGCCGGAGGTGGCAATCCCCGAGAGCACCCGATTCAGCCGTTCTCCACCGAAAAAATGGCCCTCCGGGGATTGGGTTTCGTACACGCCGTCGGAATACAGATAGATCTGATCTCCGGGTTGGACCGTCATGATCGCCTGGGCATGATCGGTGGGAATTTCGGACACGATTCCCAGGGGCATCAGGCGAGAGGTGGGGCCGGGCATGCCGCTTCCGTCACGGTACAAAAACAGGGGATGCATGCCGGCGTTGTAGAGGAGCATTTCGCCGGCCTGGCGGTTCAAGGCAATGTAATTGGCCGTCAGGAACATGTCCACGGGCAGGCGGTCGTGGATTGTCTTGTTGATTTTTTTCAGAATCTCCAGGGGAGAGAAGCCGTTTAACACCATGTCGTGAAAAATGTCCGAAACCAATGGTCCGCAGACCGCCGCCACCAGTCCGTGACCGGTGAAATCTCCCAATAAAACATGTTGTGTTCCGGTTGCGTCGCGGGCCGACAGCACCAGATCACCCGTTGTTTTCTCCACGGGAGTCATGATAAAACGCATATTGTACGGATCAAAACGAGCATCCTTGCGCATTTTCAAGATGATGTTTTCGATTGCCTCCCGGTCCATGGCGATCTTTTCGGCCAGTTCGACCCGGCGCAGCCAGGCGTTGAGACGGGCCTGGAGAATGACATAGTTGAACGGCTTGGAGATGAAATCATCTCCGCCGCAGCGCAGGCATTCGGCCAACATCTGCTGGTCTTCGACCCCGGTCAGGAAGATCACCGGGACCGGCACATCGGCTCCCACCGATTCGGCCCGGATGCGGCGGGTGGCCTCGTGCCCGTTCATGACCGGCATCATCACGTCCATGAGGATCAGGTCCGGAGCCTGGGCACGAAATTTTTCCAGCCCCTGCTGGCCATCGAAGGCCATTACGACCGCATGCCCTTCCCGTTTCAGGAAACGTTCCAGATGCAACCGGGCCAAGGGGTCATCATCCACAACCAGTATGGTGCGCATCTCCACTCCTCATCCCATCCCAGTGATTTTTCTTCCATTCGAGGCCAAGCGGCGCATCACCTCCGCTTGCCTCCTGGCGCACGCTGGAATAACCTCTCAAGGCGAGCCACTGTGCCGCCGAAATATCCCTGTATTGGGGTGCGGCACCGGCACTTGTCAGTTCAACATATCAGAAACGGCCCGGTCAAGCCAAGCCCAATGCCGTCTTGACGGCCAAACGAGGAGAATTTTTCCGATGAAACGTGTCTACAATTTCAGTGCCGGACCTGCGGTCCTTCCCCTCTCCGTGCTGGAGCGGGCCAGAGATGAAATGATCGATTACCGGGGTTCCGGCATGTCGGTGATGGAGATGAGCCATCGCTCCAAGGATTACATGGCGATCATCGAGGCCGCCGAAGCCGGATTGCGCGAGCTGATGGGCATTGACGAGGCGTATGCGGTGCTGTTTCTGCAAGGCGGCGCCTCGTTGCAGTTCTCGATGATTCCGATGAATCTGATCACCGATCCGGCCACCCAGAGCGCCGACTACGTGATGACCGGCAGCTGGTCCGAGAAGGCGTATTCCGAAGCCAAAAAGATCTTTGCCGATGTCCGGGTCGCCGCGTCGAGCAAGAATGTCAACTACAGCCGCATCCCCACCCAGGAGGAACTCACCCTCAATCCGAATGCGGCCTATGTGCACATCACCAGCAACAACACCATTTTCGGCACCGAATATCCCTATCTGCCGGATACCGGAGCAGTGCCTCTGGTGGCCGACGCCTCATCCAACATCCTCTCCCGTCCGGTGGATGTGGCAAAATACGGGATGATCTATGCCGGGGCGCAGAAGAATCTCGGACCCAGCGGCGTCACGGTGGTGATCGTGCGCAAGGAGCTGCTGGGCCGCAAGGCCAACCTGCCGAGCATGCTCGATTATCAGGCGCTGGCCAAGGAAGGCTCGATGCTCAACACGCCTCCCACCTATGCCATTTACATTCTTGGGCTGGTGCTGGATTGGGTCAAGGAGCAAGGCGGTGTGGCCGAAATGGAACAGCGCAACATCCGCAAGGCGGGCAAGCTCTATGCCGCCATCGACGCCTCGGGATTTTATCTCTGCCCGACCGAGCCGGTGAGCCGTTCGCGCATGAACGTCCCCTTCACCCTGGCCAAACCCGAGTTGACCGACGCTTTTCTGGCCGGAGCCAAGGCCGCCGGACTGGTCACCCTCAAGGGACATCGCTCGGTGGGGGGGATGCGCGCTTCGATCTACAATGCCATGCCCGAAGCAGGGATCGATGCCCTGATCGCTTTCATGCAGGAATTTGAACGTACCAACGGTTGATACCCATCAGGATCCGCGAGGCAGGAGTCGATTCGATGATTGATGATCATGATCCCTTTTCGTCTGGCGGAGTTCGCCGTGCCATCCCCATCCTCTCTGGTCGCATGGATGGGGGTGGCCGATGAGAAACCCTTTTCTTGGTCTGGTGCAGTTTGTGGATGTGCCCAGACATCTTCACCTTCATTATCCGGGTCCGCTTTGGGCGGTGGTGGCGGGTTACATGCTCACCATCTACCTGACCCTGCCGCTCACGCCGATCGTCTCCAGGGCCGCTTTCCGGATGATCGGCAGGCGGGAGACCGGGATGATCATTTCGTTCGGATTGCTGATCATCCTGATCGGGGTGCTGTGGTTTGCCTTTCGTCGCATCCGGGTCGAACAGCGGTTCAAGGTGTTGCGGCCCTTCATGGTGCTCATCGGGGTTGCCGCCTACATGGACAATCCCGTGGAGCGGGTCCATCTGCTGGAATACGGCATTTTGGCTTTTCTGGTTTTTCACGCCATGGGACAACCTCGGGGTACGCGGCTGGTCTGGACCTATCTGCTGGTCGTGGTGGCGGGGTTTTCCGATGAGACCATCCAGTGGATCCTGCCGAACCGTTTCTTCGATTTGCGGGATGTGGGGATGAACGGCATTGGTTCGGCCTGCGGATTGTGGTTGAGCGTGCTGATCCGGCCTGCCGAATCCGATGCCGGGAACGCATGATCCGGCTCACCTTCGATCAGGGTTCGTTGCTGGTTTCTGGCCCGGATGAGGCGTTGCAACCGGTGATCCATCTGTTGCGTTGGGACGAGCGCGCCGAATGTCACCGCGCCGAGGCCCGACATTACGGCCCGATCGTTCTGGCCTTGCATCGGGGGAAAATTCCGTACGACGATCAGGCGCGTGCTTTTCAGCCGCGTCCATTTCAGGCCAGGGATGACCATCCGCCACGTCCCCACCAGCAGGCCGCCTTCGATGGATGGGTGAAGGCCGCCTCCCGAGGCGTGGTGGTGCTGCCCACCGGCGCGGGCAAAACCCTGATCGCCCGCATGGCCATCACCCGCATCCAGCGGGATACCCTGATTCTGGCCCCGACCATCAATCTGGTGCAACAGTGGCACGAACAGCTCGGTTCCACCTTCGGCATGCCGATCGGGATGCTCGGCGGCGGTGAATATCAATTGGAACCGATCACGGTCAGCACCTACGATTCGGCCTATCTCCACATGGATCGGATCGGTGCCCGCTTCGGGCTGCTGATCTGCGACGAATGCCATCATCTGCCAGCCCCCACCACCCGTCTTGCCGCCCAGATGTGTGTGGCGCCTTACCGGCTGGGACTCACGGCAACACCGGAACGCGCCGATGGCCAGGAGGAGGATCTCTTCAATCTGCTGGGTCCACTGGTCTATCGCTGCGAAATCGCCGATCTGGAGGGGGCCTTTCTCGCCCCCTACCGGCTGGAACGGGTGCCGGTGGTGCTGGATCCGGACGAACGCGCAGCCTATGACGCGGCCTATGCCCAGTATCGGGAGTTTGCCCGTTCCACCGGGGTCAATCTCTCCCGTCCGGAGGGGTGGAGCCAGTTCATCATGGTCTGTTGCCGTTCCAGGGAGGGGCGGGCGGCCATGGCCGCCTACCGGATGCAAAAACGGCTCGCGCGCGCCTCGCGGGCCAAGCTGCGCATGGTCTGGACCCTGATGCGTCGCCATCGCCAGGAGCGCGCCCTGCTTTTCACCGATGACAATGCCACGGCCTATGCCATTGGCGAGACCTTTTTTCTGCCGGTCATCACCCACAAGACCCGACTCTCCGAGCGCGCCCGGTTTCTGGAGGGGTTTCGTGCCGGGGAGTTTCCTTTTCTGGTCAACTCCCGCGTGCTGAACGAAGGGATCGATCTGCCCGAGGTGAGTGTGGGGATCATCGTCTCGGGCAGCGGCTCGATCCGCGAACATGTGCAACGGCTTGGGCGTCTGCTGCGTCCGCGTGCCGGCAAACAGGCGATTCTCTATGAACTGGTCTCCCAGGACACGGCTGAAACCTTCACCAGCGAACGCCGCCGTCAACATTCGGCCTATCAGCGGGGGGACGGCTGATGCTCAACCGGGAATTGTTGCGCTTCGATCGGCGTGCAGGCAAGCTTCATCCCCGTTTCGTGGATACGGAAAATGGTCATCTGCTCGATTTCGCTCGGGATCTGGCGTTGGTCTATGTGGCCGGGGAGGGACAGAGCCGGGAGGAGCTGGCCGAAACCGTCCTGCCGCGCATCAACGGCTTCCGGGCGCCGCTGGTGGCCAAGGGGTTGAACAAGCTGCTTTTGGACCGATGCACCTTCCGCGAATCCCTGGAAGGGCTGGAAGCGCGCCGCATGGCCATTTTCAGCGCAGCGGCCCGTCATCTGCGTGGCGAGGCGCACAACGATCTGGAGGCGTTCCGGCAGGCTGTGGCGGGCGAGCTGGACAGCGATGATCCCGATCGACTGGCGCTGGATCTGCATGCCGATCTGCCGGACCGGCAACCGCTGATCGCCTTTGATCCCATCGAACCCGAAGCGTTGTTGCAACGCTACAATATGGCCCTGGCGCAGGGTCCGCTCCTCTGGTCCGACCGGCTGACCGTGCAGATCCGTGAAGCCGATCCGGGACGCCAGAGACGTTTCTTTCAACTGTTGAAATGGTTCCAGTTGCTGGCCACCGTGACCCGCGTTTCCGGCGGGGGGGCGGGCGGGTTCACGTTGGAGCTGGATGGGCCGTTGAGCCTGTTTGACGTGCAGCGCAAATACGGGATCAAGCTGGCCTCTTTTCTGCCGGCGATTTGTGGTCTGTCCCACTGGAAATTGACGGCGGTCACCCGCCTTGATGGTCAGGTGGCCACGCTGGAGCTGGACGAGACCATGGGTTTGAAATCCCATTTCAGCCGGACGGCGCACTACGTTCCCGATGAATTCACCACATTTGCCGCCCAGTTTCGCAAGGAGGTGGCGGACTGGGTGATTCTGCCGCATCCGACATTGCTGGAACTGGGTGGTCAGGAGCTGGCCATGCCCGATTTCACTTTTCAGCATGCTGCCGGGGGGGTGGTGCATCTGGAGCTGTTTCATCGCTGGCATGCGGGTCAATTGCCGCGTCGTCTCAAGCGTCTGGACGCCTCTTCCAATCCGCCGCCGCTGGTGGTGGGGGTGGAGCGCGGATTGAGCAGACAGGGGGAACTGGTCCCCCTGTTGGAACAGTCGGCCTGGTTTCAGGCCCACGGTCTGCTGTTCAACCAGTTCCCGCCGGTGAAACGGGTGGTGGGACGGTTGGAGGGGCTGCAACATCCCGCCCCTCCGGGGTGAGGCGATCAGGAGATCTGCACCACGATATCATGCAGCACATCGGCGGCTTCGGCCATCCGGTCGGCGGTATTGGAAAGATGGCGATACAGCTCGCGCCGTTTGAAGACCTCCATCACATGCGCGATGGCTGCGGATTGCGCGCGTGGTTCCTTGTTGTCCAAAGCCTGAATCTGGGCATCCACTTTGAAAAGTTCGGCAATGGCGCGGCGATAGGCTTTTTCGGTGGAGCGTTCCGACTTGCGGACCGCATCGGCATCCAGGTCGGCGAGAGCCGGGGTGGTGCCGAGTTTCTGGTAACCGCGTTTCAGGGAATCCACCCCTTCGCGCAGCAACTGGGCGATTTCCCGGGTATGTGCATCGGGTTGCAGGTTGAGGGCTTCCATCTCCCGGACCGTGGTTTTGGCATAATTCAGGATGTGGTCCAGGGAACTGATGGCCCGGTAGATGTCTTCGCGATCCATGGGCGTGGCAAAGGCCTGATTGAGGACGCCCATGTTGCGCGCTTTGATCTCATCGCCCTTTTTCTCGCAATCCCGCACCAGCACACTGTGCGATTCGGCGCCGGATTCCATGAAATCGACCAGGGCATCCATGGCCTGAGCGCAGATGTCGCATTGATCGTTGAGCATGCCGTAGAAGTCCGGCACCCGTGGAAAGACGTTGTTGAGAATTCTGGAACCCAGAGAAGTGGAACTGCCACTCATGATAACGACTCCTTGATTTGGATTGGGGCCATTTCGGCCCGAAACTGGTACGAATACGATGGATGACGACTGGTGGATCCGGGGGTCAAATCGCGCCGCCGGTGATCACTTTGACGATCAGGTAGGTCAGGGCGCCCACCAGTGCGGCACTGGGGATCGTGATTACCCATGTGCTGACGATCTCTTTGGCTTTGGCCCAGCGGACGGCTTTGGGCCGCTCGGAGGCGCCGATCCCCATGATGGCAGAGCTGACGACATGGGTGGTGGAAACCGGCGCGCCCAGCAGGGAGGCGGACAGAATCAGGGTGCCAGAGGTGATTTGGGTATCCAGGGCGTGCAGGGGACGCACCTTGAAGATGCCGAAGCCGACCGTCCGGACGATTCTCCAGCCGCCGGACATGATTCCCAGCGTGATGACCGTCGCACAGGAGATGATCACCCAGGTGGGCACCTCGAATTTCTCGATAAATCCGCCCAGAACCAGAATCATGGTGATGATCCCCATGCTCTTCTGTGCGTCATTGGCGCCGTGGGAGAAGGCAAGTCCTGCGGCGGTGATGAATTGCAGTTTGCGCAGGGGTTTGTTGGCAGAGGGCGTTGCGTTGCGCAGCAGACCACGCATGAGGCGATGAATCAGAAAACCGACCCAGAAGCCCAGCACGGGTGAGACAAGCAGCGAAATGAGGATCTTGGTGAAACCTGTGATCTTGCCATGCAGCAGGTCGGAGAATCCCCACAACACATTGTCCACTCCGGTCGAAATGATGACCGCTCCGACCAGTCCGCCCACCAGGGCGTGGGAGGAGGAGGAGGGCAGCCCGAACCACCAGGTGAGCAAGTTCCAGAAGATGGCGCCGACGATGCCGCACAAAATGATGGAGACGGAGACAAGTTGCGGCAGTTCGTTGACGTTGATGAACTTTCCGATGGTATTGGCCACGGCGGTGCCGCCGAGCACCGGGCCCAACAGTTCAAAAGTGGCCACGATGATGACCGATTGGATCGGAGTCATTGCCCGCGATGCGATGATGGTTCCGATGATGTTGGATGCGTCATGAAATCCGTTGGTGTAGTCGAAGATCAAGACAATGATCACTGCGGCTACGGCCAGAGTGTAAAGCGTGTCCATGGTACTTGGATCCTTGGAGTCAAACCTTGCCAGGCTGAACGATCACGAAGAGGCCCTTGGACGGGCCGGTTGTGGACGTGTCCGGTGGTCCCGGAATTTTCCTTCATATTATCAATCGAGTAGAATCAAACATGGCACCTCCTCTTGTTTTTGTTTTTTTGACATTGAACTATTTAAATCATATATAGTTGTATTTATGATCATGCCTTCATCCTGTTTCCAAGGATACGGCTGTGGCGGGTTGGAACTCTGCGACCGTGGGGGATGTTTGCCGGGGTCGGGTTGGCGTCTTGAGAGGCAGTTAACGCTATAACGAACATAGCGTCAAGTAAAATTAACAGCAATCCGTGAATATTTCTGCCTTCCGCCCTCTGGCGTCTGATTTCCGGAGCAGAGGGTGGTTTTTCTTGTGTGTGGTGGCGTGGTGGCGGATTGTTTTTCAATATATTGATATTATTGGTATTTTTTTGGATGCGCTCCGGATTTCAATGGGCGGGATCGTTTGGAAACAGGCTGATTTTTTTAAATTTCCTTGCCGACCGCTCTTGACAAGGTTATGTTGACCTGGAATCGGTGGTTGCTGCCGATCCATTTCAGGGGGCATACATAAAAATTGACGTGTGTTCGTTTTTACAGGATGATTCTGCCATGGCTGTCAAGGTGCATCTTCGCATTCAGCAATTCCGTCAGGCGCGCGGGTTGTCGCAACGGGCTTTGGCCGAGAAGGCGGGGATCAGTGCGGCGGGTCTGTCACAGATCGAAAGCGGGCAGACCTCTCCTTCGGTGGCCACTCTGGAAAAACTGGCGGATGCTTTGGAATCCCCCATGGCCTCTTTTTTTACCGAACAGGAAGAGGCGTCGGTGCGGGTGGAGGTGTTGACCATCGGCAGCAGACCTGTGTTCCAGGCCCGTCAGGGAGCCGAGGTGATCCCGTTGGGGTCACGGGTCTATTCGGTTCCTTTTGAACCGATCCTGATCCGGTTGAATCCTGGGGGTGAGATGTCGGACAAGCCTTTTGGTGCCGGGAACGGGGTTGAGTTCGTCAACGTGCAGCGGGGGCGGGCCATGTTGAGTTATGACGGGCAACAGATTGAAATTTCCGAAACCCAATCGGTTTTTTATGATCCATCCAGAAATCACAACTGGACCAATCCATTTGACGGCTGGTGTGAATTGTTGCTGGTGCGTTGCCGATAATTCCAATCGGTTGCGTTTCCGGCTCAAGGGCGTCGCCTGCGGCAAAGCGTGCCAAAGGCCAAAGTCCCAAGAGGCTCTCGCTCCTGGACCCCACGGACAAATGACCTGTCCTGGAATGGGCGCGGTTTTACATGAAAATAATTTATATCTTTTCTGGTTTTGAGTGGATTTTGATTTGTCTGGGATGGTTGCGAATTTTTTGTTTATTTCAAAATCATGGGGTAAGAATCATCCGGACCCCTTCTTTTCTTTCGTTGGTGTGCGTTTTGAAAGGGGCGCGGTTTTTTGATGGAGGTTTTTGTCTGGATTGTATTTTTGGGCGGTCAACTGATCCAATGCGCTTCGGTGTAGCGAAGATGTCACTGGGTTCCTGATCCTGGCATGCGTTGATGCAAGCAACCCTGGCATGGATTGGGATGGCGTTTCACGAAAACATGAACAGAAAAAGAAGAGATTCCCTCCATGATGAGAGGCGGGATGCGACCAGCCGTCGTTGCCCGCCCCTCAAATTCCCAGAGATTTTTTGTGTCGGTTTCAGCAGATCGCCCTGGTGCGGTCTGCTCAGGACACGATGCCGTATTTTTGTTTCATGAGGTCACTCATCGTCCGGGAATTGGCAAGCAGTTTATTCCGTTTCGACCGGATGGCCTTGCGGTACGCCTTCGGTTTGGCAATGGTTTTTCTGTGGATCCTGCCCAACACCCAGGCTTCGGCATGCATGAGGTGGACATCGTTCTTGATTTCCCTGGCGGAAAGGTTGAACTGACCTTGCCAACGGGGGCGCAGCAGATAGGGCCCCATCTGGTCGATGACCACGGAGCGGGTAAAATAGTCGGAGTTGTTGCCCCGTTCGATGCGCAGACTCTTTCTGGTTCGCTTCCGGATGAGTTCCGGATCCATCGAGGTGGATTTGCGCGGTTGCAAGGCGGTTTTGTACCAGGCATAGAGGCCGGGGCGCATCTCGGGTTTGATGTCCAGGACCAACCATTTGGGCCATTTTTGCTTGGTATTCTTCTTGCGTTTCATCAGGACGCGGTACTGGAGCAATCCGCCCGATCCGCCATTCTGCTTGGAATAGGGAATCAGATCGCGGAGTTTTTTCTTGTAGCGTTGTCCGTATTCTTGTTGCAGGAGATCCCGCAACCGTTTCCTGATTTTCTGCGGAATGCAGTAATTGCTGGTGTGCAGGTCTTTCGATACCAGCCTCTTCTTGCCGTTTCTCTTTTCGTAGAAATCGGTCTTCGGCGTGCATCCTTCTATCATCTTGTCCCGGATGTCGTTTCTGGTTTTCTTTTTGACATCGCGATCTTTCAGGAGCTTCAGAACCCCTTTTCTGCGTGTGGGCCACCGGTCCGATTCCAGCCCCTGGCGATAAAGGCGCATCACCTGTTCCAGTCGTTTCTTGATCGGTTTGCCGTGTTTGATCCGTTTCTTTTTTGCCAGGCGGATGCTGGTCATGAAGCGCAGCAGATCGGCCGCCGGGTCGCCCCGCCCGCCATCATCCGGATCGTTCATGGTAAAGAAGGTCTGCTTTTTTTTGCCGGTCCGCAATTGGGCCAGCACCCCGAAGTTATCCAGATGGGGATCGCCCACACACCAGCAGCGGAATTTCTTTTTGGCGATTTTTTTGCCTTTCAGTATGCCTTCCTTTCTCAGCAGATCATAGAAATAAGGCACGAACGCCCGAAAGAAGGAGAATTTGCTGGGCTGCTCGTCCAGGTCATCCGGATTGATTTTGTTTTCAATGCTTTGTCTTGTCAGGTGAGGATACAATTGGTGCAGTCGGTCCACCAGCCTGGTTCGTCCCATCGCTGTTTCCTCGTGTCTGGGGGTGATTGCCGAATCATCTGTCTGCGGCGTGGTGTACGCACGCGACAAGTCATGCGCACGGGATCATTACGGATCTTTGAACCAGAAGCAAGTCTTTCTGATTTCCGGGAGTCTTTTTTGGTCGGATTGGCGGCGGATGGTCATTGTTTCTGTTCGTGTACGATCCTCTGAAGGCCGCTCAAGAAACAATTAAAACTGTGTGACAGATTGTGTTGCAGGTCCATGACCCGGCCCAGTTGACGGGATCCGGCGATCTGTTCATAGCTGGGTACCAGTTTCTTGAGTTCCTGCTTTGGGTTATCCAAGGCATCCGGGTCGCGGAATTTGCGACTGTTTTGTCGCGCTGCCGTACTCTCTGCCTCCAGAGTTGTGGTCACGGCAGCCAGATCGCCCAGATACCAGGACTCCAGTTCCCGACAGACAATACGAATCAGCACATCCTCTTTTCCGCCTTCGCGGCACAGGGTTTTCAATCGTTCCTTGATGATGCGACAATCGCCCCCGTCCCGATCGCGCAACACCACAAATCGGCACTCTGGTCGTTGCCAGGCGCGCAATTTCCTGGGAAGCTGTTTTTCCAGATCCTGTTTGCCTTCAAAGACAACGAAAAAAGGGGTGATATGGGCAGGGAGCAGTCGGGGCAGCAGTTCTTGCAGCAACGCCTTGGCAGAGGCCTCTTCCAGGAAGAAAACCAGTTGCATGGTCACGGCTCCACACCCGGAAAGAAACCCTGTTTCCACAGATAGCCCATTTTGTCTCCTTCTGCCATGAAGGCGGCCAGTTGACGATCATCCTGTGCCCGGTGGACTTTGGTGTATCCCTGCTGTTTGGTGAGCCAGAAGACCTCTTCGAGGGTGGTGGCATTCAGAAAATCTGGCGAATGGGTGGAGACAAAAACCTGTCCTCCCTGGTTGGCGTAGCTGCGGAACTCTTCGGCCAACTCCAGAAGCAGGGAAGGATAGAGTTGATTTTCCGGTTCCTCGACACACAGCAAGGGATGCGGTTTCGGATCGTACAGCAAGGTGAGATAGGCCAGCATCTTGATGGTGCCGTCCGAGACATAACGTGCCAGAAAGGGATCCTCGAAAGCTTGATCCTGAAAACGCAACAAGACGCGTCCCTCTTCCGTGGTTCTGGCATCCACCTTGGCAATTCCCGGGACTCTTCGGGTCAGTTTTTCCAGGATCTGATCAAAGATTTTTCGGTGGCGGTTGTAAAGGTATTGGATCATCAGCGAGAGATTCTCGCCTTCTTTGGACAGATGTTCCGCATGTCCCGCTTCTTGTTCCGGTCGGGCACGGTTGATGTGAAAATCGGAGACATGCCAGTTTTCGATCAGGTTGCCCAACTCTTTGACCATCGGAAATCGTTCAAATTGTGCCAGTCCCTTGATGGCCAGGATGTCGGGAGATTTCAATTTCTGCTCCTCCCGGTTGAGGCGTGTGTAATCATTGACATTTTCCAGTTCGTTGGTGACGGCATAGCCGCTTCCCTGGCTGAAGTCGAGAAAATGCCAGGGTTGGCCATGGCTTCCCCGGCGGTATTTCAAGATTTCACGGCGGACGACCGGACTGCCCTCCTGTTCCCCGATGGCCAGAAAATAGGTGGCCAAAGGGGTTTCCGGCCTGATGCGGAATTTCAGTTCGATTTCAATGTCACCTTCCGCACCCCGACTGCGCACCTCATGGAATCCGCGACTGCCCCCCGTCTTGGCCAGGGCGGTGTGGATGTTGCTGGAAAAGGCCTCCCGCAAGAAGCCAAAGAGGTTGAACAGGGTGGATTTTCCGGTGCCGTTGGCCCCGACCAGCACACAGAAACGCGGAATATTTTTGAATTCCATCTCTCTGAAGCATCTGAAATTTTTTAGACGAATCGCTTCGATCTGCATGCGTTTTCTCCTGTATAGACCCACCCTGACCGGGTTTCATCCTATCCCAAGGAAGTGTGGGGCGCCAACAAGACATTTTTGGAAAAGATTTTATAGAGTGGTGTAAAAGTTGCTTCTGGCCGATTGTTGAAAGAGAGCGCTTTGATAAAATGACGCAACGGACCGCTATTCTCCTGAGACCGCTTTCTGCCCTCTTGCCACGAGACGACCGATTCATGGAATTCATTCCCCTGCACTACCCGGAAAAGCTGGAGTTGATCAATCTGCAAGGGGATGTGGGGGTGGTCACCTTGTGGTCTCCCCTGAAGGTGGTGCGGGATCATCTGCAAAGAGCGGGCATCGACCTGACCCACGAGGAGTCCCGGATTGCGGTGCTCGGGACGCTCTACGGGGAGGGATTGCCCGAACTGCTGCGCAATCTGCTGTACAATCCGCAAATTCGTTATCTGGTGCTGTTTGGTGTGGACCTGGGCGGCGCGCGGGAGAGCCTGCTGGGGTTTTTCGCGCGGGGGCTGGAGCCTACGGTTTGTCTGGGTTCCGAGGTGTGGCAGATCGTCGGCACCCATCAGAAATTGGACAACGGCGTGCAACCGGCGGATTTTCAGGAGCGCCTGCGGTTGAGCGATCTTGGCAAGCCGGGTGACGCGGAGGCCGGAGAGGGGTTGCGGCGGTTTTTCGCGACCCTGCCGCCTGTCCAACCCGTGACCGTGGAACGGCGCGAGGTTCCTTTGGCCCGGTTCGAGGTGTTGCGTTTTCCGTCGGATCCCCGGGGACACCAGATCCTGGCCGATGCGCCCCTCGCGGCCTGGAAAGAGGTGGTTCATCGCCTTTACCGTTTTGGTCACCGGGTACGGCTGACCAAAGGGGAGCGGTTGGAGTTGCAGAATCTCAAGGTGACGATCCGCCAGCCGACCGAAGAGAGCGCCGCACATCTGCGGGAGCATGGATTCGATCCCGAGGCTTTTGTGCGTTATCAGCAGGCCATCCTGTCCGCCGCGTTGCCGCCGGATCAGCATTACGGTTATGGCCATCGCCTGCGGAGCCATTTCGGCGGCGATTCCCTGGTCAGGGTGGCCTCGATGCTCCGACAGGATCCCGACTCCCGGCATGCCTACATCGCCCTTTGGGACACCAAACGCGATCTGCTTTCGGAGGCTCCCGGCCATCCCTGCCTGGTCTCTTTGTTCGTGCGGCGTTTCGAGGAGGCGTTGACCCTGACTGCGACCTTCCGCACCCATAACGCCCTTCAGGCATGGTTGATGAATGTCCATGGTCTGATCGCCATTCAACGCCTGATCGCCGATGCAAGCGGTCTGACCCCTGGTGCCATCACGATCTTCAGCCATTCCATCACCATCGATCCCCAGGGGGGTGGGTTGGAGCGGGCCAGGTCGATCCATGATTTCAGGAACCAGGAGCGTGCGCGCAGCGATTTTCAACAGGATCCCCATGGCGATTTTGTCATTTCGGTCAACGGGGAACTGGGTCAGATCGTGGTCGAGCACCGGTTTGAAGGGCAGCGGCTCAATCGCTATGCGGCTGGTACGGCAGAGGAGATCGAACGGATGCTGGTGCGCGACGTGGCACTTGCCGACATCGGGCATGCCCTGTATCTGGGGCGGGAACTCGGACGGGCCGAGGCGCGGTTGAAAAGCCTGAAACGGGGTCATTTATAAAGGGGTCACAGGGTGTTTGTTTTTCTGGATATCGGTTTCACCATGGTTGGCGGACCGGAGATCGGTCCCACGGCCTTTCTGATCCGCGAGTTGGGTTTGCCTGCCGATGCCAAGGCAAAGCTGAAGCAATGGCTGTTCACGACGGCGTTGACCACCCCGGAGGAGTTGGCCGATCGGCTGATGGTCGAGTATCGGCTGGATCCGGACGATACCCGCGCCGTGGTGGGAGAATACTGGGAGCGGCAGATCCATGACGCCTATCCCCTGCCGGGTGCCGCCGAACTCGTGACGGAGTTGGAGCAGGCCGGGGTGCCTTATGGTTTCATCACCAACATCTGGACCCCGTTCCTGATGGGATTTGCGCGGGTCTTTGCCGAAGTGTATGCCCAGGCTCCGATGTTTGCTTCGTGCGTGTCGGGAATTTCCAAGCCGGATCCGGCCTTGTATCGACAGGCGCTCGACAGTTGCGGCGTGTCGCCCGGAGAGGCGGTGATGGTCGGGGATACTTATGAGATGGATATCGCTCCGGCGATGCGGCTTGGCATGAAGAGCGTGTGGCTGTTGCACAGGCCGGAAAAAGAGAAACAGGATTTGATTGCGCTGTTGAACCGGCGCGCCCCGCTGCCGGATCTGACCCTGGCGCGGATGGCGGAGTTGAATGTGGATCGTTTGGCCAACCTGTGGGAGACGCGATGAAAATCACCCGGATCGAAACCATTGGCGCAGCGGAGTTGCTGCAACGTTTTGCCACCACCCGGTTGCGCGGTCACGGGCAACCGTTGATCTACGAACAGGCCAGGCTGGAACTGGTGCGTCAGGTCGATCCGGCGACGCTGTATCCGGCGCAGCGTTATGTGTTGCGGGAAGATCATCAGCGGTTGCACGATCTGTATGGCTTGTTCCGGGAGCAGGGGATCGACATCTTCAATCTGGACGGGGGGCTGTTTTTCTGGTTGGCCGATCCGGAGGCGCCGAACGGAGAGGATGGCCCGATTCCGCTCATGCCGCCGGTGGTGGAAATCTCTTGTGAACCGGATGGCCGGATTCTGCCTTTGATCAACGATGGCATGCACCGGGTCTACACGGCCATGCGGCTTGGGTTGAAGATCAACATCGTTCTGGTGCACAACGTGCCTCGGGAATATCCCTATTATGCCTTTGCCCTGGAACAGGGGTGGCAGGAGGTGATGGAACTGGAAGCGTTGCCGGATGATTTCATCAAGAAATTCTATCGGGATCCGACCCAGTACAAATCCCTGTTCCGGGATTTCAACGCCGTGTTCGACGGGATCCAGAAACAGCGCAAGCAGACCAATCCATCCTCCCTGCGCGCTTAGGAGAAAGACGATGCGACTGTCAGACCGGGAGATCTGGAGCGCCATCCAGGAAGGCAGGATCGTGATCGATCCGTTGCCGCCGGAGCACTGTTTTGGTTCCTTTTCGGTGGATGTGAGTCTCAGCCAGGTTTTTCGTACCTTTCGGCATGTGCGGGTCCCGTATCTGGATCTGGCCGATTCCGGG
Source organism: Magnetococcales bacterium (assembly GCA_015234115.1). Taxonomy (GTDB): domain Bacteria; phylum Pseudomonadota; class Magnetococcia; order Magnetococcales; family Magnetaquicoccaceae; genus Magnetaquiglobus. The sequence continues at coordinate 52,452 of JADFWP010000008.1, forward strand.
AACATCCGTGCGGTCTCCGAAGAGAGCATGGAGGAGGTCATCCTGGGGGAACACGAACGTTTCATCCTGCATCCGGGTGAATTCGCCCTGGGCATGACCCGCGAGCGGGTCGGGGTGGCCGATGATCTGGTCGGCTGGCTGGATGGCCGCAGCAGTCTGGCGCGGGTGGGTTTGATGGTGCACATCACGGCCCATTCGATTGATCCGGGTTGGGATGGACACATCACCTTTGAATTTTTCAATGCCGGTCGTCTGCCGCTGGCCCTGCATCCCGGTCTGCGCATCGGGGCCATCTCTTTCGAGACTCTCTCTTCGCCCACCACCCGTCCCTATGGCAAGAAACTTGGCGCCAAGTATCACGGCCAGCAGGCGCCCTTGTCGAGTCGGCTTGGGCTGGATGGGGTGTGAGCGGGGGCGTGGCGCAGTGGGTGTAGCCTGTCAACCGGTTGGGGGGCGGGTCAGAGTTCTCTTTGCTGCGTGATCCATTTTTGCACCTGGGCGCGCAATTCGAATTTGTTGTTGCGGTAGGGTTCGCGGGTGACCAGTTCGACGAGTTTGTTTTGCAACTCCCCGAGCCAGGGACCAGGGTTGATGCGCACGATATCCTGGATTTCGCCGCCGGAAAGCGCCAGATCAACGGCCCGCAGGCTGTGTTCCGCCTGGCGCAAGGCGCGGCATCGGGCGCGAATCGCCTGAAACTTCAATTCTTCTTCGATCCGAACCGCTTCCGGGATGTGGGGATTGGCGGTGGTGATCGCCTGCATGAGCCGAAAGACCCCTTCCATGGGGATGTGATCCTGAAGATAGCGTTTGAGCTGCCGGTCGGTGGGATGGGTATTGCTGTTCAGGTTGCGCAGCAGACTCAGGATGCGTCGCGCCCGGCGTTTGGAAAACTCCAACGCTTCGAGTCGTTTGTTGACCAATGCCAGACTGCTCTCCATGAGATCCTGGGAGGTCTGTTTGGCCAGGCCGAAACCGCCCAGCAGAATGGCCCAGCGCAGATCCAGCAGCGAAATCTCCTCCCCGTCCGCCGGAGCCGTGATTCCCAGAGTGGTATCGAGCATTTGTTTCCAGGGATCCTCTCCGCCCGGAACCGTTTCGATATATTTCAGGGATGCCAGATGGGGCAGGAACTGGTCGGCCAACGGGGATGAAAAGAGGGTGCGCAGATGGTTCTGGGTCTCCTCGTCGGCCAGGGGCAGGGAGAGGATGCGATCCATTTCGGCGCGGATCAATTCCGGCGGCACGGTTTCCAGATCGGTGTGGATCACCCGTTCCAGGTCGTCCTGGTTCATCGGACGGTTCAACTGCATGGCAAAGCGGAAGAACGTCAAGGCGCGCAGCGGATTCTGGTCCAGGGTCTCCTGCCCATTGACGAGGCGGATCTCTCCGGTGAGCAGATCCATGCGTCCCTGGAAGGGATCGATCAGCGGGCCATGGGGCCAGGTGTAGGCCATGGCATTGACCGTGACATCGCGATGGAGCAGATCCTCTTCCAGGGTGGCCAGATGGTTGGGACGGTTTTTGAAAGAGGCGATGTCCAGAATTTTGGGATGGCTCCAGTCCTTGAGGGGGAGCAGCAGGCTGTTGTGTTTGTGTCCCATGATCGCTTCGGGGTGATCCCCGCGCAACAACCGTTTGCGGCATTCGGTCAGGGGACGGGCCACGAGCAGTTCGAGGGTGTTGGGCAGGGGTTTTCCCTGGATTCCGCAGAGCGGAGCCTCGCCGACAAGGTGGATCGGCCCGATCAGACGATTGAGATCGTCCAGGAGATTGCGGATGAACGGCGCGAAAGCGTTGGGAAAAGATGGGATCATGGTGCCCTTTGTCAAGTTCACGTTCCAATACTTTAGACCCGTTGTCGGCGGACGTCAATGGCCGGGCGCAGGGGATGGGGCGGAGCACGCTCCGACAGCGGGTCGTCTGGTGCCGGGTTGTTTGATGCGGATCGCCTCGCTTTGGGAGGGTTTTCAAGGCATGATGTCGGAGTTCTGGTGTTTCAGGATTGGCGCACATCGGTTTGGATCTGTAAGGAAGGGAGCATGTCCATTTCGCAGGAGAATCGGTTATCCGAAGGTGGCATTCATGGGGCAGGACGCCCCATGACCGTGTTGACCATGGGGTGTCGGGTCAATCAGTTCGAGAGCGCGTTGCTGGGGCAGGGTGGCACGGCGCGGGGTTATCGGGTGGCCGAGGCCGGGGAGGTGGCGGAGTTGGTGGTGATCAACACCTGTTCGGTCACCGGCGAAAGCGACCGGCAGGCGCGTCAGTTGATCCGGCGGGCCTTTCGGGACCATCCGGGGGCCAGAATCGTGGTGACCGGCTGTTATGCCCAGAACGCTCCCGAGCAGGTGGCGGAGCTGCCGGGTGTGGCGCTGGTGCTGGGCAATGGCGAAAAGAGTCAGTTGTGGGCGTGGCTCGACGGCGCCATGGCCCGCGAGGGGCCGGGAAAAATCCAGGTGGGGGATGTGTCCCGATTGACCCGCGTGCCGGATCAGGATCCGGTGGAGCGTTTTGCGGATCGGGCGCGGGCCTTTTTGCAGGCCCAGGATGGGTGTGACCGGGCGTGTGCCTATTGTGTGATTCCGCGTTTGCGGGGTCCGAGTCGATCGATGCCGCCGGAACGGGTGGTGGCGCAGGCAAGTCGTTTTCTGGAGGCCGGATACGAAGAGCTGGTGCTGACCGGAGTCAATCTGGGCGCCTATGGCCGGGATCTGGAGGGTCGGCCCACTCTGGCGGAACTGGCGCGGCAGATTCTGGCCATTCCCGGCGTGGGTCGGTTGCGGATCTCCTCTCTGGATCCTTTGGATATCGATGCGGGATTGATCGCGCTGTTGGGCGAATCCGAACGGTTGTGCGGTCATTTGCATTTGTCGATCCAGTCCGGGGATGACGGCGTGCGGCGGCGCATGGGGCGGGGGCGGGGACGGGACGAGGTGCTGGAGCGGATCCGTCGCGTGCGTCTGGCGCGTCCCGAGGTGGTATTGGGCGCGGATTTCATCGTCGGCTTTCCCGGGGAGAGCGAAGCGGCCTTCGAGCAGACCCTGGCATTGACGGATGAGGCGGAGTTGGCATTGTTGCATGTGTTTCCCTATTCAATCCGTCCCGACACTCCGGCGGCGGCCTGGTCTGCGGCCATGCTGGTTCCCGGCGATCGGATCCGCGTTCGTGCCGCCCGTTTGCGCAGTGCCGGGGAGGCGCAACTGGCGCGGGTGCTGGCCGGTCGTGTCGGGCGGGAGGAGCAGGTGTTGATCGAGAACCTGGAGGCCGGTGTCGCGGTGGGCAAGAGCGCCGGATTTCTGTCCGTGCGTCTGCCCGAGGGTCAGGAATCGTGGCGTGGCGCTGTGTTGCCGGTAACGATCGAGGGGGTGGATGCAACGTGTTATGGTCTGATCGGTCGTCTGTCGGGTCGGGTTTTTTGAGGGATTGCCATCAGGTTATCCACAAGGTTATCCACAGACTCTGTGGATAACCTGGTTGCCGGGCGCGATTTTGGCGCCGGAAAGGGGAAAGTGATTTCAATCAGGAGTGGGTGGGCATGGGCAGCAGTCTGTTCGACGGCAAATTTCTGAGCGCATTGACCTTGTTGAATCTGGAGCGGGAGCACCCTTTGTCTGCCGTGGTGGATATCGGCGCGGGCATGGGAACCTGGTCCCGTTTGTTGCGTGGTGTGTTGCCCACGTCGCGTTGGATCGCGGTGGAAATCTGGGGACCGGACGTGGAACGTTACGCGCTTCAGGAGTTGTATGACGCGGTGCATGTCTCTGACCTGCGTTGTTTCGATCTGCGTCTCCTGCCCGCAGGCGGGGTGGCGCTCCTGGGCAATGCGATGGCGTGCATGCCCCTGGATGATGCGGTGGCCTGTCTGGGTCGGGTGTTGACGGTCTGTGATTATGCCTTGTTGTCGATACGGGTCGGAGAGTGGAAAGTCGCAGGCAGAGGAGAGCACCCCTGGGCGCGGCAGATGCATTGCTGGCAAGCGGACGATCTGCACCGTTTGCCGGGAGGGGTGCATGCGGTTTTTTTGGGCGATCCGGCCCTGGTCGTGATGATTTGCGCGGCCTCGCCGCAGTTGCAGGCGCGTGCCAGAACGGCGATCCAGGAGGCGTGCCAGGAACTGGAGCGCCATGGTTTGTTGCATGAACCGGGTGCGCGTGGCCGGGATTACACCGATCCGGCGTTTCTCAAACAGTTTCAGACCCGACTGCTTGGATTGCCTGCGGTCGTTCAGGCCGGGGAGCGGATGATCGAGACGCTGGAGGCGGATCCGGAGCGCAGGGCGTATGCGGAAGGCTGGTTGTTGGGCAGATTGCAGGCGTATGTCCGGGCGGAGGCCTGGGAGGCGGCGCTGCGCGTGCTTGAACGGATGGGCGTGGATGCGAAGCGCGGCAGTCGGGAGTGGCTGGAGGCGGCCTTGAGAGTCAGCGTGGCCCTGAAGCGATATGAACAGATTCAGTACTATGCCATGGCGCTGCTGGAACGCGATGGGGGGCATGTCGAGGCCCATCAGGCTCTGATCGAGCGTGCGACCGAATTCAATGCCGAGCAGATCGAAGCCCTGTTTGCCTTGGCCACCAGACCGCCGCAGAGCGATCAGGAGGCTTCGGCTTGCATGCAAAGGGTGTTTTATGGGTTGAGTGCCGTGTTGTTGTTTGGCGGTTTGGATCCGGTCCGGCTTGTCCAGGCCAGGGAGTTGTTGGCGTTGGGTCTCTCCCTGCCTCCGCCGGTTGAACCGGATCCGGTATTCACGAAGATTCAGGGCATGCTCTCCGTGGTGGATCTGGAGCGGGTCTTCACCCCCGGCCCCCAGGTTCTGCCAGCCTTGGCCGTGCGGTTGCTGGGGGGGGATGGCCGGGAGAGAAGTCTCCAGGCGGTGCAAGCCACGATGGCGCGTCATGGGACGAAGGTGCTGTTTCTGACCGCCATGGATGAAAAATATTTCAACCGCTATGCCAGGGATTTTGTGCAGGGTCTGTTTGAGCGCTGCGAGGTGCCCTTTCTGGTGGTGATCGGTCTGGTGGGGTGTGGGGAGCGCGTGCCGGTGCTGGCGCAATCATTGGGAATCGACGATGAGCGGCTGGTGATTTGCGGCCATGATCCAGAGCCGGCGATTGCCGATGGTCGGGTTTATGGCTGCGTGCGTTTCATGCTGCTGGAGTATTTTCTGGAAGCTTTCGCCGTACCGGTCTGTTGCACGGATGTGGATCTGGTGATGCAACGGGGGCTTGGGAGTCTGGTGGAACACTGTGCGGGGTATGATATCGTCTTCAACGAGAATCGCATCGTGCTGACCATTGGGGATCGGTTTGTGGCCAACCTGACCTGGTTCAATCCGACTCCGGTCACCCGCCAATTTGCCCGTTTCATCCGCAGTTATTTCCAGAAGCTGCTGGATGCGGGTCTTGCGTCCGATTTCGTCGATCAGATTGTTCTGTCCCTCTCCCGCAGGCATCTGGAGCAGTTCGCCGCACCCCGTTTGGGTCGTCTCGATCCGCTGGACATCAACAATTTCATGTTCAATCAACACAATATCGCACAGTTTCGGACGATTGCCGGTCTGTATCGCTTCTTGTCCCTGTATGTTTCGGGAGAATCGTCCCCGGAAACCGTCTCGTGGTGGAAAGGGGTGCCCTCCTGAAAGGGGAGCGGGGGAGGGGCACTCCCCCGTGGTTGCGGATGTCTTATGCGTTGGGCAGGGTTTCGAACAGCCGGAAGCGATGGGTCAGGAACCATTCGGTGGCCTCTTCGGCGCGCATCGCGTAATGGACGCGGATCTCCTCGATGGCGTTCTGGCGTCGTTTGAATTCGCTTTCGGTGATGCGGCCTTCGGCCCAGTCGGCCCGGTCTGCCAGGCTCATCATGTTCAGGCGGGTGAAGACCGCGCCTGTGGTCGCCGGCACGGACCAGATCTCCTGCAACGCCTCAAAGGCGTTCTGGTAGGCCTCGTCCGGCACTTCGGGGGGGCGGGCCGGGGGGATGAGGCGGTCGATGTAGGCAGCGTCGTGTGCGGTCGGACGGGATTTGCGCACGCCCCGCAGTGCATAGTCTTCGAACGTCACCCAGGTGTCGGGCAGGGGACCGGGATGTCTGCCGATCGGATGCACAACGCGACTTTTCGGTTTGCGTACTCCATCCAGGAGATAATCTTCCAAAGGGATCCAGGCATCCAGCGAGGGATCTTTTTTCATGGCAACCAAGCTCCTTGCTCTTCCAAAGGGACCATCCATGTGGTGAGACTCTTTTCGTCCGTCTGGATGGGGAGGATGAGGGATTCTTGGGAGAAATTTAATCCGACGTATGTGGGTGGTGGTTGTCTCCGGAAGCAGATTTTCAGGATCCCTTGGCAGGCAGCAGGCCGGTCACCGCTTTTTGTATGGTTTCGGCTTGCAGCGGGGTCAACTCCAGGGCCACGGGACGATCCGGCAGGGAGACCCGCAGGCTCTGTTCCTCCTGGAACAGCGCCAGGGTGCGCGCCTTGTCGCCCGCTCCCAGCGTGATCGTGGCCCATGGCGTCCCCCCGGCTGGCAGGACCACACCCCGTTGGGCATCGCGCATCAGCATCTCTTCGAGATCCGCCCATTCGTTCCGGGGCCACTTGCCCTCTTTCTTTTCGGCATTCACGCTTTGGCCGTGCTGATCGAGCTTCAATGTGGCCAGATCGCTCTTGTCGGCCACAGGACGCATATCCACCAGTTCCAGCGGGTTTTTGTCCAGCTCTTCGGCCAGATACTGCGGCAGGATCAGAGCGTCCGGTTCGCCGGAACGCACCGTCACCAGCGTTGTCCCCGCCCGCCAGATCGGGATGCTCTCCACCTCCCCCTGGGCCGGGGTCAACTCCACCCGCCAGTCCGGATCTCCCTGGGGACGCGCCTGCTGAAACGTGCTTCCCTGGGAACCGGTCACGGCAAAGATCCAGGCGCTGATCCGGTTGCCATCGGCCCGATCCTTGAGCGGTGCCTCGATGCGCCAGGACTCCTCTTTTTCCCGGCTCAAAAGCAGCGTCTCTCCGGATTTCTGAATGCGTTGAATGCGGGTCAACCGGGTAGCATCGGTGCGGGCAATGCGCTTGTCACGCAGCTCTTCGCTTTTTTTCAACAGGTTGGTCAGATCACTGTTGGCCATCAACACCACCGGCCCCTTTTCTCCCAGACTCACATAGCGTTTCTGGGCATTGGCCGGAGCCGTGTTGCCCGCCAGCAGCAGACGTGATCCACCCGCACGGTCTTGAACCTGCAACCGGGCGGTCGGCGCATCCAGTCCAAAGGCGGCTGGATCGGTGATCGTATCCACGCTTTTTTTCTCATAGGTCTTGTTCAAGACCTCCAGCATGCTTTTGACCGCTTCGCTGTTGGTGCGCAGTTTGGCCGGAGCCGTGATCTGCCACTGCCCCTCTTCTTGCGCCAGGGTCAATTCCTGACCCGAACCATCCCGGAAGTTGACCGAGGCAATGGTTTCGGCCCGCAGGGAACTCACGGCGCGGGACTCCTTGTCCGCCGCCTCCTTGGCCTGGTCGCGGCTCTCCTGATACCAGAGTCCGCCTGCGGCCAGAGCGAGAATCCCCGCCAGCACCAGATTGTTGCGCCATCCTTTGGACATGTTCGACCTCCCGGATTCCCTAACGCCGCCGTCTTTTCATCCAAATGGTGGTGCCGATTCCGAGCAGAACCACCGGGATTCCCACCGTCAATCCCCAAAAGAGCAACACCGCATCCCCGCCCGGCAACTGAATCCCGGCATCCTGGACCGCCTTGGGCTTGATGGCGATGAAGTTTTCGTCCTCGGCCAGCCAGCGGGTGATGTTGAGGAAGAGATCCGCATTGCCCAGGGCGCCGACATAGGCGTCGGCGGCGAAGTTGGAGTTGGCGGTCACCACCAGACGCTGTTTGCCCGACTCGATGGCCACGCCCATCAGCACCGGCCCTTTGCGATCCTGATCCGCATTGAACTCCACCTGACCCGTGGAGAGATCCCCGGTCTCCAGCCAGCCCCGCGCCGCCCCCTCCAGCAGGCGGACGCGCTGTTCCTTGCTGTCGGCTGGCGGCGTTTCCAGGTCGAGACCGCCGGTATCCGGGAAGATGGTGGCCGCCGTCATCCCTTTGGTGATGGCGTGCTCGGTCGGATAACGGCTGACCAGCGGCGTGGCCGCCGAACCGCCGATCATCTGGGCGGTCGGGTCCACGGTGATCCCTTTCAGGAAGGTGATGCCATGGGATTTGAGCAGCTCTTCCAGTCCCATCTCCTTGCCTGGCCCGAGCATCACCAGCAGCCGACCGCCACTCTCCAGCCAGCTTTTGAGTCGTTGCAGCTCGATGTCGAGCAGGGCCTTGCGTGGCCCGGCAAGCACGACCACGGCGGTGTTGTCCGGGATTTTCTCCTGTTCGGCGAGGTTGATCGGCTCCACCTGATACCCTTCGCCCTTGAGCAGCGCCTTGGCCTGAATGTAGGCAAAGCGATCCTTGCCCGCGCCGCCGCTGGCGCTTTCGTTCAGCGGGTGCTCCCCGTGGCCGCTGATGAAGCGGATGGTCTTGGCGCCCCCCTTGGCCAGACGGATCAGACCATTGGTGACCGCCTCTTCGCTGGCTTCGGTGATTTTTTCCGATTTCTCGCCGGTACGCAGGATCACGGTGCCATAGACCGCCACTTCGGCCTGTCGGGCCGCCGCCGGATCCAGATCCGGATCCACATAGCGCACGGTCACGGCAGGGTTGACCACCTGGTATTTTTCCATCAACTCCTTGAGTTGCTGGCGTTTGTCTCCCTGTTCCTGGACATAGACCGTGACGGTCAGTCCGTCAGGAAAGCTCTTGACCGCCTTCACCGATTGTTCGGCCAGGGTATGCCGTCCACCTTTGGTCCAGTCCCAGCGGAACTGATAGCGGTGGCTGGCATAGGCGGCCAGAGCCAGCAGAATCGCCAGAATCAGCCCCATGACGAAATTCTGGGAACGCAGGTTCAAGCGGGTGGAAGAATCCATCTTCATCGTCTGTTCTCCTCGAAGCAGTGGTCGCTTAACCTTGGATCCGTTCGGCCATCAGCCGCTGCCGGGCAAAGAGCACGCCGGCAGAGGAGAGCAGCAGGAAATAGATCAGATCCGCACTGCTGACCACGCCGATGAGGAAATTCTGGTAGTGGTTCAGGAGTGAAAAATAAGAGAGGATCTTTTCTGTGCCTCCGCCGGTGGCATTGCCCATCCAGGAGAGAATCCAGAGCATCAGCAGCACGCCAAAGGAGATGACTGCCGCCACATTGGGATTTTCCGTTGCGCTCGATGCCGCCAGTCCCACGGCCCCGAAGGCGGCGGCGGTGAGGAACAGCCCCAGCAGACCGGCCAGGAACTGCCCGGTATCCGGTGTGCCATATGCGTAGAGGGTCAAGGGCGGAATGGCGAGCAGACCGATGGCAATGGCCAGAAAGAGCAGCAGTCCGAAATATTTGCCCAAAATGATTTCCATCGGGGACAAGGGCGAGCAGGCCAGAGCAGGCCAGGTGCCCTGGCGTTTCTCCTCGGCGATCAGTCGCATGGAGAGCAGAGGCATGAGCAAAAGCAGCAGCACCGCCGCATTGCCCAGCATCGGGGCGATGGTGCGCTCGGTCAAAGGCAGCGAGCCGTGCATGCCATAGCTTTGGTATTCGAGCATCTGGATCTGGTAGCTGATCACCGCCGCGTTGAACATGTAGGCGCAGATGGCGAACAGCACCGCAAGCAGGGTCCAGGCGAGGGGCGAATGAAACATGCCGCGCACCTCTCTCAGGGCGATGGTGACGATGGCTCTCATGCGGCGGCCTCCTTGCCCTCTTCCGGGCGCTCCTCGCGGGTGGTCAATTGCAGGAAGATCTCTTCCAGAGAGCCGCCTGCCGGGGTCAATTCACGCAGATCCCAGCCCGAGGCCGCCGAAAGACGGACCAGTTCCGGGATCGGGTCGCTCTCCGGATTGGCGGTGATCAGCCATCCTTCCTCTTTGGGCGTGGCCTGGGCCACGCCGGGGATCTGGCGCAGGGTGTCGGGTGTCGGGGGATGCTGCCAGCGCAGGTAGTGGATGCTTTTGCCATGCGCCCGGTTTTCCAGGCCGTCGAGGGTGTCATCGGCCACGATGCGTCCCTGATGGATCACCGCCACCCGCTGACAGGTCATGCGCACTTCGGGCAGGATGTGGGTCGAAAGCAGCACCGAATGTTCCCCGCCCAACTCCCGGATCAGGGCGCGGATTTCGCGGATCTGGATCGGATCGAGTCCCACGGTGGGTTCGTCGAGCACCACCACATCCGGGCCGTGAACGATGGCCTGGGCGATGCCGGCGCGCTGTTTGTAGCCCTTGGAGAGATTGCGCAGCAGCCGATCCGTCACCGCAGTCAAGCCGCAGCGCTCCATGGCCCGGTCCACCGCCGCACGGACCTTGCCCCCCGGCACGCGACGCAGGGTGGCCAGATAGGTGAGATACTCCCGCACGGTCATTTCGCCGTAGATCGGAGGATTTTCCGGCAGGAAACCGATGCGGGCACGGGCTTCGACCGGATTTTCCAGCACATCCACCCCTGCCACGGCCACGCTGCCCGCAGAGGGGGCGAGCAGGCCGCTCAAGATACGCATGGTGGTGGTTTTGCCGGCCCCGTTGGGTCCGAGAAATCCCATCACCTCGCCACGGTGTACCTCCAGGTCGATGCGGTCCAGCGCCCGGACGCCGCCAAAAAGCCGGGTCACCCCGGACAGGTGAATCATGGTTTCCGTCATTGCTGAATGGTTTCCCTCGTTGGGTGAAGCGGTGAACAGGTTCGTGATGCGCTCCTTCCGGCAAGCCACGGTTCGATATGGGGATGATTGCGGAAAATGCAAGAGGGAGAGAAAAAAATCCTGATCGTTCTTTCCCAAAAGCGGGCCTGACCACTGGACAAAAATTTGCTCCCTCGCTTTTGGGATCAAAAAGATGTATAACTGGATCTTATGAATCATGGAAAGAGGGGGGAGTGCCATGCCGATTCAAGGCTGTGGCGCTTCTGCCAGGCGGGATCATTCTATTGAGGATACCGGATATGAACACAATCGGAAAAGTGGTGGTGGCTGGTCTCTCCGTGGCGTCGCTGGCCTGTGGATCGCAGGCGCAGGCCGGAGAACAGGGCCATTACATCAATGGGGTGGAGGGGATCAAGGCGGCCAGCCTGCCTCCTCCGGGGGTCTACTGGCGTTGGTACAATGTCTTGTATCAGGCCTCGGATCTCAAGGACAAGAACGGCAACGACCTGCCGGTCGGGTTGGATCTGGATGTCTTCGCCACGGTCAACCGTTTCATCTGGATCACCCCGCATAAAGTGCTCGGGGCCGATTACGGCATGGATATCATCGTGCCTTTGGTCAATACCGATCTGGATCTGAACAATGTCGGCGCCGAGTTCGATCAGTTCGGACTGGGGGATGTCGCCATCGAGCCGTTGCTGCTCTCCTGGCACGGCCCGAACTGGGATGCCTCGACCGCATTGGGATTCTATGCCCCGACCGGTCGCTACAGCGTCACCGAACCCGCTTCTCCGGGCAAGGATTACTGGACCGTGATGGCCACCCTCGGTGGCACCTGGTATCCCGATGACCAGAAGCTCTGGTCCCTCTCCCTGCTGAGCCGCTACGAAACCCATTCCACCAAGGATCATACCGATGTGCGTCTCGGGGATGATTTCCATTTCGAGTGGGGCATTGGCCGCCGGGCCACCGATCTGCTGGAAGTGGGGCTGGCCGGGTATGCGCAATGGCAACTCACCAATGACCGGGGCGCGGGAGTCACCTGGAATCCCAACGATCACGATCAGGTGTTCGGCATCGGCCCGGAACTGGTCGCGACCATTCCCGCTCTGAAAATGTCCATGTCCTTGCGGGGCGTGTGGGAATTCGGCGCCGAAGATCGGCCCCAAGGCTCGATCATGACCCTGACTTTGACCAAGCCGTTGTGATCTTTAGCCAATCAGGCGTTCACCGGAGCAATGCCACGCTGTGGTTCCGGTGAACGCTTTTTGCTGAGGTGACCATTCAACAGGCTGTTCTGTGCGAAAAATAGTCACCATGATTAAAATATAGACATTCATGGTGCTGCACCGGTTGCGGCATGTTTCGAAAAAATAAATATAAAACAAACAATTATCTGGCATGCTCCGTTCTGGAACGCTGCTTGCGAAATCTGGCCGCAGTGCATTGACTCAGTGATGCGTCTTCTCTCCAGATCTGCGCAACAGGCCATACCATGGTGTTTCTCGCAACCCTCGCAATCGTGCTGATTCTGCCCATGACCGGCTGGGCCGATTCTGGCGCGGCCCTCAACATGGCCAACACCGGCTGGCTGTTGACCGCCACGGCTTTGGTGCTCTTCATGACCCTGCCGGGCCTGGCCCTCTTTTATGGTGGTCTGGTTCGCACCAAAAACGTGCTGTCGATCTTCATGCAGTGCTTTGCCATCACCTGCGTGGTCTCGGTCTTGTGGCTGATCTATGGCTATGCCCTGGCCTTTGGCGATGGCGGCGGCTTGAATGCCGTGATCGGCGGCATGGACAAGTTCTTCCTGCGCGGCATCACCCCCGACACCCTGAAAGGGGATGTCCCGGAAACGGTCTTTTCGATGTTCCAACTCACCTTTGCCATCATCACTCCGGCGCTGGTGGTGGGCGGTTTCGCCGAACGGATGCGTTTTTCGGCGGTTCTGTGGTTCACGGTGCTCTGGTTCACCCTGGTCTATCTGCCGCTGTGCCACTGGGTGTGGGGCGGAGGTTGGCTGGCGGCAATGGGATTCATGGACTTTGCGGGTGGATCGGTGGTACATATCAACGCCGGGATCGCGGCCCTGGTCGCGGCCCTGATCCTGGGCAAGCGGCGCGGGTTTCCGACCACGATGATGGGTCCGCACAACATGACCATGGTCTTTACCGGCGCGGGCATGCTCTGGGTGGGTTGGTTCGGTTTCAACGCCGGCAGCGCCCTGGGTGCCAACGGTTCGGCAGGCATGACCATGATGGCCACCCACATGGGCGCTGCGGCGGGATCCATTGCCTGGATGACCGTCGAATGGCTGCGCCACGGCAAGGCCAGCATTCTGGGCATCGTCACCGGCATGGTGGCGGGCCTGGGTACCGTCACCCCGGCTTCGGGTTATATCGGTCCCATGGGTGGTCTGATCATCGGTGGCCTGGCTGGCGTGGTCTGTTATTTTTCCACCCAACTGGTCAAACGCACGTTCCAGATCGATGACTCCCTGGATGTCTCGCCGGTTCATGGCGTGGGTGGGATCATCGGCACCGTGCTGACCGGTGTGTTCGCCTCTCCGGCTTTGGGCGGAGTGGGCTATCCGGAAGGGGTCACCATGGCCTCGCAGGTGGGAGTGCAGTGCCTCGGCGCACTGGTCACTCTGGCCTGGAGCGGCCTGTTGACCGTGGTGATCCTGAAATGGATCGATTCCTTCGTCGGCCTGCGGGTCTCCAAAGATGAAGAGACCGAAGGACTGGATCTGGTCCTGCACGACGAAAGAGGGTACAATATCGAATGATTCGGTTTCGTTATACATCCACCCCCAGATTTTGAAAGGTCCAACTGTTATGTCCGATCAAGACGCGATTCGCAATGCCATGGCCATGCTCGAAACCCACGATGTCCGTTTCGTGGATTTCCGCTTCACCGATTTTCATGGCAAATGGCAACACATCTCCACCCCGGCCAAAATGCTCACCGAAGAGGTGTTCGAGAACGGCTTCGGCTTTGACGGCTCCTCCATTGCCGGTTGGTGCGAAATCAACCAGTCGGACATGGTTTACAAGCCCGATGCCGCCACGGCTGTGATGGATCCCTTCACCGATGTCCCCACCATGATCCTGATCTGCGATGTGGTCGATCCCTTCACCGGGGAAGGCTACAGCCGTGATCCCCGTGCCGTGGCCAAGCGCGCCGCTGCCTATCTCAAATATACCGGTATCGGCGACACCGCCTATCTCGGGCCTGAAGCCGAATTCTTCATCTTCGACTCGGTGCGTTACATCTCCAAGATCAACAAGGTGTCGGTCGAGATCGACTCCATCGAAGGGGCCTGGAACACCGATACCGAATACGAAGAAGGCAACAGCGGCCATCGTCCCGGCATCAAGGGCGGCTATTTCCCGGTGCCGCCGGTCGATTCCTATCAGGACATGCGTTCCGAAATGTGCATGCTGATGGAAGAGATGGGGCTGACCATCGAATTCCATCACCACGAAGTGGCGACTGCCGGTCAGTGCGAAATCGACATGCGCTTTTCCGATCTGGTCTCCATGGGTGACAACATCCAGAAATATAAATTCGTGGTCCACAATGTGGCCCATCAGCAGGGCAAGACCGTCACCTTCATGCCCAAGCCCATGAGCGGCGACAACGGTTCCGGCATGCATGTGCACATGTCGATCTGGAAAGATGGCAAGCCGTTGTTCGCAGGCAATCAGTATGCCGATCTGTCGGAGATGGCGCTGCACTTCATCGGCGGCATCAAGAAGCACGCCCGTGCCCTGAATGCCTTCACCAATCCTTCGACCAACTCCTACAAGCGTCTGATCCCCGGTTTCGAGGCTCCGGTGCTGTTGGCCCACTCGGCCCGCAACCGTTCTGCCAGCATCCGGATTCCGGCAGCCACCAATCCCAAGGCGAAGCGTTGCGAGATCCGTTTCCCCGATCCGTCGGCCAATCCCTATCTGGCCTTCTCGGCGCTGCTGATGGCCGGTCTGGACGGCATCGAGAACAAGATCGATCCGGGCGCGCCCATGGACAAGAATCTCTATGATCTGCCCGCCGAAGAGTTGAAAAACATCCCGACCGTCTGCGGTTCGCTGCGCGAAGCTCTGGATGCCCTGGACAAGAATCGCGACTTCCTGAAGAAAGGCGACGTGTTCAGCGATGACCTGATCGACGCCTGGATCGAGCTGAAAATGCAGGATGTCTACAGAGTCGAGCACACCCCGCATCCGGTGGAGTTCTCGATGTACTACAGCGTGTAATATTTACGCGCCAGGTTTGTGAAAAAAGAGGCCGCTCCGGGGGGAGGCGGCCTCTTTTTTTTGGGCATGTGCGCATTGCTGTGCCCATTTCTGTAAAAGAAGAGAGGGGGTGGTGGGGGATTCCTTCTGCCCGTCCGGGTGTCAGCATGGTCGCGTTTTCCCCTGTCGCCGGACACCAACCATCTTGCCATCAGTCGATCCGCCATGATACCGTATCGCAGAGTAGAATTGCACGCGTGAACCCCTCAGGCAGAGATCAGCCGGGACAGATTCATGGAAACAAATACAGGAAATTTCAATTTGTATGTTGGATACGAACCCTGGACGAAAGAAAACGGTATCGAGGAAGAAAATCTGCATTTCAGATACAAAGTCATTGATATCCGCACCATCGATTGCCAGTTGCTGATGGAAAGTCCGATACTGGAGGAGAACATCCTGGCTGTTTTATGTCAGATGGAAAACCGGGAGGAGACTGTCCGTGAAATTCTCTATCGAATCAGCCTGTTGCCTGAAAGTGCCAGAGCGGATGCTTGACCAGGCTGGTCGTCATTTCCAGGCTGCGCAAAATCGAAAAGCTTATCCAACAGGAGGCCCATGAAATGTCCCTTACCTTCAATGTGATGGAAAACGATGTGCTGCGTCCGATGTTCCTGAAGGCACAGATGGATGCTGAACTGAGAGGCAAACTGGAAGGCAAACTGGAAGGCGAGGCCGCACTCCTGACGCGCATGTTGCAGCGCCGCTTTGGTCTTCTCCCGGCCTGGATCCATGAAAAAATCGCACAGGCCGAACTGCCCGCGTTGGAAGAGTGGAGCCTGCGAATCTTCGATGCCCACTCTTTGGAGGAGATCTTCGCCGACCGGCAATGACCGCGACCCCATTCCCGTATCCTTTTTGCGACCTTCAAAGGGATGCGGAAAGTTCAATGCCGAGTGACGAACCGATCTGTTCTCCGTGTGATGTGAAGATCCGTACGGTTCCGGTTTCGCTCACCAGCCAACACTCTTTGGCCCCGCGTGCAAAATAGAGTGCCATTTTCCATTGCATCTGGCGCTCGCTGTTGGAAGGTGAAATCACCTCGATACACAGTTCAGGCGCCATTGGAAAGGGAGTCTGATCCCCATACTGTTGCATGAAAGAATCCGAACCCCACGCGACATCCGGCACTTTGACTCCGGCCTCCGTGTCGATGGAACATTCGGTCAGAATGCTGCCGTCTTCCATCTGGCGTGCAAGAAGCGTCATAATCTGACCCTGAAAGCGGGCGTGACGGTTGGAAGCCGGTGACATCAGCAGCTGTCCCCATTCGTTCAATTCAATTTTGTATGGCAGATCCTGCAAAGAGGGATCCTGCAACACTTCGGCCCATTGCATGATGTGCGTTTTCCTCATCCGGTCAAGGTGACGGGTTTTGTGGAGGAACAAAATCAATCTTCATGCAGACAAAGTCTATCGACTCTGCAACGTAGCTGTCAACCAAAAAGGGTTGAGGCTGCCCGGATGAAAAACTCCTGCAAGCCTCAACCCTTTTATGATTCAGATCCAGCGGGAATCGATCCCGCTGTCACTGGTTCTCCTCAATCCCGCGCCACGCAGAGCGCGATGCCCATGCCACCGCCGATGCACAGGGTGGCCAGACCCTTGCGGGCGTTGCGGCGTTTCATTTCGTGCAGCAAGGTCACCAGAATCCGCGCACCCGAGGCACCCACCGGATGACCCATGGCAATGGCGCCACCATTGACATTGACCTTGGCCAGATCCCAACCCATGTCCTTGTTCACGGCCACGGCCTGAGCGGCGAAGGCTTCGTTGGCTTCGATCAGATCCAGGTCATCGATGGTCCAACCCGCTTTCGACAGGGCCAGACGGCTCGACGGAATCGGACCCGTACCCATGATCGCCGGATCCACGCCACAAGAGGCCCAGGAGACGATGCGGGCCAGGGGCTGCAAACCACGTTTGGCCGCATTGGCGGCGGTCATCAGCACGGTCACCGCCGCGCCATCGTTGATGCCGGAGGCATTGCCCGCCGTCACCACACCCTCTTTGTCAAAGGCGGGACGCAGTTTGGCCAGGGTTTCGACCGTGGTGCCATGCTTGGGATGCTCGTCGGTGTCGATGGTGACATCCCCTTTTCTGCCCGGAATGACCACAGGCACGATCTCTTCCTTGAAGCGACCCTCTTTCTGGGCGCTTTCCGCCTTCTGCTGCGAATGGGCGGCAAAGGCATCGAGTTCGGCGCGGGTCAGGCCCCACTTCTTGGCCACGTTTTCGGCTGTGGTGCCCATGTGATATCCCTGGAAGGCATCGGTCAAGGCATCGCGGATCATGCTGTCTTGCATTTCGGCGCTGCCCATCTTGGTGCCGTTGCGCAGGTGCAACAGATGCGGAGCCATGCTCATGCTCTCCTGACCACCGGCCACCACGATTTCGGCATCGCCCATGGCGATCGACTGATAGCCGTTGACCACGGCACGCAGTCCGGATCCGCACAACTGGTTGAGGCCGTAAGCGGTCTTTTCGACCGGAATGCCCGCATTCACCGCAGCCTGACGGGCCGGATTCTGTCCGGCGCCTCCGGCGAGAATCTGTCCCAGCACCACCTCGGAGACTTCAGCCGGGGCCACGCCCGCCCGCTTCAACGCCTCGATGATGGCAATCTCTCCCAGTTTGTGGGCCGGAATTGCGCTCAGTCCGCCCAGGAAGGCGCCAACAGCGGTGCGTGCAGCAGAGACGATAACAATTTCACTCATTTTTTCAACTCCCTGTTAGAATCGACGAATCTCGGCTGGCTTGTTCCAGCTCGACCAGAACTCCACCCATGGCCTTCGGGTGGAGAAAAACAACCGGTTGACCATGCGCGCCGATTTTGGGTTCCGGATCCAGCACCTCCAGACCCTGTTGACGCAACTGGTCGATGGCGGCCCGGATATCGGCCACCTCGTAACAGACATGATGCATGCCGCCCGCTGGATTGCGTTGCAAAAAGCGGCTCAGAGGGGATTTCTCCCCGAACGGATGCAGCAATTCGACATTGGTGTTGGGCAGTCGCACGAAGACCACGGTGACGCCGAATTCGGGCAGATCGTGGGGCGCATCCACCTGTGCGCCGAGGATGTCCCGGTAGGTTGCCATGGCCTGGGCCAGATCCGGCACGGCGATGGCCACATGGTTCAAGCGTCCGATCATGAGGTGCATGCTCCTGTTGTTGACTCAGGCAAAAGTGAACAGTACGGCTTCGGCCTCGACCGTATCGCCTGCCTTCACATGGACCACCTCCACCACGCCATCCTTTTCGGCCCGGATGGTGTTTTCCATTTTCATTGCCTCCAGGATGCAGAGCGGATCCCCCTGGGCCACCTTGTGACCGGCGACGGTCATCACCTGGCGCACCAGTCCGGGCATGGGGGTGGTGAGAAGTTTCGAGTTGTTGGTGCGTTGTTTTTCCGGCATGCGTCTGGCCATTTCGTAGAGTCGCCACGGCCAGACCGTCACCTGCACCCGGCGTCCCCCGTGGGACAACTGGTAGCCGCCCTCCATGCGCCGGACCCGCACCGTGCGCGCCGAACCGGCGATCACGAATGTCGAAAGACGGCTGCCGGGACGATAGGATTTGCCCACCACATGGCTGGTGCCATCTTCCAGGGTGATGCGGTTGTCGTGTGCGCGGTGTTCGACGGTCAACCGGAGGACTTCTCCTTCCATGGTCACCATCCACTCTTCCCGTGGCGCCGGGGGCATGAGCAGGGCCTCTTCGGCCTGTTCCACGCTCACCGCGACCAGGGCGAAGAATTGTCGCAACTCCGGCGTCAGGGGCGCGCCGCCAAAGCCGTCGGGATAGGTTTCGGCAATGAAGGCGGTGGTGATATCCCCGGACTGGAAACGGGGATGACCCAGTACGGCATTGACAAAATCGATGTTGTGGGCCAGCCCGTCGATGAGATAATTGTCCAGTGCGGTACGCATCGTGGCAATCGCCGAAGCGCGATCTTCGCCCCAGGTGATCAGTTTGGCGATCATCGGGTCATAATGGATCGAGACCTCACCGCCCGCATGCACCCCGGTATCCACCCGCACCCGGTTGCTTTCCGGCGGGGGTTGATGGCGCACCAGACGACCGGTGGAAGGCAGGAACCCCGCATAGGGATTTTCCGCGTAGATGCGGCTCTCCATGGCCCAGCCGCGCAGGGGAACGTCTTCCTGGGTAAAGCCCAGCGGTTCGCCACGGGCCACCCGGATCATCTGTTCCACCAGATCCAGGCCGGTGATCATTTCGGTCACCGGGTGTTCGACCTGGAGTCGGGTATTCATCTCCAGGAAATAGAACTGCCGGTCGCCGCCGACCACGAATTCGACCGTGCCCGCCGACACATAACCCACGGCCTTGGCCAACGCGAGGGCCTGTTCCCCCATGGCGCGGCGCATGCCGGCATCGACAAACGGCGAGGGGGCCTCTTCGATCACCTTCTGGTTGCGGCGCTGAATCGAGCACTCCCGTTCGTTGAGCCACACGCCATTGCCGTGGCTGTCGCAGAGGATCTGGATTTCGATGTGACGCGGCTTTTCGATGAATTTTTCGATGAAGACCCGATCATCCTTGAAATAATTGCGTCCTTCGCTGGAGGCCGAATGCCATCCTTCGTGGACCTCGACATCGTTGAAGGCCAGGCGCATCCCTTTTCCGCCCCCGCCCGCCGAGGCTTTGATCATCACCGGATAGCCGATGGCCTGGGCCACGATCACCGCCTCCTCGGCGCTGGCGATCACTTCGGTATGGCCGGGAATGGTGTTGACTCCGGCGGCGCGGGCCAGTTTTTTCGATTCGATCTTGTCGCCCATGGCCCGCATGGCGGCTGGGCCTGGGCCGATGAAGGTGATTCCGCGCTCTTGCAGGGTCTGGCAGAAGGCGGCATTTTCCGAAAGAAAGCCGTATCCCGGATGGACCGCATCGGCTCCGGTCTGTTCGATGGCCGCCAGGATGTTTTCCACAACCAGATACGAGGCCGAACTGGCCGCCGGGCCTACTCGTACCGCTTCGTCGGCCTGGCGAACGTGCAAGGCATCCCGGTCGGCATCCGAATGGATGGCCACGGTGGCGATTCCCATGCGGCGGGCGGTGCGGATCACCCGACAGGCGATTTCGCCGCGATTGGCGATCAAGATTTTGCGCATGTGCGACATTCCCCGGTTCAGAGTGGCAGATTATCGTGTTTTTTCCATGGATTGGACAATTGCTTGCCCGTCATGGTCTGCAAGCCGCGAATCACGCGGAAACGGGTGTCATGGGGCATGATCACATCGTCGATGAACCCCTTGCGGGCCGCGATAAAGGGATTGGCAAAATTGGCGGCATAGGCGGCGCTCACCTCTTTGAGCTTGGCCTCCGGATCTTCCGCGCTGCGGATTTCGTTGCGGAAGATGATTTCCGCCGCCCCTTTTGGTCCCATGACCGCGATTTCGGCATTGGGCCAGGCGTAATTGAGGTCGCCGCGCAGATGTTTGGAGGACATCACGTCATAGGCGCCGCCATAGGCCTTGCGGATGATCACCGTCACCTTGGGCACCGTGGCTTCGGCAAAGGCGAAGAGCAGCTTGGCGCCATGTTTGATGATGCCGCCCATCTCCTGTTGCAGTCCGGGCAGGAAGCCGGGGACATCGACAAAGGTGACGATGGGAATGTTGAAACAGTCGCAAAACCGCACAAAGCGGGCCGCTTTCACCGAACTGGCGATGTCGAGGCAACCGGCGAGCACCAAGGGCTGATTGGCGACAATGCCCACGGTATGACCATCCATGCGGGCGAAGCCGATGATGATGTTCTTGGCATATCCCGGCTGCACTTCCATGAAGTCGAAGTTGTCGACCACCTTTTCGATCAGCTCTTTCATGTCGTAAGGGCGTTGCGGGTCATCCGGCACCAGGGTATCGAGCGAGGGGGTCTTGCGGCGCGGGTCATCCCCGGTATCGATCCGTTCCCGTGGGGCCTGGTTGCTGGAGGGCAGAAACGAAAGCAGCCGCCGCAGTTGGCGCAACAGGTTCAGATCGTTGTCAAAGGCGAAATCGGCCACGCCGGAGCGGGTGGCATGGGTGACGGCCCCGCCCAACTGTTCGGCGGTCACCTCTTCGTGGGTGACGGTCTTGACCACTTCGGGTCCGGTCAGGAACATGTAGGAGGTGTCTTTGACCATGAGAATGAAATCGGTCAAAGCCGGGGAGTAGACCGCCCCGCCGGCACAAGGCCCCATGATGGCCGAGATCTGCGGCACCACGCCGGAGGCGAGCACATTGCGCTGGAACACCTCGGCGTATCCGGCCAGGGAGGCGACCCCTTCCTGGATGCGCGCGCCGCCGGAGTCGTTGATGCCGATGATGGGGGATCCGACCTTAACGGCCATATCCATGATCTTGCATATTTTTCTGGCATTGGATTCGCTCAAGGATCCGCCCAGGACCGTGAAATCCTGCGAGAAGGCAAAGACCCGGCGGCCATGCACGCACCCGAAACCGGTCACCACGCCATCACCGGCCACATGGGTTCCCTGCATGCCGAAGTCGGCGCAGTTGTGTTCGACGAACATGTCCAACTCCTCGAAGGAGCCGGGATCCATCAACACTTCCAGCCGTTCCCGTGCGGTCAGTTTGCCGCGCCGGTGTTGGGCGCGGATGCGCTCTTCGCCTCCGCCCAGGCGGGCCTGGGCACGCAATTGATCCAGTTTATCGATGATTTCCCACATGATTTTCGTTCCTGCTACCTAGAAATAAAGACAACATCCGCTCGGCTGCGGTCACGGCGCCGAGTTCGCCCCGGCGTACCCTCGGTTCCAGTTCGGCGGCCAGCTCCTGCATGCCGGAATCGGCCAGAAAACGACGCCGCAAACCGTCATGGAGACGTTCCCACATCCAGACGGTGGCCTGCCGACGGCGTTTCTCCGGCAGGTAACCGTTGTTCATCCCGCGATGATGCAGGTCGCGGATCGCCGTCAGCACGCCATCGATGCCCCGTTCTTCCAGGGCGCTGACCATCCGGACTTCCGGCTTCCATCCTTTTTTTTCCTCTTCCGGATGCAACAGGGGCAGGGCGGCTTGCACCTGGGAGCGGGTCAGTTCCGCAGCGGCCAGGAACACCCCGTCCGCCTTGTTGATCACCACCAGATCGGCCAGCTCCATGATGCCCCGTTTGATCCCCTGCAATTCGTCTCCGGCATTGGGCAGCAGCACCAGCACAAACAGATCCACCATGCCCGCCACCTCGGTTTCGCTCTGGCCCACCCCGACCGTTTCCACCAGGATGAGTTCAAAACCGGCGGCTTCCAGCAGAACCATGCTCTCCCGGGTGCGCCGCGCCACTCCGCCCAGGGTCTCACCCGCCGCGCTGGGTCGGATGAAGGCCAAAGGATGGACGCTCAGGCGGGGCATGCGGGTTTTGTCTCCCAGAATGCTGCCGCCGCTGCGTCGGGACGAGGGATCGATGGTGAGTACGGCGGTGCGCAAGCCATGGCCGACCGCCGCCAGTCCCAACGTTTCGATCAGGGTGCTTTTTCCCGCTCCCGGCGGGCCGCTGATCGCCACCCGCAACGCCGATCCGCTGCCAGCGGAGAGGGCTTCCAACAGAAGCGCGGCACGCCGGTCATCCTCGGGTCGGACGCTTTCGATCAGGGTGATGGCCTTGGCCAGGGCGCGGCGTTCTCCCCGTCGCACTCCGGCGGCCAGTTCCTCGGGTTCGGTCATCAGGCCGCTGCGGGCAGTTGCCGCTGTTCGATGGCGGCCAACACTCGCGCCGCCGCATCCACAGCCGAGGTGCCGGGTCCGAAAATCTCGGCCACGCCCAGCGATTTCAGGGTCGGGTATTCCTGTTGCGGAATCACGCCGCCTGCCACCACCACCACCTCTCCGGCCCCTTCGCGGGCCAGGGCCTGCACCAGCAACGGCAGCAGGGTCGAATGGCCCCCGGCCAGACTCGACACCCCGATGGCATGGACATCGTTTTCCACCGCCTGACGGGCGGCATCTTCCGGGGTCTGGAAGAGCGGTCCGATATCGACATCGAATCCGGCGTCGGCAAAGGCCGAAGCGATCACCTTGGCGCCCCGGTCATGTCCATCCTGCCCGAGCTTGACCACCAGCATCCGTGGCCTGCGTCCGGTCCGGGCCACAAAAGCGGTCACACTTTCGACGAGTTGCTCCCACACCGCCTCCCCCTT
>JADFWP010000090.1 GCA_015234115.1 Magnetococcales bacterium
TTAAAGTCAAAACCCTGGGGGAGGAATCCCCCAGACCCCTTCTTTTCTTTCAATATTCAGGGATTTTGATCCACCGGCAACACGACCTCGCCGCCTCCATCCCGCACCACAGGCGGTGCGCTCCAGGTCTGCTCCGCATCGTTCGCCGCAGGAGAGGTTGCGGGACGCTGTTGCACCACCGGAGGCCGCAAGGAGACGGGTGGCGGGGTCGCCGGTGCGCTCTTGACTGCGGGCGGTGTCACCCGTTTGACCTCCGGCGGAGTCGGAGTGCTCCTGGCCGGAGTCGGAGCCGGTTTGACCATCGTGGTCTCGCTTTTGAGTTTGACCGGCTTGCTGGCTTCGACGGACTTGTCCGCCCCTTTTTCGGGCTTGTCTGTCCCTTTTTCCCGCTCTGTCCCCTTCTCTTTTTGCGCTTCGGGGGAGGATCTCGGGGTGGGTTCGCGGTTCAGGAAATGGGAGATGCCCTCCACCTGAATGCCCCGTTTCGTGACCGCCGGCAACCATCCCTGCAAGGCGGTCAGGGTCTCCCGATAGGGATGACCAATGGCGATGGCGCGTCCGGTCACTCGCGCGATGTGTTCCAGTTCGGCCAGACGGGCCTCGATGGCCGAAACCCGCTGCACATTGTCCAGAAAGACATCGCGTCTGGCTGCCGGCAGTCCGTGCGCTCTGGCGCGGGCATAGGCCACACTGGTCTGACTGGTCCGACTGTCCAGAAAGAACAATCCCCGCTCTTTCAAAAGCCCCATGACCACATCCATGGCCGCGCGATCCTGGGTGAGCCGCGATCCCATGTGGTTGTTGATTCCCACGGCTTCGGGGAATTTTTCCAGGTTGTGGCTCACGATCGGGCGGATCTCCTCTGCGCCCATGCCTGCCAGCAATGCGCCCGGTCCCGGCTTGATGCGCGGATAACCGAGCGGCTCCATGGGTTGATGCAAAATCACCTCTTTGTGGGTCGATTTGCCGATAAAAGCCACCTGACGCGATCCATCCCCGCCCGGCAGGATCGCCAGGGTGACGGCATAGGGCAAACGGGCAATGGCCAGCGAAACCGGCACGTTGTATCCCAGATCATCGATCACCACCGCCACACGGGGCGTGCCGTCGCGCCGACCCGGAGGGGGCGGCTCGGGCAGGGAGGGCGGCTCGTGGGGCAGACTCTCCTCGTATTGCAAACCGATCTCCAGATCATCTTCCGGAACCGGTTGCGGCTGGGCGGTCACTTCGTCGGCCACCGGTCCGATCTCTCCTGTGGCCGTCGGAGCCGTGGGCAGCGGCGGCGGTACAGGCGACGTTGCCGTGGCTTTGCCTTCCGCAGCGCCCGTTACCGGCGCCGTCTCGGCGGGCGCGACGGTCGGGCCGCTCTCCGGTTTGGCCGGCACGGCGGCAGGCAGCGCGGCACCGGAATCGTTCACGCTGGCGGGCGCGTCCGATACCGGTGCCACCGGAGCGGCCATGGACAATACGGTCGGTTTGGCCGCATGGGCGCTCTCCTTGGCCCAGGGCGGCACCAGGAAACGACCCGCGCCGATTCCCGCCAGAAAAAGCATCACCGCCGCCACCAGCGGCAGGATCCACCACTCCCGCGAAGACGGTTCGCCCTCCAACTCCTCTTCATCCAGCAGATCGCCCGTTTCCTCGCAGGCCGGTTCCGGCTCCGGGGAAGGCTCGGGCTTCAATACCTGGACCCGAGGCGGATCGGCCATTTTTTCCGCCACCGGCTCCGGGAGCGGCGCCGCAGGGGAGAGGTTGACCGGCAGGGCCATTTCTGCCGCTGCCACGGCCAGCGCTTCCGGCGGCACTGCGGATGCCGGAGTCGGCTCCGGCACCCGCAGCGCTGCCGACAGCAGCAACACCTCCTGGGGATCCTCCTCGGGAATTTCTTCCTCCACCTCTTCGGCGGCAAGGAGAGGGGTCCCCGGCAGCGGGGTCACCGGCGTCGTTGCCGCGACGGGCAGTTCTTCCGGGATGGATTCCGGGGTGGATTCCGGGATGGATTCCGGGATGGGGTCACTTTTCCCGTGCTGCGCAACCGACGGCAGATTTTCGGGAGCCACCTTCCCCTCTGCGTCAGTACCGGTGTCGGAAGGGGCTTCCGGCACCGGCGCCGCTGCGGGATCCTGCTCCGGAAGCGCTGCGGGCAGTTCTTCCGGAATCTCTTCCGGAATCTCTTCCGAAAGTTCCTCCGAAAGTTCCTCCGGATGCGTCCCGGTGCCGGATTGCGGCTGCGGGTCTGACGTGGGGGTGCCGATCAATTGCGGCTACCGGCCGGTTTGGTCTTGATCCGGCTGTCCAGAACCTGGAATCCTCGCAGCAGATCCAGGGCGCGTTGCAACTGCTGATCCTGTTTGCCGTGACCCGTGACGCGATCGATGTTCTCCTCTTCGGTGTTGTCGCCTTCACCCTCTTCCTTTTTCGAGTCTTTGTCCGAATCGGGGGTGGTCGGCTCCTTGTCGAGTTTCTTCTCTTTTTCCTTGCCCTTGGTCTTCTCTTTCGCCGGTTCGCTGTCGGGTTTGCTCTCTTCGGCGGGCGCGGTTTCGGCCGGGGTGGTTTTTTCCGGGGCTTCGGCGTTTTGCAGATGGCCCTTGAGATCCGCCTCCTTGGGACGCGGTTGACCCTTCTTGTCCTTGAGATCCTCTTCCACCACGATATCCGGAACAATCCCCTTGGCCTGGATCGAACGACCGTTGGGGGTGTAATACTGGGCTGTGGTCAGACGCAATCCGGAGCCGTCGTTCAAGGGGATGATGGTCTGCACCGACCCCTTGCCAAAGGACTGGGTTCCCATGATCACGGCGCGACGATGATCCTGCAAGGCGCCCGCCACGATTTCGGAGGCCGAAGCCGAGCCGCCATTGATCAGCACCACGATGGGCGCGCCACTGGCCAGATCCCCGGTTTGGGCGTCGAAGGACATGTCTTTGCCCGCGATGCGGCCTTTGGTGTAGACGATGCGTCCCTCTTCGAGAAAAGCGTCGGAGACCGCCACCGCCTGATCGAGCAGACCGCCCGGATCGTTGCGCAGATCCAGCACCAACCCTTTGAGCTTGCCGCCTTCGCTCTTTTTGGTCAATTCGGTCATGGCGGTTTCCAGCAGGGGCTGGGTCTGTTCGTTGAACTGGATGATGCGCACATAACCCAGGCCCGGTCCCTCTTCGCGCCATTTCACGCTGCGGATTTTGATCACCGCGCGCACCAGGGTGAAGCTGAGCGGTTTGTTCTCCCCTTTGCGGGCCACCTGGAGGGTGATCTTGGAACCCGGCTTGCCCCGCATTTTTTTGACGGCCTCCAGCAGATCCATGTCTGCGGTATTGACATCGTCGATCTTGATGATGATGTCGCCGGCCTTGATCCCGACCCGATAGGCCGGGGTGTCTTCGATGGGGGCCACCACCTTGACGCCGCGCTCGTCGCGGGAGATTTCGATCCCCAGACCGCCGAACTCGCCGCGCGTATCCACGCGCATTTCTTTGAAGTGCTCCGGCGTCAGGAACGAGGAGTGGGGATCCAGGGTCTTGAGCATCCCTTGTATCGCCCCGTAAAGGATGGATTTTTCATCCACCTCCTCGACGTAGTTCTGCTTGATCAGCGAAAAGACCTCCGAGAAGACCCGCAGCTTCTCGTAGGTGACCTGACTGACTGCCAACACATTTTCGGCCATCAGGTTGGCGCCGACCAGAATGGTGGCCAGCACACCGCCAAAAAGCCAGGGGCGTCCGCCCCGTTTGGGATCGTTCATGGATTCTCCTGCTTTAGTCTTTCATGAGTCGTCGGGTGCGCTGACGCACCCTCCTTTGCCAACCGACAGTATACAAGAATCAGACCCAACCGGCGGTCGATTTTCATTCATCCGGTTCCGGCCAGCCAGCCAGCCGGATTGATGGTTTTGCCCTGGACCCGCATCTCGAAATAGAGACCGGGTATGCCATCCAGCGCGCCGGTATCGCCGCTTTCGGCGATGGTCTCCCCGGCGCGCACCCGATCCCCCTGGGAGACGAGAATCCGGTGGTTGTGACCGTACAATGTATAAACCTGTTCGCCGTGCTTGAGAATCAGCAGCAGGCCATAGCCCCGGAACCAGTCGGCATAGACCACCTCGCCCGGATGAATGGCGTTGACCGGGGTGTTGGCAGCCACGCGATAGAACAATCCGGGCGGACGTTTTTCCCATTTGCCTGGCACCGGATTGGGCAACTGGCCGCGTCGGGCCATGATCCGGCCTCCCGTCGCCCCTCCCGCGTCGCCCTTGATGCCCCCGTCCGCCTCTTCGCCGGGTTCCAGATCGAGATAACCGCTCAACCGCTCCAGAAAAGCGGCCAGATGGGTTTTGGCCTGGGTCAGCTCCTCCACCTTGCGGGAGTGTTCCTGCTCCTCGTCTTTGGCGCGACGCAGCAGATCGGTCCGTTTGGCCCGCTCCAGTTGCCGGATTTTCTGTTCCTCGGTGAGGTTGGCGGTCAGGTTCTCCAGCGTGGCGGCCAGCTCCTGGCTTTTGGCCATGTCGTTGCGCAGACGGGCCGTGGCAATGCGAAAATCGACGAATTCGGCATTGCGGGCCTTGATCAGCCGACTGTAATAGAGCATCCCGCGTCGTCCCATGGCCATGCTTTTCTGGGAAAAGAGCATCCGGGCCAGCCCCTGATCCCCCAACACGTACATCAGGCGCAGATGACGCGCCAACCGGTCGCGC
Source organism: Magnetococcales bacterium (assembly GCA_015234115.1). Classification (GTDB taxonomy): domain Bacteria; phylum Pseudomonadota; class Magnetococcia; order Magnetococcales; family Magnetaquicoccaceae; genus Magnetaquiglobus. Next base: position 4,691 of record JADFWP010000090.1, read on the forward strand.
TGTTTGACCAGCAGTTCGCGATTGGACTGGATGCGCGCCTCCAGTTCGGGTTGCAAGCGCAGGGCCTCTCCCTGACGGGCCAGCAACTCGGTCTGGCGTCGTTCCCCATCGGTGAGGGAGCGGTCCAGAATCTCCAGTTCTTCCAGCAGGGAACGGGCTTCCCCCTTGACCTGACCCAAGGCCTGCTGTTCCCGCACCAGTTCCCGCACCGTGCGGTTGAGTTGCATCCGTCCCCGTTCCAGGGTGACATGCTCCTGGTTGTCGATTTCGCTGGCGGCCCGGATCCCGTGCGCCATCAGCAGCACGCATCCGCATGCCAGAACCCGCAACAGGATGCCACGCCCCGGTTTCATCGCAAAGAGGGTTCCCCATCCGTCAGTCCGGAAACCAGGGAACGCCCTTCCATCTCCGGCGGCGCCTCCAGACCCAGCAGCGTCAGCATGGTCGGTGCCACGTCGCACAACCGGCCATCGCTCAATGTCAGTCCGCGTTTGCCTACATGGAGCAGCGGGGCGGGATTGAGGGTGTGGGCCGTATGCGGCGCGCCGTTTTCGTCCACCATGCAGTCGGCGTTGCCATGATCCGCCGTGATCAGCAGCTCTCCGCCACGGGCCAGGGTCGCTTCGGCCAGCCGTCCCAGGCAGCGGTCCACGGTTTCGATCGCCTTGACCGCCGCGTCGAACCGGCCCGTATGACCCACCATGTCCGGATTGGCGTAATTGACCACGATCAGATCATACACGCCGGATTCGATCCGCTCCACCACCCGGTCGGTCAGCTCTGCGGCGGACATTTCCGGTTGCAGATCATAGGTGGCTACCTTGGGAGAGGGGACGAGCAGACGATCCTCGCCGGGAAACGACAGTTCCTGGCCGCCATTGTAGAAATAGGTCACATGGGCATATTTTTCCGTTTCGGCGGCGCGCAGTTGCTTCAGTCCATGGCCGGAAACCACTTCTCCCAGGGTCATGGTGGGATTTTGCGGCGGAAAGGCCACCACCACGCCGGGCAGGGTGGGATCGTGTTCGGTCAGGCAGAGATAACCCGACAGGCGCGGCAACACCGGACGCGGGAAATGGGGAAAATCCGCGTCGAGCAGGGCATGGGCCAATTCGCGCGCCCGGTCGGCCCGGAAATTCATCATCAGCACCGCATCGTGATCGCGCAGCAGATCGAGTTGTCCCGTTGCGTCCGGGATCAGGCAGGGTTGGACGAATTCGTCGTCTTCGCCCCGTTCGTGGGCCTGGCGGATTCCTTCCTGCGCCGAAGCCGCCCGTTCTCCCGTCCCTGCGACCAGCATGGCGAAGCCTCGCGCCACCCGTTCCCATCGTTTGTCCCGATCCATGGCCCAGTAACGCCCGCACAAGGAGGCGATCCGGCCTGCGCCCAGGTGTTGCAATCCGGCCTCGAATTCGGCCAGGAACTCCGGAGCCGAACGGGGCGGCGTGTCGCGGCCATCGAGAAAGGCATGCACGCAGATTTTTTGCGCCCCGAGATCACGGGCGGCCTGCACTGCGCCCAGCAGGTGGTTTTGATGGGAGTGAACCCCGCCCGGCGAGAGCAGCCCCAGAATATGGACCGCGCCGCCTGCGGCGATGGCGCTTTGTACCGTCTGGATCAGGGCCGGGTTTGCGATCAGTTGGCCGAGCCGCACCGCCCGATCCACCCGGGTGAAATCCTGATAAAGAATTCTGCCCGCGCCCAGATTGGCGTGTCCCACCTCGGAGTTGCCCATCTGGCCTTCCGGCAATCCGACCTCTTCGCCGGAGGTGGCGAGTCGCGCATGGGGGCGGGTCTGCCACCAGTGATCGAAATGGGGAGTGGCGGCGTGATGGATGGCATTGTCGCGTGTTTCGTCACGCATGCCCCAGCCGTCCAGCACGGTGAGGATCAGGGGTGTGGGTCGCATGTCGGGCGTCTCTTGCGTTTAAAGAAAGTTTCAGGTTGGCGCCGATTGTAGCGGACAATCCCCAGGATTGCCAGCAGTCACAAAGGGGGGGTGGTGGTGTTTTTCCGCGCGTTCATCGTTCATTAAACCAAGCCTGACCTTGACGAACGGCGCTTCCGGCCTCATCTTTATATCGATTCATACCAAACATATCCACCTCACCCACGAAACAAACGAGCAGCGAGGTTGCCATGGCCATTTCCCTCTCCAAGGGACAGCGGGTTTCTTTGGAAAAAGATACCGGCAAAAGTTACGAAAAAGTGATCATGGGGTTGGGCTGGGATGCCCGGCAACAGCCCAAAAAGGGGATCTTCGGGTTTTTGACCGGAGGAGGCGACAAGGAGATCGATCTCGATGCCTCCGTCGGCCTGTTCGATGCCGAGGGCATGCTGGTCGATCAGGTCTGGTTCCGGCAGTTGCGCAGCCTGGACGGCTCGGTGGAACACACCGGCGACAACCTGACCGGCAAGGGCGACGGCGACGACGAACAGATCATCGTCGCCTTGAGTCGCGTGCCTCCCAAGATTCAATCCATGGTGTTCATTGTCAGTTCCTATTCCAACGACACCTTCGATACCATCGACAACGCCTTTTGCCGCATGGTGGACGCCAGCAATGGCCAGGAGATTCTGCGCTATCAACTGAGCAGCCACGGATCGCATACCGCCATGCTCATGATGAGCCTCTATCGCAAGGAAAACGGCTGGTCCGTGCGCGCCGTGGGTGAGGCGGCCCAGGGGCGGACCATCGCCGATCTGACGGAAAAAATGCGCCAGTTCATCTAAACTGGCGGATTGTTCTTCATGATTTCAGGATCAAACTTTACCAAGGAGATGAGAGATGCCTGTTTCCCTGACCAAAGGTGGTAATGTTTCGCTGTCCAAAGAGGCGCCCGGCATGAAGGCTGCCATGATCGGATTGGGGTGGGATGCCCGCGCCACCGATGGTCATGCCTTTGATCTGGACGGGGTGGTGTTCATCCTCGGTGCCAACGGCAAGGTGCGCTCGGACAGCGATTTCGTTTTCTACAACAATCCCAAGGGGGCCAATGGCGCTGTCCAGCATCAGGGGGACAACCGGACCGGCGTAGGCAGCGGCGATGACGAACAGATCCTGATGAATCTCGACGGGGTGCCGGCGGATGTGGACAAGGTGGTGATCGCGGTCACCATTCACGAAGCCGATGTGCGCAAGCAGAGCTTTGGTCAGGTCAACAACGCCTATATGCGGGTGCTCAACGCCGAGGGCGGTGCGGAGATCGCCCGTTATGACCTGAGCGAAGATGCCTCCACCGAAGCGGCGATGATCTTCGGCGAAATCTACAAACGAAACGGCGAGTGGAAATTCCGTGCCGTGGGTCAGGGGTTTGCCGGTGGTCTGGCCCCTCTCGCCCGCAGCTATGGGGTCGATGTGGGCTGATCTGCCCCTCTTTCCTCTGAAAACCAGGCCCTCCGGCCTTGCATCAAGGCCGTGGCCTGTTTTCTTCATTCTTCATCCAGCCGATCGACGGACAAAGATGAACACGCAAAACGAATGGAAAGAACGTGGACAGCGGGCCGTGGGTGTGGCAACCGATCTGGCAGCCGGACTGTTCAAGGGGTTGCAGAACATTGGCCCGCGCATCCAGGCCACCCAGTACCGGCCCGTTGTCGAAGCCTTTTGTGCCTGGTGCGGCCTGATGGCTGCTCAACAGGGACGGTTGCAGCGTACCGAAATCGAGGGATTTCGCAATTTTCTGTTGCAAAACCGTCAGCATCCGATCTTCGGGGGATTTCCGCTGGAGGAGTTGATCGATAAATTCAAAAGTTATGCGATCAAGGCCTTCCTGGAAGAAAACGAAATCTTCAATACCGTATTGCATCCGATCCCCCAGGATTCCGAAGAGGCCAAACTGATCATCACCGGCTGTCTGAACGTCATCTATGCCGATGGCCAGTGCGATGAAAACGAACGGGTGCAATTGGAAATTCTGGCCAATCGTCTCGGCATCTACACCGAGGCGCTGGCGCGCAAAATGGGCGTGATCCTGCCGCCTCCGGTGCATCGGGCCGCCTCGCCTCATTTGTCGCCTTTCGGTGGAGCACCGGTTGCCGGTTCTTCGCCTTTCCAGGCTCCCCCGTCTCCACCGATCTATGCCGCTCCTCCTCCTCCGGTCCAGTCGGCACCTCCTCCTCCCCCCCCTCCCCCTCCTGCGCCGCAACCTGCCGCGCGTGCCGGAGGAGAGACCTGTTCCTTGTGTCAGGGCAAAGGGTGTGTGTTCTGCAATCAGACCGGCTTCAAGTGAGCGCATCATGACTGCTTCCGATTCCAGCCAAAAGGCGGATGTCATCCGGCTGCTTCTCGAAACCGAAGGCAGAGTGATGCTTTGTCTCGATGCCACCCGTGCCGGCGTGGCGGTGCCCAGGCGTTTTGCCTCGGACAATGGATTGCGTTTGATCCTGAATCGCAACATGCCGCAACTCATTGACATCGGTGCCAGAACGATCGAATCCGAGTTGCGGTTCGGCGGCATTCCCCACTATTGCGTCATTCCTTATGAGGCGTTGTGGGGTGCGTTCAATCCGGACAGCAAACACGGGATGTTCTGGGCCGACGCCATGCCCGAGGAGATTCGTGCCCTGCACGCCCAGGAAGAGGCGGCGTTGCGTTTGCCTGCGGTTCCGGTTGTTGCATCGGAGGTTGTCGCGCCGGAGGTTGTCGCGGTCAAGCCGCCTGCGGCTGCGCCCAAGGTGGCGTTCCGGGTGATCGAAGGGGATGGGGGGGAGGCGCCTTCGGCCCCGGCGGCCAGTCGTCCCCGACCCAATCTGCGCGTGGTGTCTTGAACGGTCCTGATGCTCACCATTGAAAGAAAAGAAGGGGTCTGGGGGATTCTTCCCCCAGGGTTTTGACTT
>JADFWP010000091.1 GCA_015234115.1 Magnetococcales bacterium
GCGAAAAACTCTGTCAAGGATCTTTTTTTGGCGGGGTGCTGAATAGTTACAAAATTTTAAAAATATTTTGCTTTTAAAGTCAAAACCCTGGGGGAAGAATCCCCCAGACCCCCTCTTTTTTTCAATAGTGTACATCTTGCGATGTCGCGGTTGTGTGTTATGCTTGTCTCTTGCTGCGGAGTCTTTATGAAAGTCGTCTTTACGCAAGTCAAAGTGACGGATTTGCCAGAACCGTGGAGAATGCGCTTCCCGGATCCCTGCTCCCGTACTTTGCGTGTGGAGGTCGATGAGGAAGAGGAAATTGCATATCTGCACGATGTTGCGCGTATCAGGGAAAGATTGTCACCAGAGGAACTCATGTCAGCGTTGGCAGCGTTGGGGGGGGATGAGGACTCGGAGAGATGGATTCAGGAGATTCGAGCAGCACGCGTGGATACACCACCCAGAGAGATCCTGGAATAATGAATTTTTTGATGGATACCAATCATTGTGTCTACTTGATGAATGCGTTGAGGAAGATGCCGTCAAACCGTACAGCAGTTGAGCAGAATGTGGTTTATTGGTTTGTGAGAAATAGATATTTTGAGTTTTTTTTGTCTGATGTGACTTTGGGAGAGCTTTGGTTTGGGGCCGCCCGATCATCTCGCCGGGAAAGCAATTTCCAATCCATTGAACTCCTATGCAAAACTGTGACTCCATTGCCTGTCACGACTCAGATCTGGCGTGAGTTTGGCGAGCAGAAGGCTTTGTTGCGCGAGCAAAGATTGGAACTGGGCGATTTTGATCTTTTGATCGCCTGCACGGCCTCTGTTCATGGCCTCGTGTTGGTGACACGAGATGCGGATTTCCAGGTGCTGGGAACCGGGTATGTGTTCAGGGAAAATTGGGCGAATTCATTGCCCATGGCAGAATAAACCGCATCCCTCTGGAAAGCATACTTCTTGGGCACGAACGGTTTAGGGTGACACGATTGAAAAAAAAAAAGAGGGGGTCTGGGAGATTCATCCCCCAAGGTTTTGACTTTAAACAGAAAAATTTAAAAATATTTTGCTTTTAAAGTCAAAACCCTGGGGGAAGAATCCCCCAGACCCCCTCTTTTTTTTCAATAGTGTACATCTTGCGATGTCGCGGTTTGAGGAAGCAGATGGCACAGGGACGCGGGCGGGCGAAAAAGAACGAACCCTATGAAATGGCGGGGATTCGGGTCAAGCCGGGTGAGCATGCGGTGGCGAGCATTCCGGTGACGCGACTGCATACCCATACGCCGTTGGATCTGACCGTGCATGTTTTTCACGGGGTCAAGGCCGGGCCGACGCTGTTTGTGAGTGCCGCGCTTCATGGGGATGAGCTGAACGGGGTGGAGATCTGCCGCAGATTGATGCGGGATCGGGCCTTGCGCGGATTGCGGGGCACCTTGCTGGTGATCCCGGTGGTGAATGTCTTGGGATTTCTCCATCACAGTCGTTATTTCCCGGATCACCGGGATCTGAATCGTTCTTTTCCGGGGTTGGCCAAAGGATCGCTGGCTGCGCGCACGGCAGAGTTGTTCATGCGGCAGATCGTGGCCCGCGCCACCCATGGGATCGATCTGCATGCCGGCACGCGACAGCGTTTCAATCTGCCGCAGACACGCGGCATGGCCGACTGTGTGGTGGTGGAGGAGATGGCGCGGGCTTTTCATGCGCCGGTCCATCTGTATACCGATTTTCTGGAGGGTTCCTTGCGGGGGGCGGCCCATGCCGTGGGGGTGCCGGTTTTGCTGTATGAAGGTGGAGAGGCCATGCGGTTGGATGAAGTGGCCATTCATGCCGGATTGAAGGGGATTCTGGGGGTGATGCGTCATCTGGGGATGCTCTCCGAAGGGGTCAAGACGCAGACGCCCAAGTGGTGGACCGCCCATTCCAGTCGTTGGGTGCGTGCGCCTGAGAGCGGGATGATGTGGGCGGTCAAGCGGGTGGGTTCCCATGTGCGCAAGGGCGAGTTGTTGGGCTATGTGGCCAACCCTCTGGGGCGTGAGATCATCGAGGTGCATGCCGAACGGGAAGGGGTGATCATCGGGCATACCAATCATCCGTTGGTCAACCAGGGAGATGCCTTGTTTCATGTGGCGTTTGTTCCGGATGCCGAGGCGTTGCAGGAGATGGTGCAGGAGACCTGGGGCAGTGTCTTGCATGAAGGATTGAATGACGAGTTCATGTGATTTTCTTGAATAGGGTTGCCATGGAAACGATAGCGGAGCGGGTGGTTTGTCCGGATTTGAGCAGTGCGCAGCGTAAATTCTTGCGCGGGCAGGCGCATGCCTTGCAGCCTGTGGTGTGGGTGGGCAAGGAGGGGGTGAGTGATCCGGTGCTGGTCGAGGTGGATCGCGCTTTGGAAGATCACGAGTTGATCAAGATCAAATTCAACGATCACAAGGACGACAAGGCCGCGCTCGTGGAGGAGATCGTGCGGGTGACCGGATGCGGTCTGGCCGGCATGATCGGGCATGTGGTGATTCTCTATCGTCCCCGTTTTGATCCGGGCAAACGGATCATCCAACTCCCATGAGTGGTCGTTTGGGCGGGGTGACCCGGCACGAGGTGCGTCTCGATGGTGCGGTGCCGGTGGCCGTGGAGATTGCTTTGGCCGGTGGGGTGGAGGCGGTGGTGGATCTGGTGACCCGCGAGGTGATCCAGTTGTGCGGCGCCTCTCTGAAGCCCAGACAGATGGCCTGGTTGGTGGAGATTGCCGAATTTCTGGCGCGTCAGCATTTGTTGGAAGCTGCGGAGATGAAACGGGAAGCCCTGGCCGGAGGAGGGGTGGAGATTGCCTTCGAGCCACGTCCCAGGCCCGGCATGATCTGGTGGGGTTGAATCTTCGGTGTGGGAGATCGTGTGAGTCAGTGGGGTCCAGGGGCCATTGGCCCCTGGTGGGGTCCAGGGGCGAAGCCCTTGGGACCTTAAGCCTTTAAAAGCAAAACATTTAAAAAAAATTTTATTTAAAGTCAAAACCCTGGGGGAGGAATCCCCCAGACCCCTTCTTTTCTTTCAATGGTTATTATTGAAATGGCTTGGGTTTGTTTGCGGGGGGCGTGGCATGTGGATGGGAAATGCGGATCAGGACAAGAAAGAGTGGCTGGAGTTGTGGCGTCAACTGGCCCCGGAACAACGTCAGACCGCCTTGCGTTTTGCCCGCTTTCTGGTGCATGAGCAGGGCGCTCCATCTCCCGCCGAGACCACCCCCGTTCCCGTCATCCCGCTCGATTTTCCCCGTCCGCCGGTCGAAAGCGCCGTGGCGGGCCTGAAACGGCTGAAGAAAACCTATCCCATGATCGAAACCGATGAAAAACTCCTGGGCGAGGCCTCCCGCATCCTGATGGGCAAGGTGCTGGGTACGCCCGATGCCAAGGTGATCGATCAGTTGGAAACCTTTTTTGCCACTTGCTATCAAGCCTGGAAGGCCAAGCAGTCCGGCATCAACGAACCGGCCGGATCGGCACCGTAGACGAAGGAACCGTCGGTGGCGGTTGATGCTCGGCCGGATCGTTCTGCGTGGAGAGGATATCCACCAAAGCCGCAATCACACACACCACCACAGCCACCACCAACAGCCACCGTCTGGCCCGTTCATCCAGCCACGCGGGCAACGGGATTTCGGGCGCCGAAGCCGGGTGCAGCGCCTGCCATACCAGGCGTACGCCAAAAACCAGTCCTGCCACCGAGACGATACCCAGCGTCAAAAGAATCAAGATGCGCATGCGGACCTCGTCAAAAGTGCGACACTCCATTGCGTCATGACTCTGGCGGTCGCCCCCCAGATCACCTCGCCCCGATACTCGAACCGTTCGATCTTCGGGGAGAGCTTGAGCGTTTCCAGAAAAAAATTCAAGGGAACGAGCAGCGTCTCCGCCACTTCGTCCGGAGAGGGCCGCAATACGGTGCCATGAGGCAGCACGCCGACAAAAGGGTGGATCAGATAACCGGATTGCAGGGTGGGGGTGGGCGGCAGACGACCCAGAATGGCCAGCAAAGCCGGATCTGCCCCCAACTCTTCCTGGAATTCGCGCAGGGCGGTTGCCAGTGGGGAGGCGTCGTGGGGTTCGGCCCGACCACCCGGAAAGGCGATCTGCCCTTTGTGATGGGAGACGGTCAGAGTGCGTCGAATGAAGAGCAGATCCCATTCGGATCCGCGTGCGATCAGGGGAACGATCACGGCGGCCTGACGCCATGCAGAGGCCTCCTCGGCCTGCAAAATGGTTTGCCAGGTTGGCCCGCTTTTTTCATCTAATGAGCTGGTGATGAACTCCGGTGTCAAGGGAGAGGGGTCTCCCTGGGAGGTCCATCACCAGCCGGGATCATTGGGCGGCCCGCAAAACCGGGACGGTCACGCCATCCACGGGTTCGCTCAAAGCCAGAGCGAACTGTGGGATCCGTTTGCCATGCACGGCGGATGAGACGAGATCATGCCGGGCCAGCGCATTGGTGCGACGGATTGACAGGGTGGGAAGCGGCGGCGCGACTTTGGCGGTGAGTTGGGTATTTTTTTCTCGTGAGGCGCGAGCCCGGACAATCTCTTCATTAAGAGATTTTTTGCCAGCATTCATTTTTCTTTTGGCGCCTGGAGATTTTTTATAGTAGCTCAACACTTTGCCCACATAGCGTTGGGTTTCGGCCAGGGGAGGGACCCCTTGGAACCGCTCGACGATTTTCGGGCCGGCGTTGTAGGCGGCCAGGGCGTGGGGAATTTTCGGGAACTGCTTGAGCATCTGGTTGAGGTAGCGGGCGCCACCGCGCAGGTTTTGTTCCGGGTTGTGGATGTTTTTCACGCCCAGGATGCGGGCGGTTTCGGGCATGAGCTGCATCAGGCCGACGGCACCATCCGGCGAGACCGACTCATTGTTGAAATCCGACTCCGTGGCCACGACCGCGCGCAACAGGTCCGGGTCGAGGTTTTCCTGGATGGCGATGCGGGTGATCAGCCGATCCAGGGGAGAGTCTGCGCGGACCGTGGTGGTTCCGAGCGGGAAGATGACCGTGGCCAGCAGCAGGGCGGTCAGTGGATTAGGATTCCGGGACCAGGAAGATGCCGGAGAATTGTCTTCCGCAGGGCGCTTGTCCGCGATGGACTGCGCGGCGGTGACTGAAGAAAAGGGATTCCAGGGCATAGGTACATTGTTCCAGATTGATGATGAGACGAGCGTCAATTCCGGTCTTGATGAGCCGTGCATGGACGTATCCGGGCAAATCAAATTCCAGCTTATCAGCTTTTTCACCGTTAGAAAAGAATTTTTGCCATGCCTCGTTCATTTTATTTTCCGAAGGTTTCAATAACTGATCACGAAAAGCCAGGTCCACTTCGTAGTTGGCCGCCTGAATGGCGGGACCGATAAGGGCATGGAGTTGATTTTTTTTGGCCCCGAGGGATTCCATGGCCAGTATGGTGTTTTCCACAACGCCGGCTGCCGCACCGCGCCATCCTGCATGAGCCGCGCCTACCACCCGTGCCACCGGATCGGCCAGTAATACCGGCACACAATCGGCGGTCAATACGCCGATCACCACGCCACATCGATTGGTCACCACCCCGTCGGCATCGGGTCGGGGAGCGGTCGGGTCGGCCTGCACCACCCGATTGCCATGCACCTGATTGAGCATGATCAGTTCCCTGGCTTGCGGTCCCAGCGCGTGCAATAAGATTTCCCGGTTGCGCATCACATCCTCGGGTCGGTCTTCGACATGATCCCCCAGATTGAACCCGGCCCAGTTGCCCTGGCTCGTTCCGCCGCGTCGCGTGGTGAAAAAGGGGACGATCCCCAGGTTGTGCGGGGAATTTTTCCAGGGGAAGAGAATATTCTCTTGATTTCCGGGTTCCATGCTGTGACAATGGCGTGTTTTCTTCTTCATGGCCTAATTTACTCCTTGCTCCGGGGTTAGCCATCTCGGGGCCAGCCGTCCAGACCAAATCCGAAAGGAGGCGCCGTGGCTTTTTACGAGTCTATCTTCATTGTACGTTCCGATCTGACCACCGAACAGGTTGAACAGGTCGCCACCCGTGTGGCCGACCTCATCACCTCCGGAGGCGGAACCATCCTCCAACATGAGCTGTGGGGCCGTCGTCAGTTGGCCTACCCGCTCAAGAAAGACACCAAGGGATTCTACATCTTCAATCTGGTCGAAGGAGGCGGTCCGCTGATCGCCAATCTGGAAGCCCGCTTGATGATCGACGAAGATGTGCTGAAATTCCAGAATATCCGTGTCAAGAAGGCCAATCTGGTTCCCTCTCCGCTGGCACCCGGCGAGCGGGCTTCGGAAAGCGCCGAAGTGCTCCTGCCCGGTGACGAGGGCTATGACGCCCAGGACGAGGAGTATGAAGACGAGGAAGAAGATCTGGAAATCTGATCGTCCCGGCTGGACCCATGCGTGGAGGGTGGGGGCGTGGTGACCGATCAACCGGAAAAACCGGATGCGGTCGCCAATCAGGTGCTCCTGGAAGGGCAGCTCCTGACCCCCGTCGATTATCGGGTCACCCCGGGCGGACGCCCACTCCTCATGCTGGAACTGGAACACCTCTCCTGTCACGAGCAGCCGGATTCCTCCCTGCGTCTCGAAGTGCGTCTGCCGGTCATGGCTCTGGGAGCCTTGGCCGAGCAGTGCCGCACTCTGACTCCAGGCTGTCGGCTGCAAGTGACCGGACGCTTGAATCAAAAACGTTGGGTCCGGGATGGCACGGTCCGCTGGGGGCGTCTGGAACTGCTCGCCCTGGAGGTCCGGAGAATCGATTGATGTTCTCTCCATCCCAGCCCTTTCAGAATCTCGCGCCGCAGACCCCTTTGTCGCCGCGCGTCAACATGGATTGAGGAAGCTTGACTATGTCTGATCAAGACAATGACATTCCTTCGGGTTACGATGCCCAATCTCCCCGTGCTCCGGGCGCGGGCCGCTCTTTCGGCGCCGGTCGTCCGGGTGGCGGTGGCCGCATGGGTGGCCGTCCGGGTGGTCCCTCAGGGGCCGGAGGCCGTCCGGCTGGCGCCGGTGGTGCCGCAGGCGCCGCAGGGGGTGGATTCCGTCGTCCCTTCTTTCGTCGTCGCAAGGTCTGCGTCTTCTGTGCGGACAAGGCGCTGCAAATCGACTACAAGGATCCCAAACTGCTGCTCCGTTTCATCACCGAGCGCGGCAAGATCGTTCCGAGTCGCATCACCGGTGTGTGCGCACCCCATCAGCGCCTGTTGAGCAAGGCAATCAAGCGGGCACGCAACATCGCTTTGCTGCCGCATCTCGTCAAGTGAGACGAACCGCCTGGTCAGTCGGAACCATGGCCAGGAGGGCGTTCGGGCAGGAGGGTCGCGCGCCGACACGACCGGTTGAAACCTCATGACCGCACTCGGTTGGGTGACCAATCCGGTCTTTGCCGGAACCCAGGCCCTGGTCCTGATGATTCTGCCCATGGGGCTGCCATTGCTCGTGCCGTTGCAATTGGCGGCTCCCTTGCCCGTGCTGCTGACCGCCCTGTGGGGCGGTTCCCGTTCGGCCTGGATCGGAGCGGCCATTCCGGTGGTCGGGGCAGTGCTGCTGGGCGACGGAGCGCGTTTTCCGCTCACCGTCTTCCTGCTCTTCTTCGGCTTCCCGATGGTGGCAGCCATGATGATCCGGTCGGGATGGAAAATCACTCACTGTCTGGGGGTGGCTTTTCTGCTGGCCGTGGGGGCGCTGCTGCTCTTTTTTGCCTGGATTCTGGTCATGGGCATCGATTTCCAGGCAGAAACCGCTCTGAAACTCGACGCCTTCAAGACCAGCGTTCTGGCCACTATTGCCAAGAAGGGCGGGGATGCCGTACTCTTGGCCGAGGCTCGGGTGGCCCTGGAACCGCTTCTGGCCATGCTCGCCCTGCTGTTGCCGGGCTTTGTGGTGTCGGGTTGGTTTCTGCTGCATGCGGGCAATCTGCTGGCGGCTCGCGCTCTGGTCCGTCAGTGGGGAGGCGCCGGACTCTTCGTCCAGGAGGATCTGACCGAATGGCGGCTGCCTTTTGTGCTGGTCTGGATTTTCATCGGCGCAGCGGTTCCGGCCTATCTGTTGTCGGGTTTTCCCCGCATGCTCGGAGCCAATCTGGTGATGGTGCTGGCCATTCTCTTCTTCATGCAGGGAATGGCGATCATGCAATCCGGTTTCCGCCACTTCGCCGTCTCTGGCCTGTTGCGGGGATTTTTTTATATCGCCCTGTTTCTGTGGCATCAGGTCGGTCTGATCGTGACCGCGCTGGGCCTGTTCGACAACTGGGTCGATTTTCGTAAACGGTTTTTTCGTACCATCAAGGAGGGGGGAGGGGATCCCCCCGGGAGCTGATACACCATGGAATTGATACTGTTGGAGAAAATTGGTAAACTGGGTGATCTGGGTGCTCTGGTTGAGGTGCGTCCCGGTTATGGCCGCAACTACCTGATCCCGCAAGGCAAGGCTCTGCCCGCCACCCGGAAAAATCGGGAACGCTTCGAGCAGGAGCGGCTTGCGTTCGAGGCCCGTCAGCAGGAGATCTTCGAGCGTGCCCAGACCCTGGCCGCCAAGGTCGCGGAAGTGGAAGTGGTGTTGGATCGTCCGGCTGGATCGTCCGACAAGCTGTTCGGTTCGGTCACCAATGCCGATATCTCGGCCTATTTTGCCGGGCGGGGGATCGAAGTGCCCCGTGGAACCATCGATGTGCCCTATCCGATCCGGACCCTGGGAGATCATGTGGTGCGTGTCCGTTTGCATCCGGATGTCATCCCCGAAATCAAGATCCGGGTGGAACGTCGGGTCAATCGTTGATCGTGACGCGCGAGGTGATGAGATGACGCTTTACGATTACAAGTGCGACGGGTGTGGTGTGCGGTTTGAAAAGGATCATCCCATGTCGGCGCCGCCGGTGCGGATCTGTCCCGAGTGTGGGGCGGAAAAGGTGCGCAAGATCCTTTCGACCGGTGGCGTGCAGATCGGCGGTTCTCACAGCGCAGCCCCGCCACCCTCTCCCTGTGGTGGGGGTGGTTGTGGTGGCGGCATGTGCAACATGGCGTGACCGATTGGTTGGCAAGGCCGTTCGTGTGCAAACACGGACGGCTTTTTTTTGCTCTGAACCACGCCCATTTCGAGATAGATCATTCGGCAGTGGGGGCCAGGGGCCATTGGCCCCTGGTGGGGTTCAGGGGCGAAGCCCTTGGGACTTGCTTTCCCGGCGAGATGATCGGGCGGCCCCAAACCAAAGCTCTCCCAAAGTCA
>JADFWP010000092.1 GCA_015234115.1 Magnetococcales bacterium
GTTCCTCCCGCACGATCCAGGAGGAATAGGGCAACGGACATCCCGATGCGAGTGCGGTGGTCGCGATCAAACGCTTCCCCCAAATCAGATGACGATCTCCTTTCTGCCGGATGATGAAGTGGCGATTTTGGTCGATCATTGGCTCCAGCAAGGCCCCACGGTCGCCACCTCGATCCACCACCCAAACACCACGGCCTTGGCATGCCGTTGAAACCTGATCCACTGCCATCAGCTGCCATCAGGATTTTGACCACGGTGCTTGCCAACAATCTGCGATGCGTTGGCGGTCACATTTCCACCAGATTCAGCGCCGACAACTGCGTTGGCCACGTCGCGCGCTCCTCGCCGCACTGGTATGGTTTCGTCGCGCGTTCCTCGCCGTCGTGTTCCTCTGTCCACTGCGAATGAGGATCGGTTCAGACGGGATCCGGAATGCCCCGCATCTCCCGCGTTTCCAAATCCGGGGGACGGACGCGGTTCAGGAGGCGGTCGGCTTGTTGGTGGTCAGGCGGCTGTACAGGGCTTGTCGGGTGATGCCCAGCAACGCGGCGGCGACGCTCTTCTTGCCGTTGGCACGGAGCAGGGCCTCACGAATCAGCAACTCTTCCGCCTCTTTGAGGGTGGGAAAGCTGGTTTGCGAAAACTGGATGGCGGGCACCTGCTCGTCAAGTCGGTGCGAAGATGAGGACTGCGCATGACGTCCGGGTTGCAGGGCGCGGAAACAATCCAGGGACATCACATGACCCTCGTGGCGTGAAACGGCGTCGAACGCCATGGCCTTGAGTTCCCGCACATTGCCAGGGAATGGATAGACCCCCAGGTGATCGAACAGGGCCTGGGGTGGGGTGGGGGTTGGGCGGTTGAGCGCGGCAGCCGCCTCTTCGAGAAAATGAATCGTGAGCAGCGGGATATCCTCCTTGCGTTCCCGCAGCGGGGGAATGTGCAACTGGTGGAACGAAAGTCGGTAATAGAGATCGCGTCGCAGCAGTCCCTTGGAGATCAATTCGTTTGGATCCCGATGGGTGGCGGCGACAATCCGCACATCGGTACGCACCGGATGATCCATGCCCAGGGGGAGATATTGCTTCTCTTGCAGAAAGCGCAACAGCTTGATCTGGGCTGCGGGACCGATGTCGCCGATTTCATCCAGGAACAGGGTGCCTCCCGCTGCCTGGGCCACCAATCCCTTCCGATCCTGGTCAGCCCCGGTGAACGCGCCGCGACGGTGACCGAACAGGGTATCGGTGAAGACCAGTTCGTCCAGACCCGCGACATTTTCCGCGATGAAGGCGCCGCTGCGACAGCTGGCGTCGTGACAGGCGCGCGCGAACAACTCCTTGCCCACGCCGGTTTCGCCGGTGATCAGCAGGGGTTCCGGCGAGATGGAGACGGCCTCGATGTATTTGAACAGTTGATGGATCAAACGGCTGCGGGTCAGAATCGACGAGAAGGCGGAAGGGTTGGCCGGAGTGGTCGTCCCCAGTTGCCGACGGATCGCATTCAATTCGCTGCGCAGATTGTAAATCTGCATGGCATTCTGCACGCTCGTCACCAGACGTTCCGGATCGGCGGGTTTGAGCAGATAATCGATGGCGCCCTGTTTCATGCAGGTGACTGCGGAATCGACCTCCTGTGAGCCGGTCATCACGATCACCTGCACCTCGGGATGCAGCCGGGTGATCTCTGGCAGGAGCAGTTGGCCGGAACAGTAGGGCATCATCAGATCCAACACCACCACGCCCACCCGTTGTTCATTCAACAGAGAGAGAAGTTCACGGTTGTCGTTCAGGAGGACGATGGAGGTGTATCCGGCGTTCAGAAGCCACAAACGCGTGGTGTTCAGAATCAGGTCGTCGTCATCCACAAGGACAATCGTGGCGGGTGTGCAGCGGGAGATCATGCCGTTATCATCCTGTTGAAGAGGGACGGATCCATCCCCGTGCCGTTGCCCGGAGATGGCGATGATGCGACTTGGCAATGAGATGAGCCGTGCTGTCCATGCACGAAAAAACTATCTGAAACGTGCCCGAATTGCCAGTGCATTCCGCAGTGGTGCCCCTCATTGGGTGGATGGATGCCGAGGTGATCCACTCGGATACCAGAGGGTTTGACCATGCTGCGTGCTTGTCAGGCCGGGAGCGGTGAAGTACCCTTGATCCGGGTGTGTCCCTTCCGGGCCGGGTTCTCCTCGCGACGAAACCGGACGTTCGGTGGTTGTCAAGGATGGGCATGATGCAACAATTGTTCCAGGGCAAAGGTGATCCGCTCGATGAAGCATCTATTCCCCGCCATGCGCGTCAAACAGTCGAAACCGGCAATGCGCGCCCTCGATCGTCCGATGTTTGAATTGTTGCCGCTGCTGGTGTTTCTGGGGTTGCTGGTGGCGACCGTCGGGACCATCGTCCTCTTTTCGCAGACCCAGAAGGCCAATCTGAAACGAGAGTTCCAGGAAAAGATGTTGGCCATCGGTACCCTGAAGGCACGTCAGATCGACGACTGGGTGGAGCAGTATCATCGCGATGCCCTGCTGCTACAAAAAAATTCCATGTTGTCCGAAATGGTCGCCTTGTGGTTCAGCGGGAACCGTCAGCAGGAGGAACTTTCCGACCTGCTGCTCAACCGACTGCAATCCAGGAAAACCCTGTTGAAATATCGGGAGATCATGCTGCTTTCCGAGAGCGGGGAACTGTTGCTCTCCACCTCGCCCGACACACAGGTGGATGAGGAGGGGAGACGTCTGGCGATGGAATCCATCGCCGATGGACAAATCCGGCTCTCGTCGATCCATCCCGCCGCCTCGGATCAGGGCGGCGTGCGTCTGGAGGTGATCACACCGTTGGGGCTGGAGCGGAATGGGGGAGTCAAGCGGATCGCGGCCTTGCTGTTATCCATCGATGTCCACGAGTTCCTCTATCCCTTGCTGGAGGAGTGGCCCACGCCGAGCCGCAGTGCCGAAACCCTGCTGGTGACCCGGGATGGCGATGAGGTGGTATTCCTCAACGAATTGCGCCATAGCAAAAATACGGCTTTGCAGTTGCGTCTGCCCATCACGGAGGGGAGTGATCTGCCCGCAGCGCGGGGCGTGATGGGGGAACGGGGGATCATGGAAGGGCGGGATTATCGCCGCGAACCGGTTCTGGCGGCCACGATCCCCATGCGACGCATGCCTTGGATCATGGTGGCCAAGATCGATCAGGAGGAGGTGTACGCACCGCTGCGGATACAGACCTGGTTTTCCGTGGTGGCGATCCTGTTCGTGTTGGCCATGGCGGCCATCGGGTTGAAACTGTGGTGGGTCAACAATACCCAGGCTCTACTGCGCAAAAATATGGATCGTCTCAACCTGTCCCAGCAATTGGCGTTGGTGGGCAGTTGGGATTGGGATCCTTACCCGGATCGGGAAGTGTGGTCGGAAACGCTGTACACCCTGCTGGGTCTGTCGATTGGCGGCGTAGAGGCCAATCGGATCACCTTCCAGCAGAGCGTGCATCCGGACGACCGGTCTCGGACGATATGGGGACTCTATGAGCGGCTCGAACACGACATGAACTTCATGCGTTCCTACCGTATCGTCCGCCCCGATGGCCAGGAACGTTTCGTGCAGGAAAAGGGGATCATATTCCGGGGTAAGGGTGGGCGGATCAACCGGGTGATCGGCGTGCTGCACGATGTGACCGAACGCCGGATCGCGGAAGAGCAGGAGCAATATTATATCCGGCAGTTGGAGAAATCCAATCGGGCCTATCGCGCCCTGAGCCAATGCAATGCCATTGGTTACTGTGCCAGGGACGAACAGCAACTGTTCCGGGATATCTGCGCCATCATTCAGAAGAGTTGTGGTTATCGGCTGGTCTGGATCGGCATGGCTGATCATGGACCCGAGCAATGGGTGCTGCCGGTCGCCCATGCCGGCTTTGAAGATGGCTATCTGGAGCATCTGAACATCTCGTGGGGGGATTCGGAACTCGGTCAGGGCCCCACGGGAAAGTCGATCCGTGACGGGAAACCGGTCATCAATCAGGATCTGGACTCCAACCCGTCGTTTTTCCCCTGGCGCCGGGATGCGGATGAACGCGGCTATGCCAGCTCAGCCGCTTTCCCCATTATTTTCGCTGACCAGTGTTTCGGCGCGCTCAACGTTTATGCGGATTATCCTCACGCCTTCGTGGACGAAGAGGTCCAGTTGTTGAGCGAAATCGCCGCCAATGTGGCGCACAGCCTCCACTTGCTGCATCTGCGCCACCGCCAGCAACAGGGTGATGCCGCGGTTCGCCGTCACCGCTCCCAGCTCCAGGCCATTTTCGATGCCTCCATTGCCGCCATCATGCAGATGGATCTTTCCGGGCAGATTCTGTTGGCCAACCAGAGCATGATGGAGATGTTCGGCTACGCCAGGGAAGAGTTGCCGAACATCTCCTATTACGATCTGCTGCATCCCAGTCAGCACGAGGTGGCCAGGAACACCCTGACCGGTTTGACCCTGGTGGATGCGGAACGTCTCTATGTACGCCGGGATGGTACCCCGTTCTGGGGGCATCTGATGGGGCGGCGGATGCCGGATCTGCCCGAGGTGGAAAGCAGCGTGATCGCCATCATCACCGACAGTACCGAACGCAAGGCGGTTGAAACCGCTTTGCAAATCGCCAAGGATGAGGCGGTCATGGCCAACAAGGCCAAGAACATCTTTCTGGCCAACATCAGTCATGAAATCCGCACACCGTTGCATGCCGTGATCAATCTGGGCTTCCTGGCATCCCTGCACGCCAAGGATCCGGAGATCCATCCCTATCTGATCAAGATTCAAGAGGCGGGCAAGGCGCTCTCCCGGATCATCGATGATCTGCTGGATCTCTCCAAGGTGGAGGCCGGGGCGTTGGTCATGGAGCAGATCTCCTTCCGCCTGACCGATGTGCTCAACAATCTGATGGCTCTGGTCACCACCTTGAACCACAAGCAGTTGGCATTGCCCATGGATGTGGATCCGGCGCTCCCGGCGGTATTGCGCGGCGATCCCCAACGTCTGGGGCAGGTTCTGCTGAATCTGATGAACAATGCCATCAAGTTCACGGATCAGGGCCGGGTGGCGCTGCGGGTGGCGTTGGTCCGAATGGGGGATGAGGATGAGGGGGTGGTGTTGCGTTTCACGGTGACGGATACCGGTTGCGGCATGGATGAGGAGCAGTTGCGCCAGCTCTTTCAGCCGTTCTACCAAGCCGGGTCCGGCTCGCGCCGTTTCGGGGGCGCCGGTTTGGGGCTGGCCATCTGCCGGCATCTGGTCATGCAGATGGGTGGCGAGTTCACGGTCGAAAGCCGCTCCGGGGAGGGAAGCACCTTTTCATTCACCGCCCGTTTCGGGGTGGTGACCCAACCCCTGGATGCTGATGAGGTACTCGGCGTCCCCTCCGGTCTGGAGGAGAATCTCCTGCAGTATGCCAGGGAGAATCTCTCCGGGGCGCGTGTGCTGGTGGTGGAGGATATGGAGATCAATCAGTTGATCATCAGCGAACTGCTGCATCGGGTTGGCGTGCAGGTGCTGCTGGCCGGCACCGGGCGGCAGGCCCTGGAATTTTTGGAGCATCACGCCTTCGACCTGGTGCTGCTGGATCTGAAAATCCCGGATATGGATGGATTCGAAGTGGCGCGGCGGTTGCGGGCCATGCCCCGGTTGCGTGATCTGCCCGTCGTGGCCATGACCGCCTACGCCTTCAGCAGCGATCGCCAACGTTGCCTGGAGTCGGGCATGAACGATCATCTGGCCAAACCGATTGATCGGACACTGCTCTATGCAGCCCTGAAACGTTGGATCCGGCCCGTGACCAGATCCGGGTCGGTTCCCAATCCGGCCTCTCTCGATGCGTCGTCCGGGCGTGTCACGGTCGCGGAGGTCATGGGGTCACCCCTCGATGTTCCGGATCCCCACGGAACCTGTTTGCTCCCGGACCGGATACCTGGCATCGAGATCAGGTTCGGTCTTGGACGGGTGCTGGATAATCAGTTGCTCTACCGGGTGTTGCTGCGCAAGTTCGGTCAGGAATATGCCCAATCCGGGGAGGAAGTGCGGCAGTTGTTGTTGGCGGATGAGGACGTTCAAGCCCGCAACAAGTTGCATGCCCTGGGTGGGGTGGCGGGCAATTTGGGGGCCCAGGAGTTGATGGAAGCGGCCAAAGCCCTGGAACGGGTTTGCGCATCCGACTTCGCTCAGGATGATCCGGAGCCGATGAGGTTGCTGGAGCAGTTCCTGGCTGCGCACTCCGAGGTTCTGACCTCGATACGCGGAGTGCTGAACGTGGGGTTGGAGGATGGGCGCACACTGGACCGGGATTCCCTGGAACAGGCGCGGCAGCATCTGGACGTGTTGGAAACGTTGGTGGTCCAACGTCAGGTGGTGGACGCGCTGCACGAGATCACCATCCTGCACCGTCTGGTGCTGGGAAGTCCCTGGATGGGCATGGTCGAACAGATCATGGAGCAGGTGTTCGATGGCAATCTGCCACAGGCCGAACGGCTGGTCCACCTCCTGCGGGACAATCTGAATGAAGCCGCGAATCCTGGAGCGGGTGGATAAACCATGTAAAGAAAAGACAACACGTCCGGAAATTTTCCTTTTTGAGTTTTTTCTTTCCATTCATTAATTTGAATGCTGTCCCGCCTGTCCGCGCCCCCTGTTTGACAAAATATCTTTCCCCCCTTTCCCCTTTAAATGCCTCGCAAAGCCGCATGGTTGCACGCTTGATGGTTTTGGCATCCCCCTTGCTCTTTCTATGTTACGAATAACTTGAAAATACACCAAACATCCTTGCCGGGTGAGCGAATGCACTCATGTGTCGGACAAGGACTTTCACAAAGAGGAGTAACTTATTATGGAACAAATCATTAAAACGACCGAGACCGGGGCGGTTGGGAGAGTCATGTTCAGGCCCGGTACCCGCGCTGTGGACATGGATACCGGCAAACGTCTGCCCGACCGGAGCGAAAAAAAATCTGAACGATCCGGGATGCGTAACACCATGTTGTACCAGCGTCCCTACTGGGGATCGTTTTGTACCAAGGCGCGCTTCTTCGGATTGCATGATCAGGATCTGAAGCTGTTGATGCAGGTGGGTCGGGTGATGCACACCTGCGATGGTCAGCAGTTGTTCTGCGAGGGGGAGTGCAACGATTTGATCTTCATCATTCTCGAAGGCAAGGTCAAACTGGGGAAATCGACCCAGAAACCGCGCTGGATCGATATGGGGCCCTACGGAATGATCAACATGGATGATGATCTGGAACCGGTGTGGCAAGGGTATCAAGTCTGCTCGGCGAGCAACTGTTTGGGCGGTGTTCCCTTGACCCGTGAAATGTGCCACTCCATGACCGCGATTTCGGATGGCGAGTGTGAGGTGTTGGTGGTGGAGACCATCAGTCTGGAACAGCAACTGGCACTGCAAGGCCGAAGCCATCAGGCAGGCCGGATCATGGCCTGCCTGCGTCAGATGCTTTGTTAAGGATCATTTAGGGGGAATGAACGTGACCTCACATCCAGTTGCCTTTTTCACCTTCAAAAACAGTGGTAACGATCCATGCGTCAGTGCCAAGGATTATCTGGATTTCCTGACGCTCTTCACGGAAAACGGGGTCGTGGAGGATCTGTTTGACAAAATCCCAGACAATTCAAGACGTTGTCTTCAGGATGGTTGGCCGCATGCATTTCGAACCCTGGTGCCTGCCATGGTTGAGGAGGTGTACGAACTGAAGCGGGGCGGTTCCCAGGGAGTGAGCAACAGCGCTTTGCCGATGATGATCTCCCTGTCGATCTTGAAAGAGGTGTGGGAGTTGACCGATGAAGCGTTGGAAAACGCGGTTCGGTTTGATCTGAGGTTTCAGTATGCTCTTGGTTTGAAGGTGGATGAGACCGACTGGAGTTTGGATGTGCTCAATCGTTTCCGCAAACAGGTTCTCTTCTCTTCGGAGGTGATGTGGATCTTCGACAAGGTGGTGACCCGGACCCTGGCACAACTGGATTCCGTGTGCCACAGGCCGGGACTCGATACGTCGCGCATTCGTTTCAATATGATGATGCAGCTGCGTTTGAGTGGGTTGGTGGAAACCCTGGAGGCTTTTCTGAAGGGTCTCGAAGTGGTGGAACCGATTCACTTCCAATCGTTGCCGCGTCTGTTCACGGAGCGGTACGGTAAACGACCGGGGGCCTTTGCCAGTGTTCGTCCCGATCAATGCCGCAGACAGTGGGATCAGGCCAGGCACGATGTCAAAACCATGATCACCCGTTTCGATTCTGAAGAGTCCATTCATTCGATGATGTTGTTCCAGGCACTCAAGCACAATCTGGGAGAGCCGTTCGGGGTTCAGATGGGCAGGCTGCTTCCGGTACAGGGGCCTCAAGTGCGCAAGATCTGAAATCACCAACATGCCCGGAAGGGCATGACACACCTTTAACGCAGACATGCCATCCAGCACGGCGACTCATGACGGGTCGGCGGGAGCTGGATGATAAGGGAGGTTTTAATGGATATTTTCTCTACGACAGACCCGATCAGCGGGAAGGATCTCCATGGCCGCACGGAAGGGCTGCCCTGTTATGTGGAAGGCCAGGGGGATCAATTCCTGACCGTGCACTTCGAGTCCGAAGCCAACCGGCAGGCCTATCTGAACATCATGACCGAGCCCTCCTCGTCGGATCTTTCCAACAATACCGATGAATGGGTGGATGAGGGCTGATCTGACGGTTCGTACCCATCCAGGTCTGGTTCACAAGCCGTTTGGTGATTCCGTCCAAGGAATCACCAAACGCGCACGATTCGGGTTTCCTCGCAACGTGGTTTTCAACAGGCTTTCCCCAAAAATTTTCACCCAAAATCGAAGGCCATCTGACTGCTTTCTGACGCTGCCGAGACCGGTCCACGCTTTGGATGTCGGGCACAGATTT
>JADFWP010000093.1 GCA_015234115.1 Magnetococcales bacterium
GGGATTATACACGCTTATCCTGATTAATGGAAGCCTGTTAGCGCTTATGGGGCTTTGCCCTTGGGATTTTGGCCTTTGGCGCGCTTTGCCGCAGGCGCGCCAAAGGCAAGGCCACAAAGTTTCATGGGCTTCGCCCCTGGACCCCATTGACTCACTACGCATTCCAACATGGTCGCGGTTGATTTGCAGATGAACGATGATTGGGTGCATGTTTCAGTCAAGAACATGCCCGGTCAGCCGTCGTTTCACTTCTTGGTCGGTGAGTTGGGCGGAGGATCCCAACTCACCGTTTTCAGGCAACCAGGGGGCATGCGCTCAGGGTGTTGTCGATTCTGATTCGGCTTTGCGTTTTTCCACCGAACCGATGCTGGTGCGCACCTCGACAATCCCCTTGTCGCTGGTCAGCAGGCGATCACACAATTTCTTGGCATCGGCATGGATTTCGGCCAGGGAACAGGTTTCGTTCACCTGCAAGACCAGATCCAGATGGATTCCCTTGTGGGAATAGTTGGGTTGCAGGCGGATCACCCGGATGATCGGTTGATTGGTCGGCATTTCGGAGAGGATCCAGGCGAGGATTTCCTGACGTGTGGCGAGAATTGGCACGTTGCGTACCATGTCATCTTCGGTATCGACATGCACCACCACTTCGGTGATCGAGACCACCTCCCGCAGCAGACCGAATTTGACCTTTTCCGCCACCTGATGGCCTTCGGAGACGGTCAGATGCATCGGCACCACGATATGGACATCCACGATGATGTCCGGTCCCAACTGACGGGGGGTGACGAAGTGCGCCGAAATCACCTCCGGGATTTCATGGATGATGCGATTGATCTGTTCGCGAATCTCTTCGTCCACGGCCTCGGTGGAGTCGGTCAACTCCTTGACCGCCTTGTGACCGATTTCAAAACCCACCTTGCTGACGAAAAAGGCCACGGCGATGGCGGCAACCGGGTCGAGAATCGGATAGCCCATCAGGGCGCCGCCAATGCCAAGCATGGCGGCGAACGAGGAGATCGAGTCCGCCCGGTGGTGCCAGGCATTGGCCATGATGATGTTGGACTTCAATTTTCTGCCCACGCGCACCGTGTACTGGAACAGCGCCTCCTTGGTGCCGATGGAAATCATGGCGACCCAGAATGCCAACTGACCCGGCGCCACCAGATTCTCTTCGCCCATGCGGTGCACGGCATCGATCACGATGCCGACAGCCACCATCAGCAGGATGGCGGCCAGCAGCAAGGTGATCAGACCTTCGAACTTGCCGTGACCATAGGGGTGGCCTTCGTCGGGTTTTTTGCGGGCGATTTTCATCCCGACCAGCACCACCAGATCGAACAACAGATCGGCCCCCGAGTGCAATCCTTCGGCCACCAGGGCTGCGGATCCGGCCATAAGACCGATGATGATTTTACCGAAGGTCAACACCGTATCGCCGAGCGTACCGACCTGCGTGACCTTTTTGGCCTCGTTGTAACGGACATCCCGGGTGCTTATGACTGGACCTGACATCGTGATTCTTCCCCTGATTTGATGTGTGATGATTGGATTGAGATGGTTTGGCAGGAGGTTACCGGATCGGGACGGATCGATCACTCCTGCGGTTTGCGAGACAGGGGGGTGCCGGTTCTGGCATTGAACCAAAGTTCCCGGACGGTCCCGTGTTCATCCAGGATTTTGATCTCATAGAAATAATCATCCTGTTTTTTCTCCAGTTCGACATCCAGCAGACGTTTACCGCGTATCTGTGGATCCCCTTCCACAATGCGTTGCAGCGGCAGGATGGTGCCGGATTGGACCATCCGGCGTGCCAGTTCATGATCGGGATGGTGTTGATCCTCGGCGTGTCCTGCCGGAGCGGACAGCAGCAGAATCAATCCGATGCCCAACCGGATCCTCGGGTATATGGTTCTGCCCGACGGTTCAGTGTTCCCGGCGGCCAGCGCCTGGAATTTGGACTTCATGTTCATCGAAGGACCCCTGTACCGCTCGAACGTGGCACGCATCGCACCGGCTCAGAGAACCGACCTTGGCATTCTGCTCCCAGGTCTGACGTGGTATCTCACGGTGTTTATGCTGGAAATATCGGGTCTCGGTGATGCGGACAGGGGTTTCTCCGTCCCGGATGGAAGCGGTGATTTTTGTGGACCTGCCGGATTTCACCCGATCCGCAGCCTGCGAGAGCAGATACTCGCGCAGGGTGTTTTGGGTTTCCGCGTTCAATTCGGCGTTCTCTCCGAAATGTTCTCCCAGATCGGTCAGCAGTTTCTCCCAGGAGCGCGCGGGCAGAAACCCGGATGGATAGGGAAAATGACACGCGCCACATTCCGCAGTGTACAACGGGTTGGCGACCGGGGCAACCGGCGGACGGGATCTCTCCTCCCTGGATTCATGGTCGGAGGCGTGCAGTCCGGCGGCGATGGCCAGGCCCGCCGGGATCAGCAGCCACAGAGCCAGGATGGGATGTTTTTTTTCCATTGCTTGGTCGCTCCTCAGCGCAGTTGGATCAGGAAGGTCAGGAAATCCCCCTTTTCCTGGGGGGTGCAGGGGCGACCCAGGGTGCCTTTGCAGTTGCGCAGAAACCATTTTTCCACTTTGTCGGCATCCTGCAATCGTTCCGGATTGGCGACCGGCGCCAAAGGTTGGATCGGTTTGTTGGTCTTGAGATGTTTGCCGGGTTGCCGGGG
The DNA here is from genome assembly GCA_015234115.1 of Magnetococcales bacterium. GTDB lineage: Bacteria > Pseudomonadota > Magnetococcia > Magnetococcales > Magnetaquicoccaceae > Magnetaquiglobus. Next base: position 2,691 of record JADFWP010000093.1, read on the forward strand.
ATCGGTGGTGTGACAGTCGGCGCACCGGTTGCCTTCGGCGTTGGCCTCTCCCTGGCCGGGTTGAACCAGGAGTTTCTCTCCCTGCTCGGCGCGGAACGGTCCGGCGCCCGCGCGTTGATAACCGGCCAGAAGTTCTTCCACGCTGCCGGCATGGCCGGAGAGCGGCGCGGTCAGGGGCAGGACGAGGGCAAGCATGCGGATGTTCATGGCATTCTCCAGGATCAACAGGATTTTGTTGTGGCATCTTTTTCCCAGAACAGGACCATGGCACGCAGACCGCCATGGCCGGTCAGTTGGTGCAGGATGGCCATGCCGGCATGGAGCGCCAGATAGAGCCACAGCAGGTTGCCGAGCACCTCGTGACCCTCCTTGACCGTATGCAGCCAGCCTGTCATCGCCTGCGGGTTTTCCAGGTTGCCGTCCAGCAGCAGACCGCTCACGCCGAGCAGTGTGGCCACGGAGAGACCGATTCCCTGCACCGCGCTGGCCAGAGGAGTTGGTTCCCGGCTGTCGGGCAGACGCCATTGACGTGCAAGCTGGAGATGGTGTTTGAGGTCTGCATGCACGGCCTGGCAGCGCTGCCGGGAAAACCAGGGGAACACCTGGGGGAACGGAACGGTTCCGGCGCGGATCAGGCACCAGATCCAGTGGGCCAGCAGCAATCCGAGAATCACTTGACCCCCGATCTCATGCATTGCATAGAATGTGTCTCCCGGTCGTCCCGGTTTGGGCTGGATCATCAGCAGCGATCCCATGAGTTGGGCCAGGATGGTGGTGGCGATGAACAGATGCAACAGTCGGGTCAAGCGATCATACGACATGGCGGTGATCTCCTGTGAAACGGGTTGGGAACAAGACGGCGCCCGGCATGGCATCGTATCGCCGTCTGACTGGGGCGCAGTCTGGCAGGGGGGAATGAACTGAACCTGAAAAGATCAGCCGGTTGGAGATTTTTTTCAGGTGAACCATCGGTCGGCCAATAAAGGAGTCGTTCGGGTGCGTCTGCTTTTGGTGGAAGACGACAGATCGCTGTCAGGCGCGTTGCGGGAGAGCCTGGGAAGAGCGGGTTATGCCGTGGATGTGGCGTATGAAGGCAGCGAGGGGGAGTATCTCGGGGATGAAGAGCCGTATGATGCCATCATTCTCGATCTGGGGCTGCCTGATCGCTCCGGATTGGATGTGCTTCGGAGTTGGCGCGGGAAAAACAACAATGTGCCGGTGTTGATTCTGACGGCCTGGGATGCCTGGCATGAGCGGGTGGATGGTTTCAAGGCCGGGGCGGATGACTATCTCGGCAAGCCGTTCCACACCCCGGAGTTGATCGCCCGGCTTCAGGCCTTGATCCGTCGCAGCAACCGCAGACCGCAAAGCCAGTTGCGCGCCGAGGGGTTGCTGCTGGACGAAGATCAGCAATGCGTGGTGCTGGATTCCGGAGAACGCAGGCCGTTGACCGGCACCGAATTTCGCCTGCTGCGCTATCTGATGGTCCATCCGGACAAACCGTTGTCCAAGAGTCGTCTGACCGAACATGTCTACGAGTACGACGGGGACAAGGACAGCAATGTCATCGAGGTCTACATCAAGCGGTTGCGCCAGTTGATCGGTCCGGAACGGATCGAAACCCGGCGGGGGCAGGGATATCTCTTCCGGAGTCGGGCATGAATCCGAATCCCTCGTTGCACCGGCGTCTGGCCATGGGGCTGGCTGCGGTGCTGTTTCTGGTTTTTCTGGGGCAATGGCTGCTGATGAGCGTCGCGCTTCGGCAGCTTTACACCGATTCCATCGTTTCGCGGCTGCGTCACGACGCCGAAGTCCTGTACGGCGCGTTGCAATTCCCTGAAAACGCCTCGCCGCGTCTTGTTCCCGCCCGCGTCAGTCCCATCTACATGCAGCCCTGGTCGGGTCATTATTATCATATTCAGGTGGGCGAGACCCATTTCCGTTCCCGGTCGCTGTGGGATCTGGAGCTGAGTCTCTCCCAGCCGGCCTCTGGGGAGGAGGGGGTCCAAACCCTTCCCGGACCGCGCCAGGAACCCTTGTTGACCTACACCGGACGTTTTGCGCGCGAGGATCAGGTCATTTTCATTCTGGTGGCCGAGGAGGTTGGTTTCAGCGCGCGTCTGATCAATCGGACGCTTTTCTGGTACGCGGTGATCGCCCTGCTGGCTGTGGCGGTGCTGTTGGGGTTGCAGTGGGTGTTGATCAAACGACGGTTGCAGCCTTTGAAGCAGGCCGGAGCGGCCTTGCAGGCTGTGGAGCGGGGGGAATTCCGCATGCTCGCCACGGCTGGAGTGCCGGCGGAGATCGTGCCGTTCGTCCATGAGATCAATCAATTGCTGGCTGCGTTGACCGACCGGTTGCAGCGTTCCCGTCAGGCGGGCGCCACGCTCGCCCACGACATCCGCACGCCGCTGGCGGTGTTGATGCAACTGACCGACCGGCCCGAGTTGGCGGATCACGCCGGGTTGCGCGGGCAGATGCAGCAGCAGATTCAATCGATTGGCGCACGGATGGATCGGATTCTCAGGCGGGTGCGGGTGGCGGGTCTTCAGACTGCGGACTGGCTTGATCTGCATCCGGAGTTGCTGGCGCTGGTCGAGATGATGCCGCAGATGCATGCCCATCGTCCGTTGCGGATCGAACGGGTGATTCCGGAAGATCTGGTCGTGCGGATCGATCGGGAGGATCTGTTGGAGTTGGTTGGCAATTTGTTGGACAACGGGTGCAAATGGGCCAGGGAGACGGTGCGTTTGACCGTGGAGCGCCAGCCGGTGCGGATCACGGTGGAAGACGATGGTCCCGGCTGTCCCCCGGAGCGGTTTGCGGAGGTGCTGCAATGGGGCGGGCGGGCCGATGCGACCGTACCGGGTTCCGGGATCGGACTGGCGTTGGTCAAGGAGATTGCCACGGCCTATCTGGGTCGGGTGGAGTTGGGTCGTTCAGCGCGGTTGGGCGGATTCTGGGTGCGGGTCACGCTTGGCGTTGGAGACGAGCCGGTCGGGTCGGTTTCACGACGTGCGACCGGGCCATGACCAGCGTGTGGGCAGACCCCGCAGGAACAGGGCCAGTCCGGTGAGGATCAGCACGGTTCCTGACAGCAGACCGCTGTGGAGGTTTTCGTGGTTGAACGCCACGCCGAGCCACAGCGCCACCGCCGGAGCGGTCAGGGTGACCAGAAAGGCGTTGGCTGCGCTTACCCGGTTCAACAGGTGGTAGAATGTGACGAATCCGATGCCGTTGGCAACCAGACCCAGATAGAGGATGGCCCAGCCGGAGCGGGTGGGCAGGGTTGCGGGCCAGGGGTCGCCGGACAGCAGAAAAACGAATGCGAACAGCGGGAAAGCCACCCACAGCGAACCGGCGGTGACCCACAGCGGAGAGATTTCCCGGCTCCAGTGTTTGATGGCGATGTTGCCGGCCGAGGCGATGAGCACGGAGAGCAGCACCAGCAGAATGCCCAAGGGGGTTTCGGCGCCGGTCAGTCCGCCCCGCAGAAAAATGACCATCAGACCAGCCAGCCCGAACAGCGAGCCGATTCTTTTGGCCCAGGTGAACGGCTCGTCGAGCCAGATGGCGGCCATGATGCCGGTGAGCATCGGACCCAGGCCGAACAGGACCGAGATCCAACCCGAGGGGATGAGCCGCGCGCCCCAATAGAGCAGCGCCATGCTGCCGAAAAGATTGAGTCCCGCGATCCAGGAGACCACGAAGAGCGGTTTGAATGGCGCGGGATGACGTTTCAGCCAGGGGATCAGCAGCAGAAAGAGCAGCACCCCGATGGCGATGCGGGCCATGACGGCAAAGGGGTAGCCAATGCCCTGCTGACTCCATTGAATGGCCAGGGGGGTGCTGCCCCAGATGCATGTCAGCGTCAAAAAGGCCATCCAGATTGGCATGTGTTCGGCTCCTGTTGCCTGCGAAGCGGCTTTTTCCAGAGTGCGGATCAGTATACGTCCAGGTGGGGAGCGATGCAAAGCGGGCGTGGGAGAATCAGGGCATATTTATTGCAATAATCTGGTTCGCTGGAACAAAATCTTGTCGAACCTTTTTTGCGCCCTTTTTGGAGGATGCCCTGACGATGAAACCCGTTTCCAATCGCTCCTTGTCGAGAACGCTCCATCGCTCCCTGCTTTCCGCCCTGGTGGTGCTGGGCATGGCGGCCATTCCGGGAAAGGAGTTGTTGGCCGCCGGAGCGCCTGCCGCAGAAACCGGGCAGAGTCAACCGGTCCGCAGTTCCTCCCGCACCCCGTTGCACAAGGCGATCGAAAACGGGGAGGTGGATGTGGCGTTGCAACTGGTCGGGGCAGGCCAGGATATCACCACGCCGGACGGTTTTGGTCTGGTTCCGCTCCATTTTGCCGTGATCCAGCAGAGTCTGCCATTGGTGGAGGCGTTGCTTCAGCACGGTGCCGAAGCGGATGCGCGGGACTTGCGCGGGGATACGGCCTTGCACATGATCGCCGCCAATCAGGGATCGTCCGAAGTGACGCGCCTGCTGCTGAAGCAGGGTGCCAAACCCGACATTCAGAACCGCACCGGCCAGACTCCGCTGCATTGGGTGGCCTCCGAGGGCAATCTGGAGTTGGCCGGGCTGCTGCTGGCCGCTCATGCCGATGTCAATATCCGGGACGAAAGCGGCGATACGCCGTTGCAGTGGGCTGCCGAAGGGGGACACGACAAAATGGTCGCCCTGCTGGTGCAGAACCGGGCCGATCCCAATCTCGCCAATCATCTCGGTCGCACGCCGCTGTTCTGGGCGGCCCGGGCCGGGGATATTCCCATGGCCGAATATCTGTTCGCCATGAAGGCCAAGGTGGATGTCCGTTCCACGGCGGGTGACACGCCCCTGCACTGGGCCTCCGGCGAAGGTCATGCGGCCATGGTCAAGTTTTTGATCCGCTGGGCGAGCGATGTCAACCCGACCGCCGAATACTCGGAAACTCCCCTGCACTGGGCCGCCATGCGCGGACAGGAGGAGGTGACCCGCATTCTTCTGGCCCATGGTGCCAATCTCGATGCCAAGGACAAGACCGGCAACACCCCGCTGGCGCTGGCCAAACAGAAAGGACATGAGGCGGTGATGAAGCTTCTGGCTGCCCAGGAAAACGGTTTCAAGGTGGCCCGAAAGGGTGCCACTCCTCTGCGCGTGGCGGTCAATACACCCGCTGTGGAGCGCTGATCCGGTCGGGATCCAGCTTCAGAGGACATCCGGCATGCAGCTTGTTGCAAGCGATCTGAGCATGGCATCGACGGTAGACAATGAGCGCGCAGGCGAATCTTGCGTCCCCTGCAAAGTGTCTTCCCCAAAGGGTCAGACCGTCTGCCTGGTCCCGGCCAGGCAGACGGTCTGACCCGGAATCTGCGCTCCGATGCGGATTCTCGTCTGGAGGCAGAGACAGGCATCGACACGCCAAACATCCTCGTGAACCGTCCAACTCGCCTTGGCAGTACCAAAAGCGGTCGAGTGATCAGAGAGAAACAGGCATTCTTTCGGGGGAGTCATGGACGGTTCGGATTCGCTCTACCATCGTTTTTTCTCTCATCCCGAGATGGTGCAGGATCTGTTGCGGGGCTTTTTGCCTGCGGAACTGTTGTCTGAACTCGACCTGGACCATCTGAAACGTCACAACACCAAATTCACCGCCCGCAAGAGTGGACAGCGCCGCCGCAGTGACGTGGTGTGAGAGATTCCCATGCGCCAGGGTGGTGCGTTGTTTGTGTTGCTGATTCTGGAATTCCAGTCCCAAGTGGTGGAGTGGATGGCGTTGCGGGTGGCGGTCTATGCCGGATTGCTCTACGAGCAACTGGTTGCTGAACGGAAATTGCAAGAGCGCGATGGACTGCCGCCGGTTCTGCCGATTGTTTTGTTCAATGGCGAACCCCGCTGGCATGCCGCGACCAGCCTGCGGGAGCTGATTCGTCTGCCTTTTGCCTCTTCCCTGTGGCCATTTCAGTTGGATCTGCGTTATCATGTCATCGACGAAGGGGCCTATGCCCAGGAGATCCTGGAGCAGATTCCCCATTTGACCGCGATTCTGTTCCGTCTGGAAAAACCGGT
>JADFWP010000094.1 GCA_015234115.1 Magnetococcales bacterium
AAGTCGGGTGCCGGAATCCTGACCTTGACGGGCGACAGTTCCTCTTTTACGGGTACCATCAATCTGGCGAATTCCAGCAGTGGCGGCGTCATTCTGAGCAAGGGAGGTGGAATTTGGCAGTCATCCACCTCATCGAGCATCGGAATCAATGAGATTGTTGCCACCTATGAGGCAGGATCCTATTCGCTGGCGTTCATCAACCAATCAGACATCTTCAATAAGGCGGGGGTTGGAGAACTGACCATCGTCGGTAATTACAACAATACCGAGGCCACGAATGTGACCGCCGGTGCATTGATCCTCAACGGCACGGCAAACACTTCCAGCACGGTGACGGTGAATTCCGGTGCCACCTTGGTCATTGGCGACGCGAGTTCAACGAATGCGGCGATCACGGCTCCGGTCAACATTGACAGCGGTGGCATCCTCAAAGGCAAGGGCACCATTGTCGGCAACGTGGTCATGGCCGGCACTCTCAAGCCGGGTAACTCAATCGGCACCATGGCTGTGACGGGCAACTACACCCAGGCCTCCGGATCGGTTTATGAGGTCGAATTCGATCCGACAAGTGCGGGTGCGAGTGATCGGATTACCGTGACTGGCGTTGCCACGCTTGGCGGCATCGTCAGCGCGGTCAAACTTCCGGTCGCCGCGCTTTCCAGTTGGGCCAACCGCTACTCGATTTTGACCGCCGACAGCCTGACCGGACACTTTGTCTCTTCCGCGTTGAGTCCCGCCGATACCACTCTGACTACCCATTTGATGTATGGTCCCGGCAACGTTGACATGATCGTGACCCGTGGTCTGAACACGCAGGCCATGACCGAAAATCAGATGGCCGTGGCCGTAGCCATAGAAAACAGCCTCAACACTGGCACGCAATACAGTGTCATCGGCAGCGATTTTGATCTGATCTACAACCTGAGTTCGGCCCAGGTGCAGAATGTCTTGGGCCAGGCCGCAGGCACCGTACACAGCAATGTCATAAGTGCCGAGCAGAATATTCAGCGTGCTTTTGAACGGGCGATCAGTGATCACATCTTCCACAACCAGAACTTGACGTTGGCCTCGATGGCTTCTGGTGTCAACGGCGGTGATGCCATGGGCAAAGAGACCAACGTTTGGCTCAGAGGGATTGGCCAGTGGAGTGAAGGCAAGTCTGATGGCAACTCTGCCGGATACAGCCAGAACATGAGCGGCATACTTGGTGGCATTGACTTCAAACTTGCGAAGAAGGCCACCTTGGGGATCAGTGTCGGTTACGCGGGCGGTAATTTGGATGGCGACGACGCATCTCAAGCCGATCTGATCAGTTTTCATACGAGCGCCTATGGTCGCCTGGATATCAACAATTTCTTCTTCAACGGCAATATCGGCTTTGCGAAGAACAAATATGATTCCCACCGTGCGACTCTGAGTGGTATGGCCACTGGACATTCGGATGGCACGGATCTTTTTGGCGGCGTTGATGTGGGCTATCACTTTGACATCGCCAGCGGCACGGCCATTGAGCCATGGATGGGCGTTGGATTCAATCGCACCAAGCAAGATGGTTTGAAGGAAAGCGGCGGCGGCAACCTTAACCTGACCGTGAATGAAAAGACTTTGAATTCCACACGCACGACAGTCGGCTTCCGTGCCATTCATACGGTCAAGAAGGCGGATCTCTCCTACGAACCGGAGTTGCGGATGCGTTGGGACCATGACTTTGGCAACAACTCGACCGGAACGAGCGCCACCATTGCCGGGCAACCCTTTCAGAGCTTTGGGGTGGGTCGTGACCGCGATGCCATCGTTGGCGGCATCGGGTTGACTGTGACCACCAAGGATGATTTGAAACTGTCGGTTGGCTACGACTATGAAGGCCGAGGAAAAACCGGTTCCCACAACATCATGTTGAATTTGAGTACATCCTTCTAAGGTGTTTCTTGTGGAACGGCAATACATGCCGTTCCACAAGAAACCGCAATGGTACGCGCAGGAGCGGGAATTCTTCTTGCTTCTGTATTGTTCAACTTAAATAAACGTCAGGAGTCACACATGTCGAAACCATTCACCTTCTCCTTGCGCGTGATGATGCTATCTGGACTCAGTATTGCGGTCATCGGTGCAACCACCTTTCTGGTCAACGAGTTGGCCACAGCCAGCAGCAGTGTGACCAAGGAAGTACCGAAAAAAATGGTTCCGGAGAGTTCGAAGGAGACCAAAATTTCCCAAAAGATGTGGGCCATGGTGTGCGAGGAGGACAAGGAAAAAAAGAAGAAAACCTGTTTTGCAAGTCAGGATCACAGCACGAATGAAGGGAAATTGGCCTTGCGTTTTTCATTCGGGTATATGGATGATGACAAGAAACCATTTGTTGTGACGTTATTGCCGCTTGGTATCAATCTTCAGTCTGGAGTGATAGTGAAGATTGATGAGAGCAAGCCGATTCCCCTGGTTCTGCAACATTGCACCCCGGATGGTTGTTTGGGAGCCGTCCAACTGAGTGCCACGCAAACCGACGAACTGTTCAAAGCCAAGGAGGTGTCGGTAGTCATGCTGCCCAGTGGCACCACGCAGCCTATCTCCTTCAACGTGAACATGGAGGGGTTCGTCAAGGAGGTCAAACTGCTGCCGTGATCTGCGGGATGGCACCTTTCTTCTGAATTGTAAGGCTCTGTGCCGCTTTTGAGTGCCAGGGCCTCTTGGGAAGGGATTTCAGGGCAGTATGTAAAAACCGGAACGGATCTACGAAAGAATTTCTATAATAAACGATTCACCTTGGAGTGAGTGAAGCCTGGTCTCCAAGGGGAATCGTTTATTTTTTCTATGCTGTCTGGTATGTCGGCTCGTTTCATGTCCCGACATTTCAGCCCGCGATTTTGCAGACAAAGCATTTCAAACCTGGTTTGAAACATTCGTGAGCAGCTTTCGAATGCATGGGCGGCGACAACAAAGTCTTGATCGGGTGATTTTTGATTGATCCGTTGAACGTTTTTACAATATTCTTGAGCCTGAATAGATGTCGGCTTGCAGCAATGTTGTTTCAATTTGGTTTGAAACATGGAGACAGTCGTGAATGCAAAGATTCTTGTTGTCGATAATGATGATTTGATTCAAAGTTTGGTGCCTGTTGTAGTTTCTGGATCTGACCACACCACCACCGTCGCCACCTCCTTGCAGATGGCCTTGGAGGTATTGCAAGAACACCGTTTCGATCTGGTCATTACCGTCCTTTATCTGCCCGATGGTTCTGGATTGCAGTTGCTGAACGAGATCCAGAAAAAATATGCTCTCACCAATATCATTGTCATCACCAGCTTTCCCGACATCGAAATGGTGCGCACGGCTTTGCGGGAGGGAGCCTTCGATTATCTGATCAAACCGATCATGCCTTCGGAATCCATCGATGCATCCGATCGCATCATCGAACAAAAACGCCGTCAGGAAGATCGAGATGTGTTGGACAATCGCCTGGAAGCGATTTTTCGGGGCGTCGATGATGCCATCATCGTGCTGAAAGAGGGGTGGCGTATTGTCCAGGTCAATGCCGCAGCCACTCGACTGCTGGGTCTGGGGCCATCATCCATCAACCAGTTGTTGAAGGAGGAAATCACTTGGCTTTTTCCTACCGTGGAACTTCTGCTGCAACAGGCGCAGGAAGAGGGAGAAGGGGAACGGGCCGTGCGGATGATCACCATGAACGAAGGGGGGGTGGAGCGGATCTTGAATTGTACCGCTTCACTTTTTCACGATCCGACCCACAACACCCAGGGAACCATCCTGGTGGTACGGGATGAAAGTCGTCTGGCCGTCCTGGAACGGGAGACCAAAACGCGCCAGGGTTGGCATGGACTGGTGGGATTCAGTCAGCCCATGCAGGAGATCTACGAATTGATCGAACGGTTGGCGCATGTCGACACCACCGTACTCATCACAGGCGAAACCGGCACCGGAAAGGAATTGGCTGCTCGCGCCCTGCACGATGCCGGTTCCCGCCGCAACGGTCCTTTTGTGGCGGTCAACTGCGCCGCCTTGCCAGCCGGACTGCTGGAAAGCGAACTGTTCGGTCATGTGCGCGGGGCGTTCACCAATGCGATTCGGGACAAGCAAGGCCGCTTCAAGATGGCCGATGGTGGCACGATCTTCCTGGATGAAATCGGCGACATCCCCATGGAGACCCAGGTGCGGTTGTTGCGGGTTCTTCAGGAACAGGTGATCGAGGTGGTGGGGGACTCTCGCCCCATCAAGGTGGATGTGCGCGTGGTCACGGCCACCCATCGCAGGCTGTCGGAACTGGTGCGGGATGGGCAGTTCCGCGAGGATCTCTTCTATCGGCTCAAGGTGGTTGAAATCCACATGCCGCCGTTGCGGGAACACAAGATCGATCTGCCCATTCTGGTTGATCACTTCCTGGCCAAATTCAACGCACGTCTGAAACGTGCCGTCAAAGGGGTAAGCGAGGAGGTCATGATGGCCCTCGTGGAGTACAACTGGCCAGGCAACGTGCGCGAATTGGGACATGTGCTGGAACATGCCATGGTGATGTCGCCACAGTCCATCCTGGTCTGGTCCAATTTGCCTCCCGATTTTCGCCATATCGTGCCCCTCCCGAAAAAGGCGCAACCGCAACAGGCGGTCAGTCGTGGTGGACGCCCCTTGAGCAGCGGTCAACCCGCCGGCACGGGGCCAGATCGGGAAACGATTTTACAGTGTCTGGTGGATTCCCATTGGCAATTGCAGGTGGCGGCCTCCCGGTTGAAGATCAGCCGCAGCACCTTGTGGCGACGGATGAAAGCCATGGAATTGCACCACCTCATGAAAGCGGAAAAAAATAAAACCTGAAAACCAATTCAATCAGTAACAATTTTTCTCTTTGTTGCGGAAAAGCGTTATGAATCATAATACAGCATCACCGATGATCTTCTTGGGTGGTGCTTTCCGCAGTACGTCCACGGGAGACCTGAATACGCTTCAGATACCCTTCTGAATCGCCAAATTCTGCAAAATCAAGATAGATCTCGTGAGGATCTTTGATGGTGCGCGCGTGTTTGATGGGGCACCAATACTGTTCCGTCATGCTGCCGATCTCTCTGGACAAGGCCAACAGGCCTACAGCATAGCCACAATACAGGCAGTTCAATTTTTCGATAATATTCAGATAGACCAACGCCCCCCGATCAATAGAGATGTAGTCTGTACGCCGCACCTTGGGCAATCCGTAGATCGGGAAACAGACCAGTTGATAGAGAAACAGAAAAAAATCCAGCATCGATAGAGGAAAGATCAATGCATAGATGAAAGGGGCGCTCAGGATGATGGCAATGTACGATTTTTTGCTTCTTTTGATCATGTCATTCTGAACAGTACGATAAGGATGACGCAGAACGGAGCGTTTGGCGCATTTTTTCCAGCGCCTGATTTTCCAACTGCCGGATGCGTTCTCTGGAAACACCCAATTTGCCGCTGATTTCTTTCAGGGTGAGCGGGCAATCTCTGAGAATGCGCCATGAGATAATGATGCGCTCCCGTGCGTTGAGTGCTCGCATTGCCTGGGCTGCGACCTGTCTGCGTAGATGTCTGGCCTCCGAGTTCAAAAGCTCTACTTCCTGATTGTTGCGGATGTCAGGAATGAGATCTTGCAATTCCATGCCATTATCCACACTGGAATAATTTAAAGAGTTGTCACGATTTATGAGGCGCGCATCCATATTGATTATTTCTTGAGCTTTTGCGCCCAGTTTCTGGCTCAGGATGCATGCCTCGTCGTAGTTCATTTGGCCAATGGAGAGCTTGTTTTTGCGCAGGCTGAAAAACAATTTTCTTTGCATGGCGGTCGTGCCGATTTTGACCAGACTCCAGGATTGCAGAATAAAATCTTGAATGGCCATCCTAATCCACCATATGGCATAAGTTGCGAGACGGAATCCCATGTGTGGATTGAATTTGCTGACCGCCCGTATGAGTCCCAAAGAACCTTCCTGAACCAGATCCATCAGGCGCATACCATAACCAGCATATTGTTTGGCAATTTTGACGACATAACGTAGGTATGAAGAGACCAGTTGATGGGCTGCCTGGAGATCGTGCTGTTCAAAATTGAGTACGGCCAGTCGAAATTCCTCCTGCGAGGAAAGTACCGGGAAGTGGTGGATTTTCGACATGTAATGAGTCAACTCGCTCACATCAACAATCATGATGTTTGTCCTTCTGAAAGATGGGTTTGGTAGGGCGCATGAGTAATGATTGTTGGTGCGCATGTGATTTATATAATCGATTCGGAACGTGATTGCATAAACTGTCATGGCTGTTGTCGTCAAGGCGAGGATGCGGTGCCTTTTTCCATGCCGGATTGGGCATGATGGCAGCACGATGCGTGACGACCTGCTGTGATCCATTCAATGCGGCATCGCAAGGTCGGTCCGGGTTGGCTCACATCCAAACCCGGACCGATTCTTTACTCTTCTCTGGTTACCGGGAGAGCGGTTCAACCATGAACTTGCACTTCAATGGATTTGGGTTTGGCTCCTTCCCGTTTTGGCATGGAGACCGTCAACACACCATTTTTGCAGGAGGCTTTGATTTTTTCCGCGTCAGCGGTCCCACCCAGTTCAAACGTGCGACTGAAAGCTCCATAGGAGCGTTCCACCCGGTGGTAGCTGTCACGTTTTTTCTCATCCTCGAACTGCCGTTCTCCAGAAATGGTCAGTTGATTGTTTTCCACATGGACCTTGATATCCTTCTGTTCCACACCGGGCACATCCGCCTGGAGGATAATCGAGTCGCCATCTTCACAGATATCCACCCGCAGCGGCCATTGACTCATCACTCCATAGGAGGGATCCGTATCTCGTTCAAACAGCCGATTGATTTCACCTTGCAGCATACGGAAATTATGCATAGGATCCTGTCTGATTAGCATCACATCTTTTCTCCTTAATTGGTTTGTTTTTCTGGTATCAAAACAACTCGGTCATCGGTTTCGTTCGCCCCTTCGCAGCCAATGCGACCCGGATTGCCCGTCTGCTTTGATGTCAAGGCGCGATCAATGCCCCGGATATCCCATCTTTTTTAGAAGCAAGTGGTCCGATTGCGTTGACATTCTTGACAATGTGATCACGCCTTACTTTCTTGTCCTGCTGATGTTTTTGCTCCGATTTGCTGCATTTCTTCATTTTTTTTGCACTTGAGTTTGACATGATATTCTCCGTTATGGTTGGTTGTTTGATTGTGCGCATTACATAGAAATATTCCAACAAAGATTCCGAGGCGTGCTTGGCCAACAGATCCAAAAATGAAGAATTAATCAATCAATCTTCTTTGTATTTGGCGATGGTCAAATATTCAAACACAGTTCAAAATCAATTAATGCAACCATCATGCCATCCATATGGTGTTGTTACTTGCTTTTGTCCGACAATCCCATGAATGGCGCAGACACTATACAATTGACGCCAAATACATTGAAGGAACCGCCTGGATAACGCGCCCGACGCATGATTTTTTTGTCTCAAACTCACCATTTTGTGAGACATGAGACAAACTGTTTCAAAGTTGTTTTGCGTTGAGTCCCCCGCAAAAAGTCACCTTTGCAGGGAGCGAACCTGATGCTCCGCCCGTGATCGGGCTGAGCCATTTTGACCTGGACATGAATGAAATTGCGCATGCGCGCTGCCCAGAAGGGGTGGAACCTGTCTGGTCCCGGCTAGGCAAGGATGGTCGGATCTGGAATCTGTGCGTCGCTGCGGAGCGTTGCGCTGTTTGTCCTGTGAGGATGGCAGGGTGGGCGATTGCGGGTCCATCCGCATGACATCGTGATGTCATGCGTGTCGGGATCGAATCGATCAACGCGGTGTGCAGACGGCTGGTCACGGTTTGGACAAGGTGTGGAGCCGTGGGCTGCCGCTCATGGCTCGGAACAGGGTAATGATCTGTTTTTTGGCCACCGGATCGGCATGGATGCCATCATGGTTTGGCCCAGATCCTCCACGGACAACCTGGCCTTGTGCGCTGCGGCCAGCAGGGCTTTAAGGCCAGTACCGGTCTCCGCGAAACTGGCTCCGCATCTCCGCACCCTTGGCGCTGTTGTCGTCATCGCGTTCGCCCCCCCAATGATTTACCTCGCGCCACTGACTGGCTCGCTGGCGGCCTTGATGAGCGGACGACGGGGGATGCCATTCCAACTCCCCGAGCGACACTGGGAAAATAAGGCGCACCGGTGGTTGCGGATGATGGAGAGCGGCCAGTACCGCTCCATCAAGGATCTGGCGGCCCAGGAGCAGATCGACGATTCCTATCTGGCCCGGGTGCTGCGCCTGACCCTGCTCGCCCCGGACATCATCGTCGCGATCCTGGACGGGCGGCAACCGGATGTGCTGACGTGGCGGGAGTTGAAGAATCCGTTCCCGATGGAATGGGAGCAGCAGAGGGAGAGGTGGGGGTTCCCGAAAACGCCGATATAACAAATTTATGGCTATCAGGGAAATCGGTAAACTGTCCCCGGATTTTGCACCGGATTTCGGATTTGCGGGATCCCCGGATTTACGAGATTTGAAATTTAATAGTTTTCCTATCTGCGAATTGGCTTAAGTATTGTTGAAGGTGCTAATATTGATGACTGGCAGGATTGCTTATCTATAAAAGAATCGTAACTATTCAGCACCCCCGTTGCCACCGTATGACGGCGTAGGGCATCGGTCAG
>JADFWP010000095.1 GCA_015234115.1 Magnetococcales bacterium
GAGGGGGTCTGGGGGATTCATCCCCCAGGGTTTTGACTTTAAACAAAAAATTTTATGAATATTTTGATTTTAAAGTCAAAACCCTGGGGGAGGAATCCCCCAGACCCCCTCTTTTTTTTTAATGGTTGGAGAAAAAATCCACCGCCTCATGAATGGCATCCCAGCCCTGGTGCAGCTCCTTTTGGGAGATGCAATAGGGCGGAATCAGATAGATCACCGCACCCAAAGGCCGAATGATCATGCCGCGTTCCAGAAAAAACCGAATCAATCGCGGGGTGAAACTCGATCCATAGCCCCGATCCGGCAAGGCCAACTCGAAAGCGGCCACCACGCCCAGCACCCGTGGCGACTCCACCGCGCCCCCCAGACCGCGCAGCCGCTCCCGATGCACGGTTTCGATGGCCGCAATCCGCTCCAGGGTGCGTTCACTTTCGAACAGCCCCAACGAAGCCAATGCCGCCGCACATCCCAACGCATTGGCCGTGAACGAATGACCATGAGCCAGAGCGCGATCAAAGGTTGCGCCCAGAAAAGCCGCATAGATCTTCTCCCGGCACACGGTCAGCGCCATGGGAAGAAAACCGCCGGTCAATCCCTTGGAAAGACAGATCAGATCCGGCGCGATGCCGGCCTTTTCGCAGGCGAACAGGGTTCCGCAGCGTCCGAAACCGGTCATCACCTCATCGACGATCAACAACACCCCGGCGGCCTGCAACCGCGCAGCCACGGCAGCCAGAAATCCCGGACGACAGATGCGCATCCCCCCGGCTCCCTGGATCAACGGCTCCACCAGCATGGCGGCACATTCGGTGCCGTGTGCTTCCAGATAACGATCCAAAGCAGCAAGCGATTGATTTTCCTTGGCCTCAACGGTTTCGTCTCCCTCCCAGGTGGCGGGAAAGGGGAGCGTATCCACGGCAAAGAGCATCCGGCCATAGCCTTCGAAAAATCCCGACGAACGGCTCGCCGACATCGCGCCCACGGTATCGCCGTGATAGCCCTTTTCAAAAACCAGAAACCGTCCCCGCTCCTGCCCGGCGTTGCGCCAGTAGTGGCAGGCCATTTTCATCGCCACCTCGACCGCCGTGGAGCCGTCATCGGAAAAGAAAAACCGCGTCAACCCCTCGGGCAGATATTTTAACAGTTCCTCGGCCAGGCGAACGGCGGGTTCGTGGGTGAAACCGGTGAAAATCACCTGTTCCAGTTGTGTCGCCTGCTCGGCAATAGCGCGGGCGATCACCGGATGGGCATGGCCATGGATGGCCACCCACCAGGAGGCGATCAGATCCAGATAGCGCCGACCATCCATGCCCTGCAACCAGGCTCCCTGGCCCGAGGCAATCGGCACGGGCGCAGGCGCCGTGGCTTGCTGGGTATAGGGATGCCACAGATGGGCGCGATCCAGGGCGATCAAACGGTCGGCATTCATTCATCAAACCTCCGACGAAAAGCGTCCCAGAGTGTCGGATCCGCCGGCGCCACCGCGGCCAGGCTTTCCCGGTTCACAGGATCCAGCCAGGGAATCTCGGCCAGCAGCGTCACCCCCCCGAATCCCACGATGGCCTCCCGATTGACCCCATTCGGCACCCCGCACAGGATCACTCCGGCCACCTCCAACTCACGCCGCCGCAATGCCTCCAACGTCAACAACGTATGGTTGATGGTCCCCAAAGTCGTCCGGGCCACCACCACCACCGGCAGGGCCAATTGCACCATGAGATCAATCATTTTCTCCCGCCCGTTCAACGGCACCAGCACCCCGCCCGCCCCTTCCACCACCACCGGTCGTCCCTGGCCGTCGGGCAGAACAAAGGCGGAGAGCTGAATCTCCACCCCATCGCGCCGCGCCGATTCGTGCGGAGAGAGCGGCATGTGCAAACGATAGGTCTCCGGCAATACGGCAGCGGCCTCCAGACCGGCCAGCCGGGCCACGCATTGACTGTCGCTCTCCTCTTCCAGTCCGGATTGCACCGGCTTCCAGTAACAAGCCGCAAGCCGGGCGGCCAGCCACGCCGCCGCCACACTCTTGCCCACCCCGGTATCGGTACCGGTGACAAACAGTCCCGGTGCCGGATCACTCCTGCTCATCCACCCGCTCCACGGTGAAACCGGCATCGCGGATCATCTGCATGGTCTTGTCCGCCCCATGGCCGCCGGTATTGAGATAACCCTCGGCGAACAACGAGTTGGCCGGATAGAGGGCCAGGGATTCCAGGGCGCGCAGATTGACCTCCCGACCGCCGGCGGCACGGATTTCTGCCGAAGGGTTGAGAAAACGGAACAGACACAAGGCACGCAGACAGGCTTCCGGGGTGAGCCGGTTCTGCTCGCCCAAGGCGGATCCGGGGGCGTGGACATAAAAATTGACCGGAATGGAACGGGCATCGAGACGGTTTAGGGTGAGGGCCACCTCCACCACCTCGTCCGGTTCTTCGCCCATGCCGATGATCAGGCCGCTGCACACCTCCAGTCCCACCGAGCGGGCCGCCTCCAGGGTGGCGAGTCGATCGGCATAGGTGTGGGTGTGGCAGATGGTGCCGTAACGGGATTCGGAGGTGTTGAGATTGTGGTTGTAACGGTCCAGCCCGGCGGCTTTCAGGCGTGCCGCTTGGCCTGCGTCGATGAATCCCGCCGACAGACAGACCTCCATGGGAAAGCTCTGTTTCAGACGCGTCACCACACTGGCCAGATGATCGAGTCGTTCTTCGCCCGGTCCGCGTCCGGAAAGCACCAGACAATAGCGAAACGCTCCGGAATCATGGGCGCGGCGCGCCTCCTCCAGAATGGTTTCGTCGGATTTCATCCGATAGACCGGCACGCTTCCGGCGCTGCTGGTGGACTGGGCGCAGTAGTTGCAGTCTTCGGGACAGAGGCCGTTTTGCACATTATTGAGAATATGCACCCGCACCCCAAGGCCGAAATGGTGTTTGCGCACCTGAAAAGCCGCATCGAGCAGCGTCAGCAAGGGAAGATCCGGGTCACGCAACACCCGCAACGCCTCGGAGCGGCCAAGCGGTTGACCCTGCAAGGCGGCCTGGGCCAGCTTCTGACAAAATTCTCTGGGTTCGGGCATCCGTTCCACTTCGACAAGACCTCTTTGGCAAGCGGTGAAAAGGGGCAGACAATCGATCATTATCCCTCAAGCCATCCTTTTTCACCAGCCCTCAAGCGCATGGGAGCTGTCGTATGTCAGTGGGGTCCAGGGGCCATTGGCCCCTGGTGGGGTCCAGGGGCGAAGCCCTTGGGACTTTGACTTTGGCGCGCTTTTCCCCGCAGCGCGCCCCCTGGTCGCCGCAAGCGACGCCTTTGGGCCAAAGGCTCATGATCCCGAAATGGTTGCGGTTTAAAAGCAAAACATTTTAAAAATTGTTGTGTTTAAAGTCAAAATCCTGAGGGATGAATCCCCCAGACCCCCTCTTTTCTTTCAATAGTTTGTTCACCCCGCACGCGTGTAACGACAGCGGGGGAAACGGCTGCAACCCAGAAAAGAGGAGCCTTCCTTTGAGGTGCGGGTTTGCAAACGGCCTCTGCGACAGGCCGGACAGGCTTGCGCATCTCCCGATGAACCCGCCGGCACCAGTTCGGCAAAACGGGCCAGATGCTGCTCCCCCTCGCTTTTGACCGCCGCAATCAACCGCGTCACCCAGATCACCGCCTTGGCCTCGAACTCCTCCAACGTGCGGGTGTTCTGGGCAATCTCCTCCAACGCCTGCTCCCAGATCGCGGTTGTGGCCGGATTGGTCACACTCTTGGGCAACACATCCACCAGAACCCGCGCCACCGGGGCACTGACCAGATTCTTCCCCTCTTTCAACAACAAATGACGCAACAACAGATTCTCGATGATCGCCGCCCGGGTCGCCTCGGTGCCAATCCCGGAGGTCTCCTTCAGGGTCTGCTTGAAACGGGGATCCTCCACCATCCGCCCCACATTCTTCATGGCCTGGATCAATGTCCCCTCGGTGTGACGGTTGGGCGGTTTGGTGCGCTTGTCCACCACCCGACTCTCCCCCACCGCCATCCCCTCCCCCTTTCTCAACCCCTGGGGCAACAACGCCTCCTCCTCCTCGCCCGGCTTGGGATCGCGACGCAACACCGCTTTCCAACCCGGCACCATCTCCACATTGCCCGCAGCCCGAAAAAACGCCCCGGCGACCTCCACCTCCACCACCGTGCGGTCATATTGATAATGAGGAAAAAATTGCGCCAGATAGTGACGCCGGATCGTGTCGTAAAGCCGGGACTCCTCCAGAGACATCACCGCCACCGGCACCCCGGCCTTGGTGGGAATCATGGCATGATGCGCCGTGATCTTGCCATCATCCCACGCCTTGGAACGCAAGGTCACATCGGCCTGGGCCACCAGAGCGCCAATCGACCCATCCGAACGCACCAAAGCCTGCAACACCTCGGAGACTTCGCCCCACTGGTTCTCCGGCAGATGACGACAATCGGTCCGGGGATAGGTGATCGCCTTGCGGGTTTCATAGAGCGCCTGCGCCACCTCCAGAGTGCGCGCCGCACCCATGCCCCAACGCCGGGAAGCCTCCTGCTGCAAGGTGGAGAGATCCAAAGGCAAAGGCGGGGCTTCGCGCATCCGTTTGGTTTCGGCCTTGACCACCACCCCGGTCTGGCCCGTCACCCGTTGCGCCACCTCCTCGGCTGCCGCGCGCTCCAGGCAACGCCCCTCCTCGTCCGCCAACGCCTCGGGCACCACCCATTTGGCGGAAAAATTTCCGGACCGGGTGGCACACTGGATCAAGACTTCAAAAAAATCCGTGGGTTTGAAATTCTCGATCAACCGGTCCCGATCCACCACCAGTTTCAAGGTCGGCGTCTGCACCCGGCCCACGGTCAACACCCCGTCATATCCCCCGCGCCGCCCCAACAGGGTATAGGCGCGGGTGAGGTTCATCCCCACCAGCCAATCGGCCCGCGCCCGACCCAATCCGGCACGGTACAGAGGTTCGGTCTTGACGCCAGGCAGACGGGCATCCAACGCCTTGCGAATGCTGGCATCGTCCAGGGCCGAAAGCCATAAACGGGAAACTTTGCCTTTATAACTACAGTAATCAAGAATTTCACGACCAATGGTTTCGCCCTCCCGGTCTGCATCCGTGGCGATCACCACCTCATCGGTTTCTTTCAACAAGCGCTGAATCACCCGGAACTGCTTGCCCACCTTGTCACGCACTTCCACCCGCCAGCCATCGGGCAGAATCGGCAGGCTCTCCAAACGCCAGGTTTTCCAGACCGCGCCATAGCCATCCGGCGGGATCATCTCCAGCAGATGGCCCAGACACCAGGTCACCCGGATGCCGGATCCCTCCTGGAATCCGTCCCGTTTGCCGTTGGCCCCCAATACCTGGGCGATGTCACGAGCCTGGGAGGGTTTTTCACACAGATAGAGGATCATGTGTTTGGATCGTCCGGAAGGGAGGAACCCGTGCTCCCCCCTTCTGACGATCGATTCACTTACTTCTTCTCATCATGCTTGGCTTCGGGAGCCGCCGGAGCTGCAACCGGCGGATAGCCCCAACCCGGTCCACCCCAGCCCGGACCATAGCCCCAACCCGGACCATAGCCATAACCGGGATACCAGCCATTGTTCCAGCCATTGTTCCAGCCGTTGTTCCAGCCGTTGTAGTTGTTCCAGTTATTGTTGCCATAGCCGTTGCCGGAACCGGCCACGTCGCCGCCCATATTGAAGCCGAAATTGCCCGAGGCGCGGCCATTGCCGTTGCCATTGCCGAGCCAATTATTGCCCCAATTGTTGTTCCAATCGTTCCAATTATTGTTGTTCCAGCCATTATTGCCCCAACCTGGTCCACCCCAACCCGGTCCACCCCACCAGGCCGAAGCATCACCAGACGACAGCATGACCGCGCCACCGAGCAGGGACGCCAGCGCCAACACACGCAAACCTTTATTCATCGTTTTTCCTCCTCATGGTTTCTTTAAGATACAAGACATTCCTTTGGCCTCGCGCCAAAAGAAGCGGGCATCGGTCATTCTCCCCATGACTGTTCCATTCAAACCCGCACCACCTCAATTTAACCCAATCCGGTTTTTCTTGTAAATTAAAAAAATTCACAACCATCTCACCTTGACTCGGGAACCTTATATGCCCCGAAAATGTCCACAAAGACCTTTTCCCTCTCGACCGGAGTTGCCGCACACATGACCAGCACGCACCCGCCCGCCTCCCGGAGCACACCGCGCCGATGGTCCCCATGGACGATCACACTGTTATGGCTGCTGGCCCTGGTGTGGCAACCCGCCATGAGTTGGGCCAGAGAATTCGGTGCCTACGATGTTCCGGCCCAGCCTGCCGAAGTATTGCCAGGCGCGGACCGCTTCGATCCCATAAGCACTCCACCCGCATTCGCCAAGGCCTATCAGGGGGATCGACCGGCCGGCCACGTTTTGCTCACCAGCGACATCGGCTACTCCGGAAAACCCATCGAAGTTCTGGCGGGCATCAACCCGGATGGGGTGATTACCGGGGCCAAGGTGGTCAAGCATGCCGAGCCGATCCTGTTGATCGGCATTCCGGAGCAGAAACTCTTCGATTTCGTCAACCGTTATGTGGGTCGCAACCCGCTCAAGGAGATCGAGGCGGGCAACAAGCAGGCCATCGACGCCATCAGCGGCGCCACGGTCACAGCCATCGTCATCAACGACGGCATCCAGCGGGCAGCGCGCAAGATCGCCCGAGGCGGTCAGGCCGAACCTCCGCAGGCCAAGTCCACCCTGCTCTCACCCCCGTTTGCCGCCAGGGAATGGAACGTGCTGCTCGGCGAAGGCGCCGTGCGCCGCATGACCCTGAACCACGGCGAGGTGGACGAGGCGTTTCGCAAGATCGGCGCGGGCAGCGGCGAACCCTATGTCAAGGCGATGCCGCCGGGCGAGTTGTTCATCGATCTGCATGTGGCCCTGGTCACGCCCGAGGATATTGGCCGCAATCTCCTGGGTGACGCGGAATTCGCCAATCTGCGGGAGTGGCTCGCACCCAATCAGCAGGCGCTGTTGATCATGGCCAACGGCTCTTATTCGTTCCGTGGTTCGGGGTTCGTCCGGGGCGGGATCTTCGACCGTTTCAAGATCAATCAGGATGGCAACGGCATTCTGCTCCACGACTACCAGTATCGCCGCATGCGCGATCTGGGACCGGGCATGCCCGAATTCGAGGAGGTCGGACTCTACAAAATGCCCGAAGGAGGCCAGTTCGACCCCACCCGCCCCTGGTCTCTGGAGCTGCTGGTGCAGCGCCCGACCGGCCCAATCGAAAAGACTTTTACAAGTTTTTCAGTTACCTATACGCTGCCGGAACGTTTCGTTCAACGTCCGGCACCAGCGGCATCCGTCGTGACCCCGACCGCCGGTCAACCCGCAATCGCTCCCGAAGAGAGTGGCCCCCCGCTGTGGGAACGGGTGTGGCGCGACCGGATGGGCGATGTCATCGTGCTGTCGGTATCGCTGATCGTGTTGACGATGATCTTTTTCTTCCAGGAACTGCTGGTCACGCATCCCCGCCTGGTCACCTTCGTGCGGCGCGGTTTTCTGCTCTTTTCGGTGATCTGGATCGGCGGCTATGCCCAGGCGCAGCTTTCGGTAGTCAATGTGCTGACCTTTCTGCATGCGCTCATGGGGGGATTCCGGTGGGAATTCTTCCTGATCGAACCGTTGATCTTCGTGTTGTGGAGTGCCACGGCGTTGTCTCTGCTCTTCTGGGGGCGCGGCGCCTTTTGCGGCTGGCTCTGCCCGTTCGGCGCCCTCACCGAACTGCTCAACCTGGTGGCGCGCACCCTGCATGTTCCCCAGTTCCGTCTGCCCTTTGCCTGGCATGAACGGTTGTGGGCCTTCAAATATGTGCTGTTTCTGGGATTGCTCGCCATCTCGCTCTCCTCGATGGCCATGGCGGAAAGACTCGCCGAAATCGAACCCTTCAAAACCGTCGTGCTGCTGCGTTTTGACCGGGAGTGGCCTTATGTGCTCTGGGCCGTGGCCCTGCTGGTGGCCGGACTCTTCGTGGAGCGGTTTTTCTGCCGTTATCTTTGTCCGTTGGGGGCGGCCATCGCCATTCCGGGCCGGATGCGCATCTTCGCGTGGCTCAAAAGACGGCGCCAGTGCGGGGAACTCTGTTCCAACTGCGGCAACGAATGTCTGGTGCAGGCGATTCAGCCCAACGGCGAAATCCACCCCAACGAATGTCTCTATTGTCTGCACTGCCAGTTGAATTATGTCAACGAGGCAGTCTGTCCGACGCTGATCATGCGTCGCACCCGCCGCGAACGTCGCGCGTCAGCCGAAACGCGGGAGGTCTGAATCGCGTCCAGTCAACGGGGTCCAGGGGCGAAGCCCTTGGGACCTTGACTCTGAACAAAAAATTTTATAATTGTTTTTGTTTAGAATCTAAAGTCCCAAGGGCTTCGCCCCATAAGCGCTAACACGATTCGCTCATAAGGCTAT
>JADFWP010000096.1 GCA_015234115.1 Magnetococcales bacterium
AAACCCTGGGGGATGAATCCCCCAGACCCCCTCTTTTCTTTCAATAATTTTCTTTGGATGGAGCGTTCAAACCAGGGTCGCCTTGACGCCGGGCGGCATTCCTTTGCGTTGCGGATTGATGGCAAAGGTCTCGCGCAGGGCGCGTCCCAATTGGTGAAACAGCAACAGCCAGCCGCTTTCCGGATCCGGGATCTGCTGAAAATGGACCATCACCGAAGCGGTCATGCCGCCGACCAGTCCATCGAGAAAATCATCCAGATCCTCGGAACGAATGCCGTGCAACACTTCGTGTCCCACCAGAAACCGACGACGCAACGCATCCTGTGAATCGTTGAGCGGCACCAGACAGAGAAATTTCCGCCCTTCGACGCTGATGCCAACCCGTACCGGCGCATCGAGATCCTCCGGGGTCTGCACGCTGCTGCCCGCGCCATGCACGCCGGTCTCCTCCATTCGGGCCTTGAGAATCTCCAACAATACCCGACCGAGCACCAGTCCGGTATCTTCGAGCACCACATGGCTGGAACTCAAGGCCAACGCGCGACAGGTGACGCGCAACGAAAAACCGGCCTGATCCGCCATGCGGGTGAGCAGATCGGGCAGACTGCCCACGAGGATCGATTCCGCCACGTCAAACAGAAAGGCATGATCCGCCGGACGGGAGAAATCGACACTCACGGTCAGTTCGCTTTCGGCGGTGACGCGGATTGCCTTGCAACGGGTCAGACTCTTCTCTTCGATGGTGAACCGGGCCGTCGGGGGCGAGGCATCAGGACGCGGCGTCTCGGCGCGAGGCGCAGGGGGCAGCGGATCGAGCATGCGATTGAGGGCGATCCCCAGGGTGCGATAGATCCCTTCCCAGGCGTGATGGGGATCTTCGGCTGAACAGAGCCGCACCTGAATATGGGCCTGCAACCCGTGGGCAATGCCGCTCATCAACTCCCACATGGCCCGACCCGACGGGGCCTGCTCGCACCGCAAGCCCAGAAACCAATCGACATCCACCCCGCTGCCCCGGATGAATTCCGCCTGCGGGGCCGGAGCGTTCAACACGATGCGGATTTCGGCGCTGCCGTCATCGATCATACCCAGGGCCGCGGCCTGATCGTGATGACGGGGCAGAAGCGCCAGTTGGGCGCCGAGCATGCGCCCCAGATCGAGCCATTGATCGTTGTTCCACTCCAGCCGGATCCCCATGCCGAGCCGCCAGGCGATGTGTTCCACCATGTGGCTGACAAAATCGTTGGGCGTATGAATTTTCTTCTTACGAATCTCTCCGGAACGGATGGCCAGATGCAACGGGTGAAAGGCGGTATAGACCTGACTGGCCATGCCGCAACCGGCCAGGGTGTCGAAACGGGTGCCACCGGTGGTCACGGCCACGGTATGACATCCGGCCCGGAAGCCTGCCTCCAGCCCGAGCAGCGAATCCTCGATCACGACGCACTGCTCCGGCGTCACCCCCAGTTGGCGGGCGGCGTGCAGATAGCCATCCGGGGCCGGTTTTTTCTGGAATCCCTCCAGGTCGTTGCCGATCACCAGATCCACGGCATCGTGAATCCCGGAACGGATGAGAATGGCCTGCACATCCCGGGTGGCGTTGTTGGAGACCACGGCCATGCGCAATCCGGCCAGCCGGGCGGCCTGGAGAATTTCGGCGATCCCCGGCAGCAGATCGAAGGCGGTTTCGATGCGTGCGGTTTCGTAGTGTTGCAGAATCGCGGCGCGGGAGGCGGAATCGCAGGTGAGGCCGTGCTGTTCTTCCAGATATTCGAAGATGCGTCGCCAGAAGGCGGGCGGATGCAGGGCGAAAATCGAACGGATGAATTCATCGGGGAGCGGATGCTCCACCTTGAACCGTGCGCTGATCAACTGATTGCAGATGCGGATGTCCAGCCCCAGAGAGTCGATGAGCACGCCATCCATGTCCCAGAGAATGGCCGCGCACCCGACCGGCAGCAGCAGGCGTTGCGCAAGGAGTGTTCGGGCAGGGGAGAGGGGCATGGTCAATGGCTCCGGCAGGTCGGCAAGCGGCAAATAGGGGTTTTTAAAGAATCAATCACAAATCGCCAGTTTGATGGCCATGATCTCCTCCATGCTCGCGAGCAGGGCATCCACAACGGTCGGGTCGAAATGGCTGCCCCGTTCCCGGGTGATCAGCGCGATGGCATCTTCGGTGGTCCAGGGTTGCTTGTAGGGGCGCCAGGAGGTCAGGGCATCGAAGACATCGGCAACCGCACAGATGCGGCTTTCGATGGGGATGGCCTCTCCGGACAGCCCTTTGGGATAGCCGCTGCCATCCCATTTTTCGTGGTGGGTCAGGGCGATCTTGTGGGCGGTGATCAACGGTTCTTCTCGGTAGCCGGAGAGAATGCTGCCGCCAATGGTGGCATGGGCCTTGATGATTTCGAATTCTTCGGGTTCCAGACGACCCGGCTTGAGCAGGATGCGATCCGGAATGCCGATCTTGCCCACATCGTGCATGGGCGTGGCATGGAGGATCAGGTCGCAATGGGCCTCGGACAAGCCCATCTGACGGGCGATCAGGGCCGAGAACTGGCCCATGCGGATGACGTGTTGTCCGGTTTCGTTGTCGCGGTATTCGGCGGCGCGTCCCAGGCAGCGGATCACTTCCAGGCGGGTTTCGTGCAGTTGGCGGGTCCGTTCGCGGATTTTCTCTTCCATCCGCTTGTAGAGCAGACGGACCGTGAGCATGTTGCGAATGCGCGAGAGCACCTCGGAGGGATTGAAGGGCTTGTTGAGAAAATCCTGGGCGCCATGGGCCAAAGCCTCCAGGCGGGTGGACTCTTCGGTGTTGGCGGTGATCACCAGAATCGGCAGATAGGGATCGCGGCTGATCCGCTCCAGAACCCGCATCACCTCGATGCCGGACAGATGGGGCATTTCCAGATCCAGCAACATCAGGTCGAAGCGCTGCTGGATCCACAACTCTTCCACCTGGCGCGGGTCGTCCAGAGTGACCACATTGACGTAGCCGTGCTGGCGCAACAGACTTTTGAGTACGATCAGATTGAGTTTCTGGTCATCCACGATCAGAATGCGGGCCTGATTGCGTTCGGCGTCCAGGCTGGAATCGATGGCAGCGGTCATGGTATAACTTACACCCAGGTGCGGCACGAAAGGATCATGGAGCGCGCGAACGGATTCTTTCGAATCACTATATCGGGAGATTTCCACCGGTTCAAGTCATGATACTTCAGAAAGAGAAGATGAGGAGCGCTTTTTATGGGAATGGATGCGGTGCGGGCAGACTGGTTGCGCGGATTGCGGGCAGAGTTGTTCGATTTCGTGGCCAGCTTGCGTTGCGATGCGCGGGCCGGACGGTTTGTGCCGTGTCGGAATGGAATGGTGCGCGCCGGACGGGAGGCCCGGTTGGGTTTCTCCTGTTTTGCCAAAAAAATCCTGGATGCGACCGGCACCTGGATGGATCTGCCCGAGCGGGAGCGGCAGGAATGGCTGGATTTCATTCGTTCCTTTCAGGTGCTCTCCGGCGCCGACGCCGCGTCTGCCGGGAGGATCGGGCTTTTTGTCGATCCCGGCTTGATGCGGTTTGTCCAGGTGCCGACCGAAACCCTGAAAGGCCGGGTGCGGCGTCTGCTGAGTGGTCGTCCCCTGCCCGATCTGCGCGCCGACATCCGTTCGTCCGAGACCAAGCAGGCCATTGCCACGCTGGCCTGGTCCGGGGAGCGCCCGACGATCCCTTTTGGAGGATTTCCTTGCCAGAAAGAGGCGCTGCTGACCCGCCTGCGGGGACTGGACTGGCGTCAGCCCTGGACCGCCGGAGCCATGAGCGCCTTGCTGGCACTCTTTGTGCAAAGCCAGGGGCCGCTGCTGGCCGGGGTGGATCAATCCGCCCTGCGGCAGACCCTGGCCGATTTTCTGGCCGGCATGGCGGATCCCGCGAGCGGCGCCTATTTTCAGCCCCCCACGCCTCCGGCGCGCGGACAGTTGATCAATGGGGCCATGAAGGTGCTCAATGCGCTGGAGTGGCTCGAAGAACCGATCCATCATCCCGAACGGTTGATCGACACCTGTCTGCTGCAAGGTCCGCCGCCAGCCGGGTGCCATGTGGTCGATTGGGTCTATGTGCTGTATCGTTGCCTGAAGCAGACCGATCATCGGCGGCGCGAGGTCCAGGCGCGGGTGCTGGCATTGATCGATTTGATCCGCACCCATCAGAATGCGGACCATGGATTTTCCTATGAACCGGGTCGGGCGCAGACCGGTTATTATGGCGCCATCATCTCGCGCGGCCTGAACGAGGGGGATATCCACGGGAGTGCGCTGCTGGCCTGGGCTTTGGCCATGATCGTGGAAATCCTGGAATGGGATCTGCCCGGCTGGCGGTCGTATCGGGCATGAGCGTGCCATCGACAGCTCTGTCCAAAGCACCCCTGGTCACGGTGTTGACCAGTGTCTTCAACGGCGCGCGCTTTCTGGACGAGGCGATTGCCGGGATTGTGAATCAAACGTTCGTCGATTTCGAATTTCTGTTGATCGACGACGCCTCCACGGATGCCACGTCGGAAATTCTCGCCTCCTGGGCCGGGCGGGATCCCCGCATCCGGGTGATACGCAATGAAACCAATCTGGGTCTGACCCGCTCCTTGAACAAAGGAATCCGGCTGGCACGCGGGACATGGATCGCCCGTCAGGATGCGGATGACTGGTCATTGCCCGAACGTCTGGAAAAACAGCTCGCTTTTCTGGAGGCTCATCCCGAAATCGGCTTGCTGGGGACCGCAGCCTGGTGGATGGACGAACGAAGCGTGCGGCACCCCGTACCCGATCTGCGACCCGCCGATCATGTGGAGATATCTTGGCAGTTGTTGTTTTACAGTGCGATCTGTCACACCTCGGCGATGTTTCCGCGCATGTTGGTGTTGACCCACCCTTATGACGAATCCTGGAGGTTCGGACAGGATTATGATCTCTGGGGTCGGCTGCTGCGTCATACCCGTGGGGCCAATCTTTTAGAGCCGTTGATCTGTTTGCGTCGTCACGGGGAGCGGGTGAGCGCATTGCATTTCGAACGTCAGCAGCAGATCGGGCGGGAGATCGGGCGCCGGCGGTGCCGGGAGTTGTCTCCTGAATTTTCCTGGAACGACGATGAGATACGCGGGGTGCGTCGCTTTGTGGAATCGGAGTGGCCAAACAACGAGGCGATGAATCCGGTGATTCCGATCATGGGGTTGCGGCTGTTCCGGGCGTTTGCGGGGCATGTGGCAGGGGATCGGACGGTGGTGGCGCGCTTGCAAGCACCTTTGTTGCGGCGCTGTTGGCGGATGCTGCCGGGTTTCCGGGGCCAAAAGGCACCGCTCCTGCCGCTCCTGAAGGAGATGTGGTCGCTGGCCGGATGGGGGATGCTCGGTGCGCTGGGTCAGGTGCTCTGGGGCATGGTGCGGCAGAAGATCGGAACAAGATCGTGAAGATCCGGGGATCAAAGGCGTCGCCTGCGGCAAAGCGCGCCAAGGATCAAAGTCAAAGTCCCAGAGGCTTCGCCCCTGGACCCCGCCAGGGGCCAATGGCCCCTGGACCCCAATAATCAAAAGACAACGTGCGGTTCACAAAATCAGCGTGGCCGTTTGAGAATGGCGTTGGCGTGGGAGGAAAAGCCTTCGTACTGGGCGAAACGCCGGGCCGTATCCTTGATATCGTCATACCCCTGACGGCTGACCCAGCCGATGGAGGAGCGTTTCAGGAAATCGAACACCGTGACGCAGGAGAAGGTCTTGGCAAAGCCGCCGGTGGGCAGGATGGCGTTGACCCCCAGCGAAAAGTTGCCGATGGTGATCGGGGTATGGGCGCCGAGCAGGATTTCGCCCGCGTGGTGGATGCGGTTGGCCACGAAGAGCGGATCTTCGGTCATCACTTCCAGGTGTTCGGGGGCGAAGTCGTTGGTGAAGGCGATGGAGGCTTCGAGACTGGAGGTGAGCACGATACCGCCGTAGTTGGAAAGCACATGGCTGCAAAACTCGCGGCGCTGTTCCGGCAGATCGGCGATGAGATCGGGCAGCAGTTCCCGCACCCGTTCGGCCAGGGCGCGGTCATGGGTGACCAGCATGGCGGTGGAGTCCTTGCCGTGTTCGGCCTCGATGAGCAGATCGAGGGCGGCCACGAACGGATCGGCATGCTGGTCGCACAGAATGATCGCCTCGCTGGGACCCGCCGGAGCGCCGACATCGATTTTGCTGTAGAGCAGTCGTTTGGCCGCCGACACATAGCTGCTGCCCGGACCGCTGGTCTTGACCACCTTGGGCACGGTTTCGGTGCCGTAGGCCATGGCCGCGATGGCTTGCGCTCCGCCGGTCTTGTAGACTTCGCGGATGCCGCACAATTCGGCGGCGAACAGGGTGGCGTCATCGGCGCCGCCGCCGGGCGCGGGCGGGGTGCAGACCATGATGTGTTCGACCCCGGCGATTTTCGCGGGCAGGCCGAGCATCAGCATCACCGACGGAAAGGCTCCTTTGCCCCGTGGGACATAGAGACCGATCGAGGGGATCGGGGTGATTTTCTCACCCGCCATGATGCCGGGTTGAATCTCCTTGAACCACATGGCCTCGGGCATTTGCGCCTCGTGGAAGGAGCGGATGTTGGCAGCGGATTTGCGGATCACCTCCTTGACATCTTCCGGGAGGTTGCGGCGGGCCTGCTCGAACTCCTCTTCGCTCGCCTTGAGCTGGGAGGTTTGCATCACCACGTTGTCGAAGCGGGCATTGAAGTCGATCAATGCGGCGTCGCCTTCGTTTTTGACCCGCTCGATGATCGGAGCGACCACAGGCAGGAGGTTTTCGATGTCGTTTTCCGAGCGGGTCAGCAGGGCGCTGATCTGGGACGGGGACATTTCGTCCAGGACGAACAGATTGATCTTCATGCACATTTCTCCATGGCGACCCCGTTTGGGATGGCGGGGTGGTCGTGATGGTGCCCCAAGCGGCGCAAACTGCACATTCTGGGTGGATTGTGTCATTTTTGTCAAGATTCCTTGCGAATCGATGGCCGGGGAGTGAATCTTGCGGGCATGAAACCCATGACCGAATATTTGTACGAGATTTTGTCGGCTCATCCGGCGGGGCTGCGGGAGTATGCCCTGGTGAAGTTGCTGCAACGTCAGGGGGTGGATCCTTTTGACCGGAGCGATTTGTCGGACGAGCTGTCACTGTTTCGGACCCATTTTTTTCTGTTTCATCAGTTGTACCTGTTGCAGGGGCAGTTGCGGCGGGAGCGGCGCGGGGATATGCGCATCCATTGCCTGGAGATTATGCTCCTCCCCTGGCACGAAGATGAGGTCGGGTTGGCGTTGCCGGATCCGATGCGCGCCTATTATCTGGATCCCACCCATCTGGAGCAGACCTCGCGCGCCGAGGTGGTGGCCCTGATCGCCGGTTTCTGGCGTCGGTTGGGGCGTTGGGAGCGTCAGGATTCGGCGCGGGCGATTCTGGAGGTGGGGCCGGAGGCGGATCGGGAGACGATCCGGCGGCGGTATCGGGAGTTGTCGTTGCGGCATCATCCGGATCGGGGGGGGGATGGGGAGCGGTTCCGGGTCATTGCCGAAGCGGCGGAGATTTTGTTGAAGAACGACCAAGACCATATAAACTTTTGAAAAAAAAGAGGGGGGCTGGGGGACGAATCCCCCAGCCCCCCTCTTTTCTTTCAATGATCGCAGCCGATTATGCGCCCCACGCTGCGGCCAGCGCTTCGGCCTGGGCCTGTTCTTCCGGGTTCATCTCTTCGGCAGAGAGTTCCAGATTTTCCAGGGCATCGACCAGGCCATTGCGGGCGGCAAGCAGAAACCAGGCGCGCGCCTGAATCATATCCTGCACCATCCCCTCGCCGGTGGCATGCAAAATACCAAGATTGTTCTGGGCCTTGGGATCGTTCTGCCGGGCAGCGGCCAGAAACCATTGCGCCGCGATGACCGGATCCGGCGCCACACCCAATCCCTCCAGATACATGGTGCCAAGATCGTGCTGCGCCGGGGCATAGCCCTGTTCGGCAGAGAGACGATGCCAATGCAGCGCGGCATCATAGTCAAGAGGCAGTTCCAGCCCTTCGAGATGCATGGCCGCAAGATTGTGTTGCGCCTTGGCATCTCCCCATTCGGCCAACGTGGCCAGGGTGTTGGCGTACTCCCCCTCGTCGAGGTTGTAGAGGCCATCGTGGATCGATGGATTGGCAAGCAGCGCTTCGACGTCCAATACCGTAAACCGCTTCGGGTTCCCTGTTGACAGATGGAAAGGTCAATCACACCCCATCGAAAAGCAAGAACCAAGCCAGTCAGTCCAAACTATTGAAAGAAAAGAGGGGGTCTGGGGGATGAATCCCCCAGACCCCCTCTTTTCTT
>JADFWP010000097.1 GCA_015234115.1 Magnetococcales bacterium
AGTCAAAACCCTGGGGGATGAATCCCCCAGACCCCCTCTTTTTTTTCAATGGTTTGTTCTGGAACGGGGGCGATCTCCTTGCAGTGCTGAAGCGCATGATTTATTCTGGACATGATGAACAGGATTGATTGAAAAACGGGAATTGCTCCCTGATGGTCTTTGGTAATCTTCCATGAAGATCGCTTCTCAAATGGACTACTGGCGCAACGGTTCGGATGAGGACCGTGAAACCGCTTTGATTTTGCTTGAGAAAGGTAAATCAAGAGAGGGACTTTTTTTCATGCATCTTGCCCTGGAGAAAATTCTCAAGGCCCATTTTTGCAAAATCAACAGAGAGCATCCACCGAGAATTCACAACTTGACCTTGTTGGCTCGCCAGTCTGATCTGTTCTTGTCACAGGATCAGCTCACTGTATTGACCGATTTGAATGCCTTTTGTCTGGCTGGTCGTTATCCAGATGAAAGCATGACCAGAATTGACGCGCAGGATGCCAAAAACCTGTACAATTTGGCCCAGGAGGTGCGTACATGGCTGATCCAGCAATTATAACAAGCATTCAAAGTTATCTTCAGGTTTTGAAATTGCAAGGCATCCCGGTTGATTTCGGGGTGCTTTACGGCTCTCATGCACGGGGAGATGCAAGCCGGTGGAGTGATATTGATCTTCTGGTTGTTTCCCCTTTGTTTGATCATGAACGCACCTGGAATACGGTCCGACCTCTCTGGCGTGCCGTTCTGGATGCGGATGAACGCATTGAACCGGTTGGTGTTGGAACCAGACAATGGGAAGATAATGACAGTATGGCATTGATTGATATCGCTCATCGTGAAGGCCAGATCATTCATCCGGTATAATGGTTTATGCTCGGATGAAACCTCGGCCATTTTGAAGCCCAACCATTGAAAAAAAAGCGGGGGTCTGGGGGATTTATCCCCCAGGGTTTTGACTTTGCCTTTAAAAATAAAAACATTTTAAAATTTTTTTGGTTTAAAGTCAAAACCCTGGGGGATGAATCCCCCAGACCCCCTCTTTTTTTTCAATGGTTGGCTTCGCGCTCCTGCTTCAGGCACTTGCGCACCATCGCCACATGACAGCGGCAGGCTTCGTCATTCGGCGGGGGAAGCCCTTCGTTTTCCATGCGGCAAAAATCGGTATGATCCCCCCGTCCGTGCGGCACACGACGCAATACCTGACGCAAGACCTGAAGCTCCCCCTCGGCCCGCGCAATGCGCCGCCGGGTTTCGGCCAACTCGTCCATGGGATCCGGTTCGTCCATCACAAGGCACGCAACAAGGCATCGGCTACCAGATCCTGTTGATCGGCAGTCAGATAAGGATGCATGGGCAGGGAAATCACCTCCTGGGCCGCCAGCGTGGCATGGGGAAAAGCCTCCCTGGCATAACCCAAATCCGCAAAAACCCCCTGATGATGCAATGGAATCGGATAATGCACCGCGGTCGGAATCCCGGCCTGGGCCATCGCAGCCCGAACCCGCTCCCGCTCGGCCACCCGCACCGTGTATTGGGCAAAGACACTGAGATTTTCCGAACGGATCTGCGGAATGCGTACCTTTCCTGCCAACCGCTCCCCGTAACGGGCCGCAACCTGCTGCCGCGCCTCGATTTCCTGAACAAAATGCGGCAACTTGGCCAGCAGAATCGCCGCCTGAATCGTATCCAAACGCCCGTTGATCCCCAATCGGGCATGCTGATACAGCGCCACCTGACCATGATCCCGGATCACCCGGATTCGGGCAGACAACTCCGGATCCATACTGAAGGCCATCCCCCCATCCCCGTAACACCCCAACGGCTTGGCCGGAAAAAAGGAGGTTGCCGCAGTCAGAGTCAGGCCGCAGGAACGCTTGCCATGGCGCTCGGCTCCGAAGGATTGACACCCGTCCTCCAAAACCCATAAACCATGCGCCTCGGCCACCCGGTTGATCGCCTCCAGATCGGCACATTGACCAAACAGACTCACCGGCATGATCGCTCGGGTCCGCTCCGTGATCGCGGCAGCGATTCGATTCGGGTCGAGATTCAACGTGTCCGGCTCCACATCGACGAAAACCGGTTTGGCGCCGGTCAGGGCAATGGTCTCTGCCGTGGCAATGAAGGTGAACGGCGTGGTGATCACCTCATCCCCCGGACCAATCCCCTTGGCCATCAGAATGGCCAGCAGGGCATCCGTTCCGGAAGAAAAACCCACCGCATGCATGCCACTGCCGACAAATGCCGCCAAAGCCTGTTCCAGGGCCTGCACCTGAGGACCGTTGATGTAACGGGAGGAGTCCAGAACCTCCTGAATGGCCTGGTCGATGGCCGGACGCATCATCCGGTATTGGGCTTGCAGATCGATGAATTCCATGACATTAGACACGTTGCGTTCATCCCTTCAGGCAAACAGGGTTTCCTGTTCCATGAGCTGGTGAATGGT
This sequence comes from Magnetococcales bacterium, assembly GCA_015234115.1. GTDB lineage: Bacteria > Pseudomonadota > Magnetococcia > Magnetococcales > Magnetaquicoccaceae > Magnetaquiglobus. The sequence goes on from JADFWP010000097.1 coordinate 2,438, forward strand.
TTCCCGGGGACGGATCACCGCGAAACGATCCTGACTGACCATGACTTCGGCGGCACGAGGCCGGGAGTTGTAGTTGCTGCTCATCGAGAATCCATACGCGCCAGCCGAGCGCACCGCCAGCAGCTCTCCCGAATGAAACGTCGGCAGCATGCGATCGCGGGCCAGGAAATCCCCGGTTTCGCAGATCGGACCCACCACATCGGCCAGGATCTCTTCCCGGTCGAAGCGGCGCATCACCGGCAGAATGGTGTGATGGGCATCGTACAGCGCCGGACGGATCAGATCGTTCATGCCGGCATCGGTGATGATGAACCGTTTTTCCTCCCCCTCTTTCACATATTCCACCCGCGCCACCAGAATGCCGGCATTGCCCACGATCACCCGACCCGGCTCCAGAATCAGGGTGATTTTCAGGCCGTCGAGTTCCTGGAGCAAAGCCTCGGCATAGCGTTCCGGGTGGGGCGGGATCGAATGGGCATCGTAGGGAATGCCCAGACCGCCCCCAAGATCCAGATAGCGCAACGGAATTCCGGCGCGCCGCAGCGCGATGACCAGTTGCTTGACCCGTTTCAGGGCATCGACAAAGGGATCCAGGGTGGTCAACTGCGAGCCGATATGGCAATCCAGTCCAATGGGTTGCACATGGTCGAGGCTGGCGGCCAATGCATAGATCTCCATGGCCTGGGTGTGCGGAATGCCGAACTTGTTGCGTTTCAGGCCGGTGGAGATGTAGGGATGGGTGATCGGATCCACATCCGGATTGATGCGCAGGGCAATGGGAGCCTGCACGCCCAGACGACCGGCGAGCGTGTTGATGCGCAACAGTTCGCTGTGGCTTTCCACATTGAACATCAGGATCCGCTGTTCGAGGGCCGCGAGGATTTCGGTTTCGGTTTTGCCCACGCCGGAAAAAACCACCCGGTTGCCCGGACAGCCCACGCGGCGCACCCGTTCCAGTTCTCCGCCCGAAACGATGTCGAAGCCGGAGCCGCGTCGGGCCAGAAGATCGAGAATCGCCAGGGCGCTGTTGGCCTTGACCGAATAGCAGATCAGGTGATCGCTGGTGCCAAAAGCGTTGTTGAACACATCGAAATGGCGTTCCAGCGTGGCCTGGGAGTAGCAATAAAACGGAGTGCCCACCTGCTGGGCGATCTGGTCGAGGGGCACCTGTTCGCAGTGCAGACGGTTGTCCAGGTAGCGGAAGTAGTCCATGATTGCTGATTTCTTTCAGGGGGATGGACGTTGGGTGGAGGATTTTTTCTGCTCTTCCTTGCCGGGCAGATAAAGTTCTCCCTTGTGGCCACAACCCGCGATCAACAGACCGAGAGTTGCCAGCAGAGCGGGCAGGGTGGCAAGGGGAGGCGGTTTCATGCGGATGGTCTCCTGGCAAAAAGGGGTCATGTTGGCATTGTGCCACTGATTTGCCGAAGATTTCAATGATGTTCCGTGCCGGGAGGGGGGGCAATCATTAAAAAAAAAGAGGGGGTCTGGGGGATTCGTCCCTCAGGGTTTTGACTTTAAGTAAAAAATTTTTAAAATATTTTTATTTTAAAATCAAAATCATGCAAAAGGAATCCCCCCGCCCCACCCTCTTTTTTTCCAAAAGTGTCCCTGTTTCGAAAATGGGTGCGGTTAAAAAAAACGGCGGACCGCATGAGCGGTCCACCGTTTTGCACAGCCATCCTTGCGGAGTGAATTATTTCACGCCCAGGAATTCCAGCAGGTCGGCCCGCTCGGCAGCGTCTTTCATGCCCGGGAAGGTCATTTTGGTTTTGGCAAACATTCCCTTGGGATTCTCGATGAACTTGTTCAGATTGGCCGCATCCCAGGCCACACCGGTGAAGCCGGGGGAATAGGCGAAACCGGCTTCGGTGCCAGCCTGACGACCCGCGAGGCCGGCCAGATTGGGTCCGATTTTCTTTTCGCCAGCCTTGTTGGAGTGGCAGACAGCGCAATTCTTTTTGAAGGAGGCTTCGCCTTTGGCTGCATCGGCAGAGGCGGAACCGGAAGCCATCAGAGAGACGATACCGAGGCTGGCGACGAGGAGTTGCAATTTCATGGAGGCACCTTTTTTGATCTGGGGTGGTTGCAATGCCCCGTCATTTCGGGGCGTGCGGAATCCTAGAACAGGGCGCGGGGGTTGTCAAGGGTCAATTAATAAAAATAAAGAGGGGGTTTGGGGGATTCATCCCCCAGGGTTTTGACTTTAAATAAAAAATTTTTAAATATTTTTCTTTTAAAGTCAAAATCCTGGGGGATGAATCCCCCAGACCCCCTTTTTTCATTCCATGTTGGCCCGAGCTACAGCAGAGAAAAATTCCGCAGGACCGCAGAGAGCTTGGGATCCTCTCGGGCCAACTCGCGCAGAGCCGCGAGCAGTTGATCCAACAGGGTGGATTTTTCTTGCAATTGGATGTGATTGGCTTTCAACTTCTCTTCAAACGGTTTCATCATGGTGCGCCGATCCCACAGAATGAAGCCGATAAAGGCCGTGATGATGCCCAGCAGCGATCCGAACAGGGTCAGCATGGAATGAGAAAGATCGTCAATTCTTTTGCCGAGGGATTGGCTGAGATCCTCGATCCGTTTGCCCAGGGATTGCCCGAGATCGTCGATGCGTTTGTTCAAGGATAGAGTGTTGTCTTCCATGCGCTTGTTGATATCCTCGAAGCGCTTGTTCATGTCTTCGAAGCGCTTGTTGATATCCTCGAAGCGTTGATTCATGGCATTCTGGCCCGCCTTGAGCGTGGCGAGATCCCGAATGATCTCCTGTTCGCCTGTGGTCAGGGTGCGTTCCAGGGCTTCGGCCTGAACCGGGAGGGTCATCAGGGTCAGCAGGGTCAGCAGGCGAGGCAGAATTTTCGAGACGCGCATGGCTTGCTCCGTAGATCACGACAAATTATTGAAAGAAAAGAGGGGGTCTGGGGGATTCATCCCCCAGGGTTTTGACTTTAAACAAAAAATTTTTAAGATATTTTGATTTTAAAGTCAAAATCCTGGGGGATGAATCCCCCAGGCCCCCCTCTTTTTTTTCAATGACTGCTGCCATCCAAGCGCTGGCGAGCAGCTTCGATGGCTGTGCGCACCGTGGCAAAGGCGGTGCCGCCTGCGGCCTTGCGGGCATTGACCGAGGCATTCACCGTGAGCACTTCCACCACATCCGGGCCGATGCGCGGATCGGCGGCCTGCATTTCGGCCAAAGAGAGCTGTTCCAGGGTGCGACCGCTCTCCACACAAACCCGCACCAGACGACCCGAAACCTCATGGGCCTTGCGGAAGGGAATGCCCTGCCGCACCAGATAATCGGCCAGATCCGTGGCCGTGGTGAAGCCCACCTTGGCTGCGGCGGCCATGGCCGAACGATGGACGCGAATCTCTGCCAGCATGCCGGCAAAGACCTTGAGACAACCGCGCGTTGTTTCGATGATATCGAAAATCGCCTCCTTGTCTTCCTGCATATCCCGGTTGTAGGCCAGCGGCAACCCTTTCATCAGGGTGAGCAGCCCCATCAGATGACCGATCACCCGTCCGCTTTTGCCGCGCACCAGTTCCGGGGCATCGGGATTTTTCTTTTGCGGCATGATGCTCGAACCGGTGGCAAAGGCATCCGACAACTCGACAAAAGCAAACGCCGGCGATGACCAGAGGATCAACTCCTCGGAAAAGCGCGACAGATGCACCATCACCAGCGCACAGGCCGAGGCGGTTTCGAGCACGAAATCCCGATCCGAGACCGCATCCAGCGAGTTGCGACAGATCCCGTCGAATCCCAGTTCCTTGGCCACCCACTCCCGGTCGATGGGGTAGGGGGTGCCGGCCAGGGCGGCGGCGCCCAACGGCAACTGGTTGATTCGCTTGCGCACCTCGGCAAAGCGTTGCCGGTCCCGCTCCAGCATCTCGAAGTAGGCCATGAGATGATGACCGAACGTGACCGGCTGGGCGTTTTGCAGATGGGTGAAACCCGGCATGATGGTTTCGGTATGGGTTTCGGCCAGGGTCAGCAGGATTCGCTGCATGGTGCGGATCGCATCGCGGAGCGCATCGACCTCCTCCCGCAGCCACAAACGCAGATCGGTGGCCACCTGATCGTTGCGCGACCGGGCGGTATGCAGTTTGCCCGCAACCGGCCCGATCCGTTCCCGCAACCGGTTTTCCACATGCATGTGGATATCTTCCTGATCGTCCCGAAAAGGCAGGCGACCCTCGTCGATCTCCACCTTGACCTGGGCCAGCCCTTCGATGATCAGGTCCGCCTCGGCCTCGGCGATGATCCCCTGACGTGCCAGCATGCGGCAGTGGACCATGGATCCCTGGATATCCTGGCGGTAGAGCCGGGAATCGTAATGGATCGAGGCGGAAAAGGACTCCATGAAGGCGTCGGTGGGCTGGGAAAAACGCCCACCCCAGGGTTTGGTTTTGCTCATGGGCGGTTCTGGCGCACCAGGGCGGCGATGCGCATCCTCAAGGCGTTGAGTTTGATGAATCCCGAGGCATCCGACTGGTCATAGGCGCCGTGATCCTCCTCGAAGGTGACGATGGCCGGATCAAACAGCGACTGCTCCGAGCGGCGTCCCACCACGATCACATTGCCCTTGTAGAGTTTCAGGCGCACGACACCGGAAACATAGGTTTGCGAAGCGTCGATCAAAGCCTGGAGCATCAGCCGTTCGGGCGAGAACCAGTAGCCGTTGTAGACCAGGGCGGCATAGCGTGGTCCCAGTTCATCCTTGAGGTGGGCCGCTTCCCGGTCCAGGGTCAAGGATTCCATGGCGCGATGGGCCACACCGAGAATGGTGCCGCCCGGGGTTTCGTAGACGCCGCGCGATTTCATGCCCACATAGCGGTTTTCCACCATATCCACCCGTCCGATGCCATTGGCGCCGCCCAGGCTGTTCAGTCGGGCCAGCAGCGTGGCAGGAGACATCGGCGTGCCGTCGATGGCCACCGGATCCCCTTTCTCGAAGGAGATTTCCACATAGGTGGGCTTGTCCGGGGCACGTTCCGGCGATACCGACAGGATGAACATCTCCTCTTCGGGTTCTCTCCAGGGATCTTCGAGGATTTTGCCCTCGAACGACAGATGGAGCAGATTGCGATCCATCGAATAGGGGGCTTCGCCCCGTTTGTCCTTGGCGACCGGAATGCCATGGGCATCGGCATAGGCGATCAGTTTCTCGCGCGAGTTCAGATCCCATTCCCGCCATGGGGCGATCACCCGGATATCGGGCCGCAGGGCGTGATAGGCCAATTCGAAGCGCACCTGGTCGTTGCCTTTGCCGGTGGCGCCATGGGAGACGGCATCCGCACCGGTGGCCGTGGCGATTTCGATCTGGCGTTTGGCGATCAGCGGGCGGGCGATCGAGGTGCCCAGGTGATAGACCCCTTCGTAGAGGGCGTTGGCCCGATACATGGGGAATACGAAGTCGCGGACGAACTCTTCCTTGAGGTCTTCGATGAAAATCTCTTTCACGCCGAGCGCCTGGGCCTTGGCGCGGGCCGGTTCCAGCTCTTCGCCCTGGCCGAGGTCGGCGCAGAAGGCGACCACTTCGCACTCGTAGTGTTCTTTCAGCCAGGTGAGAATGATGGAGGTATCCAGGCCGCCGGAGTAGGCCAGGACCGCTTTTTTGACGGGTTTGGACATGGAAGAATCCCTTCTGTGTCAGTCAGTTGAATTGCGGGCGCATGAAACACGCCCATTTCGAGATGCATACACTATTGAAAAAAAAGAGGGGGTCTGGGGGATTCATCCCCCAGGGTTTTGACTT
>JADFWP010000098.1 GCA_015234115.1 Magnetococcales bacterium
TTAAAGTCAAAACCCTGGGGGATGAATCCCCCAGGCCCCCTCTTTTTTTTCAATGGTTTTGTCTTCACAATTTTGGGATGATGAGGAAATTCGTGCATGTCGGTTCTTTTCCGGCAGGTCAAGCCAAAGGTCGGGATCCACCTGCCAGCGCTTTCACGGTGTGACCGGGTGGTCGAGTCCACCCATCCGGGATTGGACGAGGCGCAGCGACTCGCAGCCATCGCGCAACGTCTCATCCACCTGCTGCCGGAGCATGCCCATCGATTCTCCTCCTGGTTGGCCGAACTCGCTACATTGACGCACGGGCCGGACCTCGAAACCCTGGCCGGTGAAAAACGATTGGAGCAACTCTCCATGGCCTTGCGGGCCATCTGGCTTGCCATTGCCCATGCCCATGGCGATCCCCATCTCAAATCTCCCCCACGGGGCACCTGCAAAAAGCTTCCACTGGGTCAGGAGGCGCATTTTGTCTACGAACGCTGCGTCTATCCCAACCATCTGGAGGGGCGCGGCCAGGGCTATCGGAACGCCCATCCCGCCTGGCAGGCTGGCCATCTGGTGTTTCGTTGCGGCATGGCAGCCATCATCACCTTGTTCCATGCCTTGATTCAGGTCTTGAAACCAACCGTGACCACACCGCTGCGCCTGGAGTTTTTTGGCGGATATTACGAAACCGGACGCGCTTTCCGGATGTTCGACGCTCCCTGGTTCACCTTGCGGCGCATTCCTGCGGCAGCGGAGTGGCTGCAACGCATCCGGGAGGGACGGGGCGATCTGCTCTTTCTGGAACCCGTCCCCTATGACTGGGAGATGGGTGCCCTGGATTGGCGGGAACTGCTGGCCGCATTGCGCAGCCGTGCCGCCTCTCCGGTACGGATGATCATTGTGGATTCCACCCTGGTCGGTCCCACCTTTCCCATGGCCGAGTTGCTGACGGAGTTGGCGGCGTGTGCCGCGCCTCCGCTGGTGGTGCAGCTCAATTCCGCGCTGAAACTCGATCAGGAGGGGTGGGAGCTGGCCAATGCCGGGGTTGTGACCCTGTATGGTCATCAGGGGGCGGCCAACGAGGCGACCGGTCGGCAGATCCTCCAGACCATGCGGGAACAGCGCAAGATTCTCGGCAACGCGCTCTCCATGGATGAGATGTCCGTGCTTGATTTTCCTATGTTTCTCGATCATGAATCCCATTGGTCTTACTGTCGTGGGGTGTTTCACAACAATCGACTGCTGGCGGAATCGATTCAACCGGGGGGATTCTTTCCGCGCGTCGTCCATCCTGCCCTGGCCAGGGGGGCGGAACACGCCTGGGCGGTGGCGCCGTTTGTGGTGTTTCATTTTCGTCCCGAATTCGATACCGAACGTCATCATCAGCGTTTGATCGCGGGCTTGCGGGATGCGGCCAAACGGCGCGGTTTCGATTTTCCCGAAGGGATGAGCTTCGGATTTCGCGGCCATCGGTTCGAGATCATCAAACCGCATGCGGTGCTGCATCCCAACGGGGCGCAGTTGGGGGTCTTGAAGGTGGCCATGGGACGGCGGGCCGGGCCGGGCCGGGATGGGGTGATCGGGCTGTTGCGCGAGGTGGCGCAATGTCGGGATTTCGCGGCACTGGAGTCGGTGTTTGCACAGGTTGCGGTGCCGGTCCGGCAGGAGTTCGGGCGTGTGGGTCAGGGGCGATACCGGCTGGAAGAGCGGATCGGCGCTGGCACCTTTGCCGAGGTGTTTCGTGCGCGTTGCGTGGCGACCGGAGCGGAGTGGGCGATCAAACGGGCCAGCAGCGAGGTGGGTTTGCGGGTGTTGCAATGGGAGTCGGAGAACCTGACGCGCTTGCAGGGGTGTCCCTTCGTGCTGCCCATGCAGGCCTATTGGCTGGAGCCGGATGGTTGCGCCTGTCTGCTGAGCGCGTATCTGGACGGCGGGGATCTGAAATCTTATGTGCGTGCCCAGGGCGGATTGGCAGAGGTCGAAGCCTTGACCATTCTGGAGCGGGTGGCGCGCGCCGTGGCTTTTGCCCAGGGGTTGAAACCCCCTTTGATCCATCGGGACATCAAACCGGACAACATTCTGGGGCAGCGGATGGATGGGGGTGGGATGGCCTGGTTTCTGGCCGACTGGGGGTTGGCCAAGTCCTGGCAAGGGCATCACGCGCCGCGTCTTTCGGGCACTTCCCGTTACACCCCGCCCGAGGTCTGGAAGAAAAAGCGGTATCTGGTTTCGGATGTCTATGCATTGGGCATGACTTTTTATTTCATGCTCTTCGGGCAACCGGCCTACAACGGGGATTCCGACACGGTGGCCCGTGGTCAATGCGCGCCCGAGCCGGTGGTGATTCCCGAGGGGTGCCCGGAGGGGTTGCGGCAGTTGCTGGAGGGGATGTTGGCCAAGGATCCAAGGCAGCGTTGGTCCGTGGCGCAGGTGTTGGAGCGACTCCGGGTGCGGCTTGAGGAGAAAAAAAGATCACCTCGTGTGGCCATCCGGATCGGGCGGGTGCGGCAGCGGCGGTGGGTGGCCTGTCATGGGGATTTTTCCATGGAATTTGTCTGGATTCCGCCGGGCCATTTTCAGATGGGCATGGCCGAGGCGGATGCCGATCATGCGGATCGGATGGTGCAGCCGTTCGAGCAGCGTTGCGGGCCGCGTCATCGGGTGAGTGTCGATGGATTCTGGATGGCCCGTTTTCCGGTGACGCGCGGGCAGTTTCGTTATTTTGTGCGGGATGCGGGCTATCGGACCACAGCCGAGCGGGTCGGGTGGGCCAGGGGATATGTGGCAGAGCGGGACTGTTTCGAGCGTCGGGAGGGGAGCAGTTGGGAGCAGCCGGGATTCGTCCAGGGGGAGGATCATCCGGTGGTCAATGTATCGCATGAGGATGCCACGGCGTTTGCCGAGTGGCTTTCATGGCGGTGCGGGCGTCTGATTCGTCTGCCGACCGAGGCGGAGTGGGAGCGGGCCTGTCGGGCCGGAGGGGAGGGACGTTTTTCTTGTGGAGAGGTGATCTCTGCGGATCAGGCCAATTATGGCGGGGTGCATGGCGGCACGCTGGCTGTGGGCAGTCATCCTGCCAACGGTTTCGGGCTGCATGATCTGCATGGTCAGGTTTACGAGTGGGTGCGGGACTGGTTTGCCGAGGATTTTTATCGTCGTTCTCCAGGTGTCAATCCCTGCTGTCAGGAGAGTGATTCCGGCGAGCGGGTGTTGCGGGGGGGATCCTGGCATGCCTCCGCATGGCGGATCCGTTCGGCGGCGCGGGATCGTTACGCTCCGGAGCGGGCGGATGGGGATATCGGGTTTCGGCTGTCCGCCTTGGCCTATCCCTGGGAAGAGCGGCGGTGATCGGGTGTTGTCTCAGATGCGTCCCGAGGAGTCGGCCTGGTTCACCTTGATGTGCCAAGGCTCGAAGCGGACGCCCAGCAGGTTGTCGCGGGGATAGCGCAGCCGCAGATAGCCCAACTCCCGCAGGCGACGGAAAACCGGCGTGGTGACGAACCGTTCGGTGAAGTTGAGCGCACCGAGTCCGGACTGTCCCACGTCGAAGTCGCTCACGCCGTGGAACGAATAACCCGGCGGGGCCAGGGAGCGGGAGGCGCGGGAGAGATTGCCGTTGCTGTCCGAGACCTTGGTGAGAAACAACAGGAACTGCTTGATCACGCTGCGCACCCCGGAGGTGAGCACCACCTGATCCCCCAGTTCCTTGCGCAGATGTTGATAGATCGCCTCGGGTTGGCCCCGGAAGAGATAGTTGCCTGTGCCTTGCAGTTTGACCACATCCTGCATGGGCACGCGATCGGTGAGGTTGCGCAACGGCTTTTCGCCGTAGAAACCGTAATCGGCTGCGCTGGCATAGAAGAGCTGTTCGAGGAAATTGACCTCTTCGACGGAGAAAGGACCGACTTCGGTCTGGGTGCGGGCGATGTAGACCGCCTGGTCAAAGTCCAGCAGATAGAAGTTGCCGAATCCGACGATTTTCTGGATGCGGTTGAATCGTTTGACCGAGGACTGGAGCAGATTCAGTTGTTCCTCTTTCAGAAACACATCGTCGGGGTGGTCTTCGTTGAAGTAACGGAGTTTATAGAGGTAGGATTCGAGATCTTCATCTCTGGAGTCCGGGGTCACACGGGTTTTTGGCAGGGGACCGGGCGATTTGATCGCCTCTGCCGCCATGGCTTCCGGGCCAAAGGGGAGTGAACCGATCACACCGGCAGAGCCTGCAGCCAAAATTTTCAGGAAACTCCGTCTATTCATGGTGTTCAAGTCCGATGCCTGGTCATTTAAGATCGTCCTGGGCCAATGCTCGTCACCCGCGCGCCGCCTTTCCAAAGGAATGCGTTGGAAACGCATGATAGCACCCTTTCTGGCGCAAAGGCCATGGGTCTTGCTTCTGGCAAGCAATAATTTTGCCATGTTGCAGGTGTCTGAACCAAGTCAAGCAAAAAAAATCATCATCTCTTGCCTGGACGCGCATTTCGCTTTGACGCGCCCTGGCAGGTAGGGTACAAAACGGACATGCAGAAACCGACCGCTTCCGATCCCTCCAGCAATTCACCGCTCATGCCCGTTTCCCGTGTATTTTCTCTGTGTATCGATTCAACGCCGGTCAGGCTGCGTGCGTCTCCGGTGTGGAGGCGGGCGGTCTGGTGTGGCGTGCTGATCGGGCTGTTGGCCTGGAGCGCTCCGGTTGCGGTCTGGTCCGAGGATCCGTCGAATCTTTCCAATCACGACATCATGGATGCCATTGTGCAGGATGCCGTCAAGGAAAATACTATACCCGAACCGGCCAGAAAAACAGAAAAAAATCCTCCCGCCCTCCAGGTGCACGAAATGTGCGGGAAAATCGGCGGCAAACTCCGCAGCGTGGACCCGGCCTGGTGCCAGCAGTTCAATCTGCAACCCACCGGCGCTTTGTCGGTCAACGGGCTGCCGATTTTGATGAAAGAATATCCGCCTCTGCCCAATCGTCCTCCGCCACAGGCCCGCATCCTGCTGTTGGGCGGAATCCATGGGGATGAATATTCATCGGTCAGCATCGTGTTCCGCTGGATGGAGATTCTCGACAGTCACCACTCCGGGTTGTTTCATTGGCGCATCGCCCCCCTGGTCAACCCCGATGGATTGCTGCGCGAGGCTTCGCAACGCACCAATGCCCATGGGGTGGACCTGAATCGCAATTTTCCCACCACCGACTGGCAGCGTGAAAGCCGCGAATATTGGGTCAACAAAACCCGCAGCGATCCCCGGCGTTATCCCGGACCCGCCCCCCTGAGCGAACCCGAATCCCGCTGGGTGGCCGAAGAGATCGAACGGTTTCGTCCCAATGTCATCGTCAGCCTGCACGCTCCTTTCGGGCTGCTTGATTTTGATGGTCCTCCCACAACTCCGCCCGAACGACTCGGCGCGCTTTATTTGACCCTGCTCGGCACCTATCCCGGCTCCCTGGGACGCTTTGCGGGCATTCAGAAAAAATTGCCCATCATCACCATCGAACTCCCTTTTGCGGGTCAATTGCCAAATCCAAACGAAATCAATACCATGTGGACCGATATGGTTCAATGGATCCGGGGGCATGTTGTTGATCGCAGCCCCAGGAAAACCCTTACTCTGGAACGCCCAAGACCATGAATCCACGCATGAACCTGCTTGAACCCTACCCGTTTGAAAAACTGGCCGTACTGCTGGGCAATACCACCCCTTCGCCTGCTCACGAGCCGATCCGTCTTTCCATTGGCGAACCCCAGCATCCCCCGGCTCCCTTTTTGCTGGATGCGATGCGTGATTCGCTCCACGAGGTTGCCAAATATCCGGAAACCAGAGGGATGCTGGAGCTGCGTCAGGCAGCCTGTCAGTGGGCGGAGCGGCGTTTCCAGCTGGATTCTGGCGCGCTCGACCCGGAACTCAACCTGCTGCCGGTCAACGGCACCCGCGAGGCCCTGTTTTCCATTGCCCAGGCCGTGATCGAGGTCAATCCCAAACATCCGACCAAACCCGTGGTGCTGATGCCCAATCCCTTCTACCAGATCTATGAAGGGGCGGCCATCATGAGCGGTGCCGAGCCGGTCTACATGAATGCCAGCGAATCGGAGGGCTTTCTGCCCGACTTCGGCGCCTTGTCGCCTGCCTTGCTGGATCGGGTGCAACTGCTTTATCTCTGCACCCCCTCCAATCCCACCGGGGCCGCCTTTTCGCTGGAACGGCTGCAAACCCTGATGCAACTGGCCGATCGTCACGACTTTGTGATCGCTTCGGATGAGTGCTACTCCGAAATCTGGTACGAAAATCCCCCGCCCGGCATTCTTCAGGCCGCCTGGCGTGCCGGACGCAAGGATTTTTCCCGTTGTCTGACCTTCCAGTCTCTCTCCAAGCGTTCCAATCTGCCGGGCGCACGCAGCGGTTTTGTGGCCGGTGACTGGAACATCCTGAAAAAATATCAGAAATTGCGCACCTATACCGGTTGTTCCACCCCGCCTTTCATCCAGCGGGCCGCCATCGCCGCCTGGCGGGACGAAGCCCATGTGGAAGAGAATCGCGCCATCTATCGGCAGAAACTGGCCGATGCGCTGGAGATTCTCGCCCCGGTGTTGCCGGTGCGCGCGCCCGATGCGGGATTTTATTTGTGGATCAAGGTGCCGGGAGGGGGAGAACGGTTTGCCCATCGCCTGTATGAACGCTACAATGTCATCACCTTGCCGGGCGCCTATCTGAGCCGCTCCTCGGGTCATGCCACCCATCCGGGTGCCATGGGCAATCCGGGCGAGGCGTGCATCCGCGTGGCGCTGGTGGCTTCGCTCGAAGAGAATCGCGAGGCCATGCACCGGATCGCGGCCTGTGCCCGTGATCTTCAATCCTGATCGTCCCTTTTTGCCACAGGAGACCTTTCGTGTCAGCAGATCTGCAAACCATCATCGAAGAGGCCTGGGAGCTTCGCGCCAACATTGGTCCGGAGTGCGATGCCTCCTTGCGGCACGCCATTCTCCAGGTGATCGACGACCTGGACAACGGTCGGTTGCGGGTGGCCGAGCCTGTGCCGGCGGGCAATGGCGCCGCTCCGGAAGGGGCTGTGCATGGCTGGGTGGTCAACCAGTGGATCAAGAAAGCGGTCTTGCTGTTTTTCAAGATCCACGATAACGATTCCATCCGGGCCGGCGATGCACGTTGGTTCGACAAGGTGCCGTTGAAATTCTCCGACTGGAAGAAAAAGCGGTTCCGCGAAGCCGGAATCCGGGTGGTGCCGTCGGCCATGGCGCGGCGGGGGTGTTACATCGCGCCACGGGTGGTGCTGATGCCCAGTTATGTCAACATCGGTGCCTATGTGGATTCGGGCACCATGGTCGATACCTGGTCCACGGTGGGTTCCTGTGCCCAGATCGGCAAGAATGTTCATCTCTCCGGCGGGGTGGGGATCGGCGGGGTTCTGGAGCCGTTGCAGGCCAATCCGGTGATCATCGAGGATGATTGTTTCATCGGCGCCCGGGCCGAAGTGGCCGAAGGGGTGATCGTGGGCAAGGGGTCGGTGATCTCGATGGGGGTCTATCTCGGGGCTTCGACCCGCATTGTGGATCGCAGCACGGGTGAGATTCATCTGGGCTATGTGCCGCCTTATTCGGTGGTGGTCTCCGGCACCATGCCCGGCAAGCCGCTGCCCAATGGCGCGCCTGGCCCCAATCTTTATTGTGCGGTGATCGTCAAGACCGTGGACGAGCGGACCCGTTCCAAAACCGGGATCAACGAGTTGTTGCGGGAGTTCTGAAAAAAATGGCCGTCTTGCGCGCACGGGCATGACGGCCTCCTCCCCTCCAACACAGCCCTGCGCTCCTTCCAAAGATCAACCATTGAAAGAAAAGAAGGGGTCTGGGGGATTCCTCCCCCAGGGTTTTGATTTTAAA
>JADFWP010000099.1 GCA_015234115.1 Magnetococcales bacterium
ACCACATCCAGACCGAGATTGAAACGGTTGAACTGCATGTGGCGATAGCGACCGCTGCGACTGATCCAGTGGCGGGTGCCCTCTTCGAGCAACAACACGGCCTTGTGATCCGGGTCGGTGTGGGGACGGGCGAGACGGGCGGTGATGGTGACCGTCTCGTCGGGGATGCGCTGATCGTGGACCAGAATCCCTTCCAGGGTGCCGGTGAGGGGATCCTGATGGTCGATGTACAGGGTCAATCCCGGAATCGAACGGTTGAACGTGCGCGGCTGCAAGCTCAAAACCGGGTTCGAGGAGAGCAGGGCTTTTTTGAGCACCGTAAATTCATAAAACGCTCCCGGCACCCAAATCCAGTTGAGCAGCAGCGAAAAAAGGGTAAAAATGACCACCAGCAGGCCGATCGGACGGGTGAGTTGCCAGATGCTCACCCCGCTGGCCTTGATGATCACCAGTTCGCTGTCACGGGCCATGCGCCCCAGGGTCAAAAGAATGCCGCTCAACAGGGCCATCGGCAACGTACCCACCATGAACTGGGGAATGGCATACAGGATCAATTGACGCAACACCCCGAACGAGGCCCCCTTGTTGACCCAGAGATCCACCAGGAGCAACACCTGCGGAAGCATGAGCAGAAAGGTCAGCGTACCCAGGGCGACCAGGGCGCTCTGGGTACACTCCCAAAAGAGATGGCGTGCGATGCGGTTCATGACGATGCGCGGTTCTCGTCTTTCCATTTGGACGTTCTTGTGGTAACTGTTCAAGGCTTCATATTCTTCATTTTTCATGCCAATGCGAGGAAATGATCACGATGTCGGAAACCGTACTGAAAATGGATGTGGTGGACGAGGCGATCGCCAGCCGGGAGGCCGATGCCTGGGTGATCGGCGTGCACGCCGGAAGTGAGGCCCAGGCCGCATTGACCCTCTGTCCGGAAGGGGTGCAACACGCGGTGCGCCACGCCCTGAAAGCGGGCTGGATGCGCGGCGACACCGGAGAGTCGCTGTTCCTGCCCATTTCCAAAGACGACCAACCACCCGTCGCCCGGGTGTTGCTGGTGGGTCTGGGCAAACGGGATGCCCTGACCGCCGAGAGCTTCCGCGCCCTCGGAGCCACCGTGGTCAAGACCTGCGAAAAAAGCGGCGTGAATCGGGCCATCGCGTTGTTGTCGCTGGACACCTGGCCGCTCCTCTCTTCCCGGCGGGTGATGGAAGCCATGGCCGAAGGAGCCTGGCTGGGAAATTACCGCTTCGAACGGCTGCAAAGCGTGAGCAAAAAAGAGACGCCGCGCCATCGCCTGAAACGACTCGATTTCGCCCTGCCCGGCAACAAGATCAAAGGCGCGCGCAAACGGCTCGACCAGGTGGAACGGATCACCCGTGGCGTGGCCCTGGCACGGGATCTGGCCAACCTGCCGGGCAATCTGCTCACGCCGGATATCCTGGCCAAAAAGGCCCGCGAACTGGCCGAACGGCTGCCGATCAAAACCACGATCCTGTCGGGTCCGGTGCTGGCGCAAAAAGGGATGAACGGCATTCTCGCCGTGGGTCAGGGGAGCGCCAATCCCCCCTGTCTGATCGTCCTGGAGTATCGCAAGGGCGGAGACCGACCCACCCTGGCCGTGGTGGGCAAGGCGGTCACCTTCGATTCCGGGGGCATCTCGCTCAAGCCCGGCGCCAAAATGGAAGAGATGAAATTCGACATGAGCGGCGGCGCCGCCGTGTTCGGTTTCCTGCACGCCATCGCCGAAATGAAACTGCCGATCAATGTGGTGGGCATCGTCCCCGCCGCGGAGAATCTCCCCTCCGGCACGGCCCAGCGTCCCGGCGATGTCATCAAGACCGCCAAAGGGCTGTTTGTCGAGGTGATCAATACCGATGCCGAAGGTCGGCTGATCCTGGCCGACGCCCTGCACCACGCGGCCTCCTTCGATCCGGATGTGATCATCGATCTGGCCACCCTGACCGGCGCCTGCGTCATCGCCCTGGGCAGCCATGCCACGGGTCTGATGGGCAACAACCTGCCCTTGCAGAAAAAATTGCGCCAGGCCGGAGAAAAGTGCGGCGAACGGGTCTGGCCCCTGCCCCTCTTCGCCGAATACCAGGAGCAGATCAAATCGGTCGTGGCCGACATCAAGAATGTCGGCGGTCGGGAGGCGGGCACCATCACCGCCGCCTGTTTCCTCTCCCGCTTCGTGGACGAAACCCGCGCCTGGGCCCATCTCGACATTGCCGGCACCGCCTACGATCTCTCCGGCACCCGCGCCCATGTCCCCAAAGGCGCGGTGGGCATCGGGGTGCGCCTGTTGTGCCGCTACGCGCTGGCGGAGCGGAAGTGACATGGCCAGAACCAGGGAGGGGCAACCGGTGGCCCGTTTTTATCAAGTCGCCGCCGCCTCTCCCGAAATGGTGCTGACCGGGCTGCTGTTCAAGCTGGTCGAACAAAAAATCCGGGTCTGTCTGCTGGCCGCGGACCACACGCAGGTGCGCCGCTGGGACGACCTGCTGTGGCGCCATCCCCCGGAACGCTTTCTGCCCCATGGGGTCTGGGATGGACCCGATCCGGAACGCCAGCCGGTCCTGATCGCATCGCAACCCGACGATCGCAATGGCGCCACGGTGGTGGTGATCGCCAACCCGCGCCTGCTCGACGAAACGGCGACCTTCGATGTGGTGGTCGATTTCGTCGATGCCCGCAATCCGGACCCGGCCAGACAACGCTATCGACACTATCAGACACGCGGTTATCTCATGGAGTATTGGATCCAATCCCCGGAGGGCCGCTGGAGCAAAAAAAATTGAGCATATCAAACCGTACCCATCTCGGGATCATGCGTTTCCGGCCCAAAGGCGTCGCCTGCGGCGACCAGGGAGCGCGCTGCCGGAAAAGCGCGCCAAAGGCAAAGTCCCAAGGGCTTCACCCCTGGACCTCACCAGGGGCCATTGGCCCCTGGACCCCACTGACAAACGACGTATCCCGAAATGGATGCGGTTTACCTCCTTCAGAAAGATCACACCGCAATTCCGGTCGCCTTGCCATCACACTATTCATGATTTTTCTCCTCTCCCGGTTCTCCCCGGTCCATGCCCAAACCGATCCACCGGGAGAAGAACTGGCCATGGCCGGATTCAACGATCTGCTGGCCGTCATGGCCGAAACCACGGAAATCGCCACCCGCACCCGGCTGAACGCCGATTTCGTGCCGGGCATGGTGACCGTGCTCAAGGGCAAAGAACTGGAATCCCAGGGGGTCCACACCCTCAAGGAGGCGCTGAATCTGGTGCCCGGAGTCTCCTTTCTGAGCAGCACCGGGGTGCTGTCGGTACGCGGGGTGGGCGCCTGGTCTTCGGGCAAGGTCAAACTGCTGCTCAACGGCGCCCCCTTCAACGACACCATTTTCGCCCAGGGCAAATCCCTGGTCGAACTGCCCATCGAGATGGTCGAACGGATCGAGGTGATTCGCGGTCCCGGCGCCGCGGTCTATGGCGAATACGCCCTCAACGGCGTGGTCAATGTGATCACCCGTCAGGAGGGCCAACGGCTCCATGGACGTTATGGCAGCTTCAACACCTTTGCCGGAGGCGGCCTGATCTCCCGGGAACAGGGGGATTGGCGCATCTCCCTGAACCTGGCCGGCTGGAACAGCGATGGAGACGATCTGGTGGCCGAAGCCGACAATCTCACCCCCCTCGGCCTCGGCTTCGCACCAGGCTTAAGCAACGAAAAAGCCGCCTCCCGCAATGCGATTCTGACCGTGCGTCACCATCAGACCGAATTGCTGGCCCAATTCATTCAATCGAATCAGGGGGACCAGTTCGGACTGCTGACCCTCCTGCCGCCGCCGGAACGGCGTCTGGTGTTTGAAAACCAGGTCGGCATGCTGGAACTCAAACAGGGCGTGCAGCCCTCGACCGAACTCGCCATCGAACTCAAGGCCGGTTGGATGCAAACCATCTATTCCGGCGACCGCGCCTCTTACGCCCCGGCTCCCGCCTTTTTCGATCCGGCCAATCCAGGGGTCGATGGCAGCCGGACCGGCAATTTCACGGCCACGGACCAGAAACACTACATCGGCATGACCGCAGACTGGAAACACTTCGAACACCATCTGCTCTCGTTCGGCCTGGACTGGTCGGCCATCCGCCTGCGTGATGTCCACACCTCGGGCAACTGGGATCCCGTCACCGATCAGGCCACCGCCACGGTGACCGAATTTCCGAACGCCAACAACTGGCTGATCGAGGATCTGGGACGCCGCAAGCTCTTCGGAGTGATGATCCAGGATCAATGGGAGATCATCCCCCAGCTCACCTCGACCCTTGGTCTGCGTTATGATCATTACAGCGATGTCGGGGAGAGTCTTACCCCCCGGATCGCTCTGGTCTATCGCCTGGCCGACCACCACATCCTCAAGGCCCAGTATGGCACGGCCTTCCGGCCACCCGCCTTCATGGAGATGTATGCGAACAACTTCGTGATCCGCGCCAACCCCGACATCCAACCGGAAAAGATCCGCACCTATGACCTCGGCTACATCTACCGCGATGCCACCCTGGTCGGACGGATCACCGGCTTCTGGACCCGGATGGAGGATCTGATCAGCCTGGACACCACCGGACACCCCTATTATACCAACAAATCGGATGTCTCCATGCGGGGGTATGAACTGGAACTCGAAACCAAATTAAGCACCACGCTGAAAACCAGCATCAACCTCTCGCACGTCACCACCGAAGACCAAAGTACCGGTCATGAACTGGCCGGGGTCGCCCCCTGGATCGCCAATCTGGCCGTGACCCATCAACCCTGGCCCGACTTCTCCCTGGCGCTCAGCTCCCGCCATGTCAGCCGTCGTCACCGGGAGGCCGGGGACAACCGCACGGAGCTGGCCAGCGATACCACGATCAACCTCACCGGATCGGTTTTCAACTGCGGCATGTCGGGTCTGACCTGCCAAAGTGGCGTCAAGAATCTTTTCGACGCCGATGTACGCGAATTCGCCAGTCCCTCCATGCCCTACGACTACCCGCGCAACGGGCGGGAGTTGTGGCTGAAACTGGCGTATGACTTCTAAAACCATGCCACCCGCCGACCACAGAGCTGCCAGGCCGACCACACGCAAACCAGGCTTTCTGGTGACCGTGCTGCTTGGCTTTCTGCTCGTGTTCGCCACGATGACCCGCGCCGCGAACGGCGAGGTCGATCATCTGTTGCAGCTCGGCATCAAGATGTTTCCCACACTGGTCGGAGGCGATCTGGAGCTGACCAACCAGAAAAACGAGGCGGGCAAACTGCTGCTGCTGGTGCTTTATCAGGAAAATCGCACCGCCGGAGAAGAGGTGCTCAAACGGCTTCAGGGGTCGGTCCAGACGATTTACAAACTGCCGGTGCAGATCGTGCTGACCGATCCGGCTGGCCTGGCAAACTTCGACAAACAACCGGTGGCAGGCATTTTCTGCGCCGAACCGCTCTCTCCCTTTCCCCGCATGGTGCTGATCAAATTCGGCCTCCAGAAAAAATCGATCGTCTTCTCTCCCTTTGCCGGTGAGGTGCAACAAGGCATCCTCTCGGGTCTGCACATCTCCACCCAGGTGCAGCCCGCCCTCAATCTGACCACCCTGAATGCCATGGGCATGCACATCAATCCCCTCTTTTTCAAGGTGGCCAAGACCTATGAATAGTCCCGTCCACCTGCTCCCCAACAGTCTGGCGACACGCATTTTCCTGCTCTTCTGGGGGGTGGCCCTGGGCATGATCATCGTACTGTTCTGGTATTGGCAAACCACGCTGGTGGAGCAGATCCGCGCCCAGGAGCAGGCCAAGGTGGAACTCCTGGTACCGCTCTTCGCCAATCAGGCCGCGAAAATTCTGGAAATCGACCATCCGGAAAAACGCCAATTCCAACTGGATCTGCTCGCCAGTCGCATTCTGGTGGCCAAAGAACCGAATCTGGATCAACGGCTGTTCGAAGGGCTGGTCGTGGAGGGAACGGACGGACACAAATGGATCGACCAGCCTCCGCCCGAGGATTTCAAGGGATTCCATGCCGAAGCGTTGCTGATCTCCGAGAGTCTGCTGACCCCGATCGGTCTGTTGCGTCTTGATTACAGCGGCGTCTTCTTCGAACGTCTGCAAACCGAAGGCCGCAACACCCTGCTGCGGACCCTGGGTGGCATAGGACTGATTCTACTGCTGTTTTGGCATCTGGTCTCCCGGCAGTTGCACCCTCTGGAAAAACTGACCTCCGCCTTGCGGGTCTGGCGTCCAGGCCAGAACGACCAGCGCATTCCCCCCTTGTCCGCCATGGCCGGCGAGGAGATCCGCTATGTCTACGAAGCGATCGGCGATCTGCTCACCGCCTTGCAACAGGAGCGGGATCGGCTCGAAGAGCGGGTGACGCAACGCACCCACGAACTGCAACAGGCCAAAATGGCGGCCGAAGCGGCCAATCAGGCCAAAAGCGAATTCCTCTCCAACATGAGCCACGAAATCCGCACCCCGATGAATGCCATTCTCGGTCTGCTCGAACTGTCATTGCGGCAGGAACTGGAACCCAGACTGAAAGATTATCTGACCAAAACCCACGCCTCGGCCCGTTCCCTGCTCCATCTGCTCAACGACATTCTGGATTTTTCCAAGATCGAAGCCGGCAGGCTGGAGCTGCATCCCGAACCGTTTCATCTGCGTCAGATCCTGGATCACATAAACGATCTGTTTCACGAGCAGATGCGTGAAAAGCGCATTGCGTATCGGATGGAACTGCCGGATACGCTGGATTTTCCCCTGCTGGGCGACGGCATGCGGCTCAAGCAGATTCTGATCAATCTGCTTGGCAATGCACTCAAGTTCACCGACGCTGGCGGCGAAATCACGATCCGGATCGCGGCCAGCGAGACCGTCGGGCCTCGGATCCACCTGAATTTCTCGGTTCAGGACAGCGGCATCGGCATTCAGCCCGAACAGATTTCCCGGTTGTTCTCCTCTTTTGTGCAGGCCGATGGTTCCCATACCCGTCGCTACGGAGGCACGGGATTGGGGTTGGCCATTTGCAAGCGCATCGTCGCCATGATGGGAGGAGAGATCCGGGTGGAGAGCAAACCGGGTGTGGGGAGCCTGTTTTCGTTCGACATCGATTGCGAGCGCGCCACCGGGTCGATCCATTCCGGCCTGCTGTCGCCCCAATCGACCACCATCGATGAGGCGCGAACCCGCCAGGGGTTGGCAGGAGCGCGGGTGTTGCTGGTCGAAGACAACCGGATCAATCAACTGGTCGCCAAAGAGATGCTGAAAACGGTTGGATTGGTGGTGGATGTGGCCGCCAATGGTCGCGAAGGGGTGGAGTGTGTGCTGCGCAAGCACTATGACGCCGTGCTGATGGATGTGCAGATGCCCGAGATGGATGGCTATCAGGCCACGATGCGGATTCGGGAGGAGGCGCGTTTTCAGAGCCTGCCGATCATTGCCATGACCGCCCATGCCATGGACAGTGATCGCAAGAAATGTCTGGAGGTCGGGATGAACGACCACGTGATCAAGCCGATCGACAAGAAACAGCTCTTTGCCACCTTGCTGCGCTGGATCGACGGCAACCCGGAGTCCCAGGTCATCCATTGAAAGAAAAGAAGGGGCCTGGGGGATTCTTCCCCCAGGGTTTTGACT
>JADFWP010000009.1 GCA_015234115.1 Magnetococcales bacterium
ATCCAATACATCGTTGATCACCCCCAGCAACGCCTTGGCCGAGTGGTGCATGGTCTCGGCAAAATGACGCTGATGGGGATTGAGCCGACTCTCCAGCAGCATCTCGGCCATGCCCAGCACCACATTCATCGGCGTGCGAATCTCATGGCTCATGGCTGCCAGAAAATCGCTTTTGGCCTGATTGGCGCTTTCGGCCTGCGCCTTGGCCTGGCCCAACGCCTCGCCACTCAAACGCAACATCTTGATCAGCCGCAACAACACCGAAACCACCAGTGCCGAAGCAACCAGCGCAGTCACCCCGCCGGTCACCAGAAAATCACCACGGAAGGTTCCATGATACAGATAACCCATGCATAATACAATCATCATTGTCAACAACTCGGAAAGCAGAATGGCAAACCATAGAATTTGCATTGGCTTCCAGCATTGCAACCGATCGATGATCCAGTCAAACATCACGCCCCCGCAGTCATGACCTGACCCTGGCCAGTACAATAAACAAGAGCCGATTATTATCCTGTCAACTGGAAATGGCAAACCGATTTCTGCATGTTCTGCCGTTCCTGCAAAAAAAAGGGAGGCCGACAACGCCTCCCTCTTTAAATATGCGACATTCCAACCGGTTATTGCAATTCAGACAACTTGCGCAACGCCTCGGTCTGCTTCCTCACCCTCCAACCGTGGAACTCCCTGACGGAAGTTCCACAGCCACCTACCGGATGGAGGAGATCCCTCACCCCGCGGTCCCGATTCAGGTAAAGATCGGCTGCTTCATGTTCGTCGCGTCACACTCCAGTTGCGGGGTCTGGGAGGCATGGAGTGAATTTTTCATATAGAGCGAGATCTGGCTATCCAGTTTCGCCCGAATGATCCCTTTCCCGGCCCCGCGCAGACATTTGCAGAAGGCATAGGTGAAGAATCCACGCTGCACCCCGTTGATCGGTCCCTCTCCGGAGGTCTGACTGTCCCTGCAACCCGCCCACAGAACATGATTCATTTTATTATCGATCACCGAATTCCTGAAAACGCGACGATTCTTCAGTTCCGGATTGGCATCGATCAGGAAGGAGTGATCCAGGGAGGGACGAATGCTCCGGATGAGGGTCTGATTGTCACCGGCATTCAGATCACGGGTGCCGGTCCCGGAATGGCAGGAATCCAGGATCACTTCCAGAGTGACCTCGCTGGAATTGATCCCCTTGAACAGCGCTGCCAGATGGTCATCGGTAATCATGTCTTTTTCCACCTGCATATCCTGTGGGCAAATCGTCTCATCCTTGTGATCAACCATCTCATCACCATTCACATCCACCACCTGGGAACCGTGACCGGAATAGTGGAAGATCCGCAGATCGCCCTTTTTGGCTCCGGTAACCAGCCATTTCAGTCCCGCCAGGATATTGGCGCGGGTGGCATTGCCATCGGTCAGGATGCGCAACTCGCCAGGAGTCGGATGAATCACCCCGAGTGATATCAGGGTATTCGCCATATCCTTCACATCATTGACACACCCCCCCAGAGGATTGATGTAGGCATACTTGTTGATACCAACCAGCAAAGCTTTTGCACCCATGATTCTTCCCCTTCATTGTGTATTGGAAATATTGACCAACCAGATCCCGGATTGGCACACCTCATGCGCATGACCGGCCCGATCTCCCCGAGGCGCGTTGCGGAACCTCGCCACGCCATCTCATGATTTCAGGCTGTCATGCTTCATGATCTGGATCCGATTCTAGCCCATACCCCATTTCTGAAAATCGCTGAGTTACATAATTTGCTATCCTATTTTCTATCCATTTTCTTGCAAAGAATCCTGGATCGTTATCGCAGATTGTGGTATTTATGGAAAATTGATTTATTTTTTATTATAATTTACATATATAAAATCACTTAAACAACACCAACGTCCCGTCGCGAGAGCCGCCATGATACGTCTCTTTCTTATTGATTATCATGCCATTGTGCGTGTTGGACTCAGACAGATCCTGGCCGGGAATCAGGACTTCCGGATCGTGGGCGAAGCGGCCAATGGACGGGAAGCCTTGCACAGATTGCGTTCCCTGGATTGCGAAGGGGTGGTGTTGGAAATCGATCTGCCCGAAGTGGGCGGACTGGAGATCCTCAGGTGGCTTCGGATTCACCGACCCAAGGTCAAAGTGGCCGTCCTGACCTGGCACAATGCCGAACACCTGGCACAGGAGTCGCTCAGCGCCGGAGCCATGGGTTTTTTGACCAAAGATTGCGCCCCGGATCTCCTGTTGTTGGCCGCACAGAAGATTTTTCAGCAGAATCGCCGTTATGTCAGCCCGGAACTGGCGGAAAGACTGCTGGATCGGATGGGAACACCGCACCAGTCCACGGGGCTGGATGCGCTCTCTCCCCGCGAGGTCACCATTCTGCAAAAGCTGGCCCAGGGCTTTTCCCAGACCCGTGTGGCCCAGGAATTACGCATCAGCCTGAGTACCGTGGCCACCCATCGACGTCACATCCTGAAAAAACTGGGAATCGAAGACACCCCCGCCCTGGTGAACTATGCACTGCATCATCAACTGATCGGTGGGAGCCGCCATCAGACCGGCACTGGAGCAGAGCATGAAAGGATACGGCCCGAAACCGAATCGTCATCCACACGCACACGCATGGATGACGATTCGATGATTCTGGATGGGTCAGACGATCTTCATTGCAGTTCAGGCAGCTTGCGCAGCTCCTCGGCCCGCTCCGGAGGATAACCCAAAGCCCGGAAATCGAGGATTCCGCTCTTGGCGTGACACTCCTTGCAACCGCGCCCCTCTTTCTGGATGCCATGGTTGATCATCAACGAACCCATCTGCCGCATCCAGTGCGCCTCGACGTTTTTCAACTGGCCCGCCTCATCCACCGGATACTCGGCCTTCCATCCCCCCACTCCGAAGTAGCGCATGAACTCATCCATCATGTAGAGCTTGAACGGGGTTTCGTACATCCGCTTCAGAATCGGATGCTCCAGCGCCTTCTTCACCGAGGCCTTCGGATCGCCCGATTGATAATAGGTCGGATAGTCGAAAGGCAGAATCATCGCGCCGAACGGTCCCTGGTTGTTCATATCCTCGTACATGATGGCGTTGAACACCTTGAAGGGATAGATCCTGCTCTGGCCCTGGGCCATGATGGGACGGATCTTCTCTTCGATCATGGCTTTGCGTTTTTCCAGCATCTCCGGCGACAAGGCCGACAACGGATCGGTCGCCTCGCGCACATAACGCTCCACGTCAAGATCCGGATAGCTCTTTTTCAACTCGACCGCTGCCTGACGAATCGCCTCCACGGCCTTGGGATCCTCGATCTTCACCAATTGCCGCATCAATGGATTGTACGAGCCATCCCCGACCGGATTGTCGCCCAATGCATTGGCCAAGAACGAGCCGTTGCCGTTGAACCACAGGAAGGTGAAACCCCGGCCCGCTGCGCCGCTCTGATAGACATCCTTGAAGACATACGCCCCCTCCTCGGCATTCCAGACCGGATGAATCCAGTCGCGCAGCACGGTATTGTCATCGCGCAACTGCTTGATGTGACACGCCTCGCAAGAGACCCGCGCCACATGACCATTGAGCAGTGCCCGCTCTTCGGTATCCTTCACATGCGGGGCCGCGGTGTGACACGATTCGCATTCGACCTTCTGGCCCGGCAGGTCGTTGGCCACCAGATCCACGCCCAACGTGCCGCGCGGAATCTTGTGCCCCTGGGGCTTGTGACAATCGGTGCAGGTCATGCCCGCCTTGGCGTGCACATCATGCTCGGGCTGGATCGAGTTGCCCCGTTTGGCACCCGGATGCAACAGCCGTTTGTTCTGATGACCCAGATTGTCCGGCGCCGCCCCCTGAGGCAGGGATTTCTCCAGATCCCCGCCCATGTTGTGCTGATGGCAGTTCAGACAGGTCTGATTGGTCGGCGCACCCACCGTGAGCGCCGCCTTGAGGGAACGATCCTGATTCCACCGTTTGCCATTGAGATCCTCGATCACGTAACGCTGGTTCATGTCATACAGCGGGCTGTGACAGATCAGACAGTCGATCCCGGCCTTGGCGCTCGCCGGGGCGTCATGGAACGGCAACATCTTTTCCGTGGCCGGATGATAACCGCCGCCGATGTGACATTGACCGCACCCTTCGCTGCGGGTCTCCACCGCCCCATTGGCATGCTCGGGTTTGGTCTGAACCAGATCGGCCCAGCCGGTCCAGGTGAAGGAACCAGGAACCCCGCAGGCCCGGTCGATCTTGCCCACCGGAATCGGACGGGTTCCGGCGCCATTGACCTGACGACCATCAAAGCCATAGGTGGAAGAACCAGCACTGCTGCTCTGGAATTTGAAATGGACCGAATCCACGATATCCTGCATGGTGTCCACCTCGCGGATCTGACCATGCGAATCCGCCACCTTGATCGTGGCATGACAGGTCAGACAGGTCTCCGGCCCCTTGTATTGCCGGATCCCCGCCTTGCGGAAATACTGAATGTGCGGATAGGGCGACTGCCGGGCAAACGAGCCGGTTTTCATCAACATGTTGACCTTCAGGCGCCGGGCAAAGGGCACCTCTTCGCTCACGGTCTGGGCCATGGCCCGTTGCTGACGATGGTCACGGGTCAGGGAATCGGCCAGAGCATCGAACTCCCGCGCGCTCAATTCGACGCTGTTGGCATAGGTCAAGGGCGCATTGGTCACCCCGATATAGTGCTCCAGCAGTCCGGGATAGATCCAACGCACCACCCCGACCGTCACGCCCAAACCGAGCAGAATGGCGATCCGTTTGACATGCCGTGATTGGCGGATCTGTTGGGTGTTCATGGTTTTTCCTCCGTCAGGGTTGAGCCGACCACCATTTTCTTGAACTCGCCAAACACCGTCTCGCCAGCCGTGGCCAGATAGAGGTGTCCGATCAAAAAGAGCGTGAGGAACAGGGCCACCCCATAATGCAACACCCCGATCACCCACAAGGCATCCATGCCCAGAACGTGTTCCGGCAGCCATTCGTGCAGGAAAAACCCCAGACCCGACAGGATCAACATCGGCACCATCCCCCCCATCACGCCCAGATAGGTGAGTTGCTGCAACGGATTGAACTTGGCCTCACGGGTCGCCGGAAAAGGGTGCGGGGCCTGACGGAAGATCCCCACCCCATAAAACAGGATTTGGGCCAGCAAACGGTTCATCAGTCCGGCCAGCCGGGGGCGATAATGAATCCCGTTGCCCCCGCGCAGATTGCCGATGGCAAAGATCACCCAACCGAGGGTCATCCCGATGCCGAAAATATTGTGCAGCACCCGGGCCGTGTTGAAAGGGATCAACCAGGCGCCCGGTGCGGCAAAGTGCAGACTGATTCCGGTCGCCAGCAGCACCAGAAAACAGAGCGCATTGCTCCAGTGCCAGATGCGGATCCAGACCGGATAGAGTTCAGTGGTGGATTTCATGGTGATCTCCCCTTGCGACCAGAAAACGGGCCAAACCATGGAGCGCAACCCCGACAATCGTCAAAACAACCAGACCAATGCCACCCCAATCAAGCCATTGGTTGCGGGTCATGCCGATGACATAGGCATCGTTCATCACCACCGAATGAACAAAACCAGCCGTGCGGCGCTCCTCGCGGGCGCGATGACGATACAGTTTGGCCGCCAGGATCGAATCGCGGCTGTGACAGGATTCGCACGCCCGCACCGCATGATCCCGACCCAGAATGAAATGGCTGCGCTGGCTCTCCCCACCCGTGTGACACTCGACACAGCGCACCTTGTTCCAGTGGCGGGTCGCCTCCGGCAACCAGGCATGGGTCTGTTCCAGGGTGGAAAAAAGCCGTCCGCTCTGACCCAGAATGGCCTCCGGCGCATCGTGGCAATGACGGCACGTCCGATTCTCCCGCGCCACCACCGAGGTCAGATGCTCCTGCGACTGCCCCGACAGCGTGCGAAAATCATGAGGATTGTGGCAGGAAAAACAATCGAAAGAGTCCTGCAACGCCTGATAATGGATGCTGCGCTGGAAGCTCCGTTCAATGGATTCAAACAAGGCGCGAGGGAAATTCTTGCTCTTTTCATGACAGCCGAGACATTCGAGCCGCTCACGCCGCGCCTCCGGAAAATGGGGATAGACCTCAAAACCGGCGGCATGGCAGTCGCGGCAGGCCAGTTTCTTGTGATCGGAAAGGGCCATGGCCTTGGGATCAATGGAGAGATCACGCAACCCGCCGGTCTTGGCATCCCGATAGGCCAGGGTGGACATGCTATGGCAACGCAAACATTTTTCATCGCTCTGGGGGGATGCTGCCACCTGTTGGTCACCATGAAACACAATCAGCGCGAACACCAATGATATAAATTTTTGCTTCCGGCTGGCGTTCATGGCACCCTCTTCGGGGATCCCCCCCTGATCTCTGACCGGGGGGCCTCGTCCAATCAGACGAAGCCCCCCGGAGTGGATGAAACCATACCCATCAGACGTGGTTCATGCGTTCTTGCCCGGATCCAGCAGACGGTTCATGGCTCGGGTGGCGCCAATCCGCAGATAGTCCTTGGCCGTTTTGCCGTTCTGGTCCACCAGATCGGTCTTGATGCCCCGCTCCATGAGCAGCTTGGCCGTATCCAGATAGTTGTAACGGGCCGCAAACATCAGGGCCGAAGATCCCTCGTAGTTGACGGCATTGATGTCCGCGCCATGGTCAAGCAGCAGCCGGACAATCCCGACATACCCTTTTTCCGCTGCGGCCAGAAGCGCCGTGCAGCCGCATTCGTGCCGGAAGGTGAGATCCGCACCACGCTCCAGCAGCGCGGCAACGATGGTCTCATGTCCCGACTCGGCCGCGATCATCAGCGGAGTGTAACCCTGTTTGTTCTGCACGTTCGGCGTGGCCCCGGCATCGAGCAGCGCGGTCACCACCGGTTCATGGCCCCGTTTGGAGGCGATGATCATCGGGCTGTCGCCCCGTTTGTCGATGGTGTTGACATCCGCACCACTCTCGATCAACCGTTTGAGCATCTCGTCAAAGCCGTACTGGGCTGCGCCAAAGATCGCGGTCTGACCCGAACGGTTGGCGATGTTCGGATTGGCACCCGCCGCCAGCAGCATCTCGACAATCGCCCGATCATTCCAGCGGGCAGCCAGGCCCAGCGGGGTGAATCCCGACGGATCCACCGCATTGACATCCGCTCCGGCCTTGAGCAGAGCGCGCACCACCTCGGCATGGCCGTTCTCGGCCGCCCAGGCCAGCGGGGAGATCTTCAGATTGCCATGACTTTCGACACTCACCCCCCGATCCAACAAGGCCTGGACCTTGGCCACATCTCCTTCCATGGCTGCCACCGCAAGGGCATTGTCCACTTTGGGCGGGGCGCGATCACCGAATTGAACCGCCATCACGCCAGCCACAGCCATGATGGAGAGAGTCAGTGCGATTTTGGTGGTGTTCATGGTCGTTCTCCTTGCCGGTATCTTTCATCGGTCCGATTGATCCGGAACCAACCCCTCAAGAGCGGTTCCGGGTTGTGTTTCTTGTTAAGGATCTTGTCTTTAATACCGCACAGGCCATGCCATGGTACGGACATCAGTCACCAGCCAGGCAATACCCCATTGATCGCATGGATGAAAAATTTGCAAAATCACAAATCGTGACAGCCGTTACCTGTTAACGAAATCAAAAATGGAACACATTTCAATCCCGGATGACACAAAAAACCATGTTCCATTGAGACAGATTGGGACATAATGTCCCATGGCACACACTGTTTCCGCGACCGGAGTTGCAATGACATGGCCCGCGCCACCATCCCTCCCCCCCTGACCCAAGAAACCGCCCCCCTGCACGCCAATCCCCTGCTGCTGCGCGATATTCTGGAAACGATCACCAACAGCATCCGCGAAGGGGTGATCGTGGTGGATCACCAGATGATCGTCCACAGCGTCAACCCGGCAGCCCTGAACGCCTGCCACTTTGCCATGCCTGCCCAGGGATACTCGCTCCTGACCCAGAAAGGGGGGTGCGTGCCGGATATCGCCGCACTGCTGCAACGGGTCATCGCCTTGCGCAAGGCCGAGTTGAACCACCATCTGAGCTGCGCCGGACCCGGCGAGGAGCACACCGAAGTCCGGGTCAGCGCCACACCGCTGATCGATCATCTGGGTCACTGTCACGGGGCCGTGGTGGTGATCCTGGACCGTTCCAGCCTCACGCCGCTGCCGGAGTTGCTGCGCAAACGACGCACCTTTCATCGCCTGATCGGCATGAGCGAAAAGATGCAGGAGGTCTATGACCTGATCGAATCCCTGGCCAACATGGATACCACCACCCTGATCACCGGAGAATCGGGCGTGGGCAAGGAGCTGGTGGCCGAGGCTTTGCACTTCAAGGGGAAACGGAGCAATGGCCCCATGGTCAAGGTCAACTGCGCGGCCTTGCAGGATAATCTATTGGAAAGCGAACTCTTCGGCCACGTCAAGGGGGCCTTCACCGGCGCGGTGCGGGATCGGCCCGGACGGTTCGAAGTGGCGACCGGCGGCACCATCTTTCTCGATGAAATCGGCGACATCAGCCTGTCGATGCAGACCCGGCTGCTGCGGATCCTTCAGGAAAAAGAACTGGAACGGGTGGGGGATTCACGCACCATCCGGGTGGATGTGCGGGTCGTGGCCGCCACCAACAAGAATCTGGCGGAACAGATCCGGCTGGGCCGCTTCCGCGAGGATCTCTATTTCCGGCTCAATGTGGTCGAAATCAATGTGCCGCCCTTGCGCCAGAGGATCGAAGACATTCCGCTGCTGGTCAACCATTTCATCCAGAAATTCAACCGCAAATACGAAAAAAGCATCGTCGGGGTTCAGGAAGGGGTGATGGAGATGTTTTCCCAGTACCCCTGGCCCGGCAACATCCGGGAGTTGGAAAACGCCATCGAACACGCCTTCGTGATCTGTCGTCTCAACACGATCCGCATCAAGCACCTGCCGAAAAATCTGGTGGTGCAGCGCCCCTGCGCCGATCCGACGGCCATCGAGTTCGAAGCCGAACCGGCAGAGGAAGAGTCCCTCCCGCCACCCTGCCCGATCACCGCCGCCACCACCGCGGCCACCCCGCCCAACGGATCCGAAAAGGAGTCTCTGCTGCGCGCCCTGGAAGAGGCTCAATGGAAAAAGAAAAAGGCTGCCAGACTCCTGGGCGTGAGTCGCAGCACCTTTTATCGCAAACTGGAGAAATTCGGGATCAAGGCAACCGAGGATTGACCAGCCGGGGAGGCTCGGGGATGAAAAACAACCCGAGCCTCCCGGAAACAAAGACAGGATCTACAACACGCCCAGGAAGCTCTCCCAGGAGGAAGAGGCCAGGAACGAATGGTTGGTCGCCGTATAGGCCGAATCGACCCGGGTGGAGCCGTAAGGCAGATAAATCGACAACCCATTGGCCCCGGCAATGGTTCCGCCGACCGCCGATACCGCGTCGTCCAACCGGCTGGAGACATCGGCAGCCGTTCTGGCCAGGGTGGCATCGCTCACCTGGGTGGCCACACTGTCCATGAAGCCCCCAAGATCACGATAATTGTAGCTCTCTCCATCGCCGCCGAAACTCGCCGAACGTGCCGCCGCAGTACGCATCCGGGTCCAGTCGGACGAGGTGCGATCCAGCGCCAGGGCACGGGTCGCAAAGCT
Source organism: Magnetococcales bacterium (assembly GCA_015234115.1). Classification (GTDB taxonomy): domain Bacteria; phylum Pseudomonadota; class Magnetococcia; order Magnetococcales; family Magnetaquicoccaceae; genus Magnetaquiglobus. Next base: position 9,674 of record JADFWP010000009.1, read on the forward strand.
CTCCAGGGCATTGTTCAGATCCCCGAGACGGTTGGATTGCACCGCCGACAGGGTGGCATCCTCTTCGCCCGCATACTCCTGGGCATACGAACTGACAATCCGGCTGCCGACATCGGTTGCCGACAGGTTGGGATTGTTGGCCAGATCCTGCAACCAGTTGTCGTAGGCCCAGCCCGTGCCCGGAATCAACTCCTCGGAAAAGACCGTGACATCGGTCAGGTTACGCAGATCCCAGGCCTGTTCCACCATGCCCATCAGACAGGCATCGAAACCGATGAGATCGAAATGATCCACATTGGAATTGTCGATGGCCGAGCGAATCTCGTTGGAAGTGAGATTGTCACCGTTGTTGGAATCGTCCCAGCTCACCCCGTCGAGACCACCACCATGATCCCAGATGATCAGGGCATAGTGTTCGGCAGGGTTGTTGGTGGCCGCCCAGTTGATGAAGTTGGTCAGCGTGGCGGCACTGCCCATGTTGGCCTCGCCAAGCGAGGTGAACCGGGAAAACGAGGAGACCGTTTCCGTATCGGAATCGTGGCTGATGGTCCCCTGTCGGGTATCGGTCCAGTTGCCGTTGCTGCGATCATGACCCGGTGTGCGGTCCAGAATCGAGACCAGATTGACCGAGGCGGGCAGAGTGACCGACTCCATTTCGTTCAGATCGCCGAGGGCGTACTCCTCCAGATTGTTGTCTCCATCGATATAGGTCATGATGGTCCAGGTATTGGCGTGCGTCACCGTGCTGGTGACAAACGAAACCGCTGCGCTTTGCTGGAAATCATTGCCTGCCAGATCCTTCACCGCACCGGTATCGATGGACAGCGTGTAGGTGGTATCGTTGGTCAGATCGTTGGTGGGATTGACCGTGAGCGTTTCGCCGGCAATGGTGACCTGATCGCTGGTGACCGGAATGGTGAGCGTCTGACCGCCCCCCTGGAGCACGATATTGCCCGTCCCGGCCCGCACCATCTCGTTGAAGGTGAGGGTCAGATTGGAAGCCGGATTGAGGGTGGCAGGCGGGGCGTTGACCATGGCCGGACCCGAGGTATCGGGTGGACCGGGGGTGACGGTCACCCGATAGGAACCGGTCTCCGAGCCGTAACCTCCGGCGGCGATGTAGTAGTTGCCGGTCGCCGGGGCCGTGAAGCTGATCGATGAATTGGTCGTTCCATCCGCGTCATCGTTCGAGGTGTCCGGGATGACCAGACCCGTGCTGTCGTAAAGACCTTGCAGGAACGGATCGCTCAAAGTGCCATGATTGCCATTGCTGCCCAACTCCTGGATCTGATAGGTGCGGCCTGCGGTCAGGGAGACCTGGATCCAGTCCACATCGGAGGCGGTATCGATCTGGCCGCGATACTCGAATTCCATGGAAGCGGTGGTGTTGATATTGTCGGCCACCTCCGTGCTGACGCTGTTGTTGATCGTCAGATTGTAGGTGCCCGTGCCATCGGCATAACCGCCCACAGCCAGATAATAGGTTCCCGTGGTGGTGGGACGGAAGGTGGTCGCCGAATCGGTGGAGCCATTGGCGTCGTCGTTGCCTGTACCCGGCAACAGCGTACCGGTCGCATCGTAGACCCCCACGAAATTGGGATCGTTCAGGGTGCCCAGATGGCTGCTGGCACCGCGCAGATTGATTTCGTAGTTCTGACCGGCGGTGAGGGAGACCCGATACCAGTCCCGTTCAAAAGCGGAATCGACCTGGCCATCGACGCCCGTGGTGCCGATGTCGATGGTGCCGGTGGTGGTGATGGAATCATCGATGGCGTCCGCGCTGTTGATGCGGGTGGTCAGGCTGAGTTGATAGTCGCCGGTATCGGTGCTCTGCGCCCCGGCGGCCAGGTAATAGGTGCCGGTGGTGGTCGGGGTGAATTGCACCCGCGAACCGGAACCCAAAGCGTAGTTGTCGTTGCTGGTCCCGCTGATCAGTCGCCCGCTGGCATTGTAGATCCCCCGGAAATAGGGATCGGGCAGCGGCGAGGTGCTGGAGGAGTCGCCGGTCTCCTCCACGATATAGGTCTGACCTGCGGTCAGCGAGACGCGGAACCAGTCCACATCCCGCGCCGTATTGATCCGCCCGTTGACCCGGCCATCCACGGCCAGGGTGGCCGTGGTGCTCACGGTACTGGCCACATCACTGGCCTGGGTGTCGCTCACCCGCAGTTGGTAGCTCCCGGTCAGGGTGCCGTAGGCGCCTGCCACGAAATAGTAGTTGCCCGATGTTCTGGGGGTGAAGACCGTATGAGATTCGGAGGTGCTGTTGTAATCATCGTTGCTGGTGTTGCGGACCAATTGGCCACGGCTGTTGTGAATGCCGTAGAAATAGGGGTCGGTCAAGGTGCCATGGCTGGAGGGTTCGCCTTGCAGATCGATGGTATAGGTATGGCCTGCGACCAGAGCGGCCCGGAACCAGTCCCGGTCGTTGGCCGACTCGATACTGCCGCTGGTCGAGCCATTCAGGACCGCCACCCCGGTGGTGGCCACAGTGGCGGTGAAATCATCCGCCGAAGAGGCCGAGACCGTATACGCCCCGGTGCCATTCGCGTCATCCCGGACCTGGAGATAATAGGTGCCGGACTCCGTGGGAGTATAAGAGATGCGGGAATTGAGCGAACCGCCGGCATCGTTGTTGCTTGCCAGCACACTCCCGCTGCTGCTCAGGAGGGAGAGATACGGATCGTCGAGTCCATCGACCGAAGCGGCGGTGGCGCGGAATTGATAGGCCGTGCCTGCGGTCAAACGCACGGCAAAGCGATCCCGGTCTGCGGCCTGTTCGATCCGACCCACGGTGCCGCTGCCATTGACCAGCACCTCCCCGGTCGTGGCGGCCGTATTGGGAAAGTCGTCCCCGGTCATGGCCGAAACCGTATAAGCCCCGGTTCCCTCATCATAATCCTTGACACCCAGATAGAAGGTGCCGGTGGTCTCGGGAGTGAAGACGATCAGGGAGTTCCGTCCGGTGCCGCCATCGTCGTTGGAAAGAATGGTGGTACCGGCAGCGTCGTAGAGGGTCAGGTAGGGATCTTCCAGAGCGTCGGTCTCTGCGGAGGTGGCCCGCAACTGATAGGTGACGCCCGCAGTCAGAGCAACGGAGAACAGATCGCTGTCCCAGGCGGTTTCGATCACGCCAGAGGTGCCGGCCTCGCTTTCGACGCTCACGACGCCGGTGGTGGCGATCGTGCCGTCAAAATCGTCCTCCTCGCCACCGGTGCTGACTGCGGTATTGGCCGTGGCGCTCAACTGATAGCGGCCCGTGCCGAAGCCGTAATCCCGGACGCCGAGATAATAGGTGCCCGAGGCGATCGGGGTGACGCTCATCAGGGAGTTGCCCTCTCCCCCGCCATCGTCGTTGTCGCTGATCCAGACGCCCTGGCCATCGAACAAGGAGAGATAGGGGTCGGTCAGGCCGCCCGAGTCGCTGCGTTCCAGTTGCAGACTGTAGGTGGTGCCTCCGGTCAGGGTGATCGCGAACCAGTCCTGATCGCCTCCGCGCTCGATGGTTCCCGCTGTGACGGTACCGTCGGTGGCAACCTGTCCGGTGGTGCTGGAACTGGCCGTGTAATCATCGGCGGTGGTGGCCGAAACCGTGTAGGAACCCCGATCCGTGCTCGTATTCCCGCGCACCCCCAGATAATAGGTGCCCGTGACGGTCGGCGTGTAACGAATCAAGGCATTGGTATCGCCGCCGCCATCGTTGTTGGAGACAATGGCCGCGCCGGCGCGCCCATAAAGGGTCAGGAAAGGATCGGCCAGGCCATTGTTGGCATCGTGTTCGGCCCGCAACTGATAGGCGACTCCGGCAGTCAGCCGCACGGCAAACCAGTCCCGGTCCCCGCCGCGCTCGATATTGCCGGAAGTGGCCTCCGGGGCATTGACCGCCACCCGTCCTGCCGTGGTCGCTGTGGCCGTGTAATCGTCGGGCACCGCAGCCGCGATCGTATAGCGTCCCAGGCCCGATCCATAGTCCCGGACCGCCAGATAATAGGTGCCAGCGGCAGTCGGGGTGTAGCTGATCAGGGAGTTGTAATGCCCACCCCCGTCATCATCCGAAGTGACGGCATTTCCGCTGCTGTCGAGCAGGGTCAGGTAGGGGTCCGCCAAACCGGCGCTGTTGTTGGTGCGGGTGGCGCGGAACTGATAGGAGGTGCGCGCCGAAAGCGTGACCGCGAACCAGTCCTGATCCCCAACCGTCTGGATGCTGCCCGTGATGGCGGCACCGCCGACTGCGACCCGTCCCAGGGTGGCGGTAGTGGCCGCAAAATCATCCGTGGCCGAACTGACGGACATTGAGGTAGCGGAAACGGTGTAATTGCCGGTTCCCGTGTCATAGTGGCGCACAGCCATGTAATAATCACCCGCCGCCAGCGGGGTATAGGCGATGAGGGAATTGCGCTCTCCGCCGCCGTCATCGTTGGAGACGATCCAGTGCCCCTGGCTGTCGTAGAAATCCAGATAGGGATCGGTCAAACCGTCGGTGAGACCACGGGTGGCACGGAGTTGGTAGAGCGTGCCTGCGTTCAGGGTGACCGCAAACCAATCACTGTCGTTGGCGACCTCAATAATACCGGTTGATTCGGTGCCATCGACGATGACACGACCTGTCGTGGCCAGAGAGTCGGAATAATCGTCAGCCATTTTTTTCTCCCATTGCCTGAAAATTTGGATCGGCCCATGATTCGCGCGCCCTTTCGGTAACTTTGATATCTTTATACCGTTGCCGACAAAGAGCAAGTCAATTTTTGTAGGGAAAGACCCAAATCCTCTTGCAAGAACAACCACTCACTGGAATCCCGCGCCGGCTGGGATCAATCCACCCCTCTTCCGGTCCAAAGCTCCACCCGCGTGGCGAATCCCCCTTCCGGCGGATAGAAAAACCGGATCACCCCGTCATGCTCCCGGATCACCGACGAGGCAATCGACAAGCCCAACCCGACCCCGCCCAGGCCAACCCCGTCCGCCTCCGCCCCTCCCATGGATTCCAGACGCAGGAACGGCTTGAAGACATTCTCCCATTCGCGCTCCGGAATGCCTGGCCCGGAATCGCGAATGGTGATGAGCAACCGCTCGGCTTCCCGTTGCAACGAAACCTGGGCCGCGCCCCCGAACTTGACCGCATTGTGAATCAGATTGGTCAGGGCGCGCTTCATGGCCAAAGGACGACAGGAAAACAGATGCCTGGCGCTCTCGTCGCAGGTGGCGAACAGTCCGGCATCGGTCAGATCGGCACAGATCGACGAGAGCAGACCGCTCAGGTTGACCTGTTGTTTGGGTTCCGGACTGTTGGCCTCCCGCGCCATGGTGAGCGTGACGGCAAGCATCGCCTCCATCTCGTCCAGAGTTGCGACCATGCGGCCACGGGTCGCTTCGTCCCCGACGAATTCGGCCATGAGTTTCAGTCGGGTCAACGGGGTGCGCAGATCGTGGGAAATGGCCGCGATCATCCGCAACCGCTCCTCGACAAACTCCCGGATCCGCCGGTTCATCCGATTGAAGGCCCGCGCCACGGTGATCAACTCCATGGCGCCCTCCTCGGGCAGAGGCGGTGCATGCAGATCCTGACCAAACCGGTCCGCAGCCTGCACAATGCGCGCAAACGGTCGCGTCAGATGACGGGCGATCCCCAGGGCAAACAGAAAAATCGCTCCGGTCATCAACACCACCGAAATGGTGGCATGACGGAACAGCGGCACATGGTTGTCCGCAGGCAGACTGCTCATCCACACCCGCTGCCCACCGGGCAAGGCCACCCGGGCATGAATCTCCTCATCCAGCACGGTGTCGTGCATCATCCGGATGATGGCCACCTCCATGGCAAACAGCAGCCGATGGGCGCTGCCGTGGGCATGATTCCAATCCGGCGGGCGGATCTCCACCGCAACCACCCGCACCTCCGGCAACGCGATCCGCTGCTCCAGCCGTTGGCGCAACCCCTCATCGGAACCCATTCCCGGCCACTCCGACCCGGCGGCGGTGGAATCGCTGATATGATAGTACATTCCTCCATGATTGAGCGTCTTTAAAAGCGTCTGATGATGCGCGACCGGCACCTCCATCATCAGATGGATCACCGCGGCCATCCGCTCCAGCACCTGGGATTCGCTCTTCAACACCGATCCTTCCAGCTTCTCGCTGGAAAAAATCAAGATGCTCAGGATATGCGAAAAGGTCAGCCCGATCAGCAACGTCAGGATCACCCGGATCGACAGGGTATTCATCGCCCTTCGACCTCGGGGGTGAACATGTACCCTCCGCCCCAGACGGTCTTGATCAGACGCGGCTCTTTGGAATCCGGCTCGATCTTGCGGCGCAGGCGCATCACCTGGGTATCGACGCTGCGGTCATAAAGCTCCGCTGCACGGCCATGGAGCAGATCCAGCAACCGCTCGCGGCTCAACACCTCCCTGGGATGATGAATGAAGGCCAGCAACAGATCGAATTCGCCGCCGCTCAACGGTTCCACCACCCCGTCGGCATCCACCAACTCCCGCCGGGCCACATGCAACGTCCATCCGGCAAACCGGAACACCCCCGACCGCGCCACAGGAGCAGGTTCGGCATCGCCTCCCCGACCCGCGCGTCTCAGCACCGCCTTGATCCTGGCCAGAAGTTCACGCGGATCAAAAGGTTTGGTGATGTAGTCATCCGCCCCCATCTCCAATCCGACCACCCGATCCACCGGTTCCCCCATGGCGGTCAGCATGATGACCGGAAGTCGGGAGGTCTCCCGGATTTTGCGGCACAAAGTCAGACCATCCTCGCCAGGCAGCATCAGATCCAGAATCACCAGATCGATCGTCTCGCGTTCCAGGGCAGCCCGCATCGCCCGCCCCTCTCCGACCCCCACGGCGTAAACCCCGTGTTCGTTCAGATACCGTACCACCAACTCCCGGATCTCCCGGTTGTCCTCCACCACGAGGATGCGTGTCTGATTTTCCATAACCTGCCATACTTTTGTGACAATCCTGTCATGAAGCTGTGATCATGACGCGGTATTCTATCCATTGGGTCGTGATTGATTCTGGATCAAAGGCAAGGAACAAGGCAATGGGTCGCATCGGCATTTCAATCATCCTCGGGTTGCTCGCTCTTCTGACCGACCGGCCCCTGTTCGCCCATGGCGGCGAGGATCACGGCAGCCCCACCATCGCCCTGGAGGCCCTCCCTTCCGGTTTGGGGGTGGGCGGCAGCGGCGAACGGTTCGAAGCGGTCATCGTTGCGGACCACGAATCCACCCGCCTTTATCTGGCCTCCCTGGCTGACAATGCCCCGGTCCCCCAGGCGACCATCGAAGTCGAGGCCGGTGGCGCCACCGCCTGGCGCGGCCAGGGCACAGCCACCTCCACCGCAGGCGTCTATCAACTCGACTGGCAGCCGCCCGGCCATCAGGAAGCGGATCTCACCCTGACCATCACCGCGCAAGGAGAGGAGGATCTGATCCTGATCCGCCTTCCGGCCCGCACCGCGGACACCCCCTCCCATGCACCCGTCGCCCCGACTCCGGGCGTGGTCGCTCTGCCCAAGGCGAGCCAGTTTCTGCTGGAACTCCGCACCACCCTGGCCGCACCCGCCGAAGTGGCCGAAACCGTCCGTCTGGTGGGTCGGGTGATCCCGGACCCGGCAGTCCATGCCCGCATCCATCCCCCTTTCACCGCCCGCATCGGCCATGACCCCGACTTTCCGCCCCCCCGCTCCGGACAGTGGGTCAAACGGGGCCAGACCCTGGCCGTACTCGATCCGGTACTGACCGCCAGCGAAAAGGCCGGACAACGACTCGCCCTGTTCAAGGGGGATCGACCCGAATCCACCGTGGGACGGGAAATGGTGCTCGCCCCGATCAACGGACGACTCAGCGATGTCCACATCACCCCCGGCGAAGTGGTGACCGAAGCCACTCTGCTCGCCGAAATCATCGATCCCAACCGGCTGTGGATCGAGGCGATCCTCTACGATCTCATGCTGGCCGAGCGGATCGTGGGCGGGGTGGCCTCCTCCCGTCAGATCCCGAACCGCCAGTTTCCGTTGCAGTTGACCGGCATCAGTTCCAGGGTCAATCCGGAAAATCTTGGCCTGCATGTTCAATTCGCGCTGGATTTCTCCGGCCACGGCCCGTCGGGAATCAAGTCGGGCATGCCCATGGATGTCTTTGCCCACACCGGTCTCACCCGTCTGGAACTGGCCATTCCCCGCGCAGCGTTGACCGACCGCTCCGGCCTGCCCACGGTGTGGGTGCAGAGCGGACCCGAACAGTTCGCGGCCCGCTCGGTGCGCATCGGGCGCCGGCTGGCCGACCGGGTGGAAATTCTGGAAGGACTCCGCCCGGAAGAACGGGTGGTGGTCCGGGGCACGCAGATGCTCCAGGCGATACGGTGAAGCCATGTTCGAGCGTCTGATCGGCTTTGCCCTGCGGCAACGGATCCTGATCCTCACCCTGGCCCTGCTGACCCTGATCTATGGCACCTGGGTGGCGATCCGCCTGCCGGTGGATATCTTCCCGGATCTCAACCGTCCCACGGTCACGATCATGACCGAGGCACCGGGCCTGGCCCCGGAAGAGGTGGAATCCCTGGTGACCATGCGGATCGAAGCCGCCATGAACGGCATGCCGGGCGTGACCCGACTGCGCAGCAACTCCGGGGTGGGGCTGTCGATTCTCTTCGTGGAATTTGCCTGGGGAAGCGAAATCTACCGCAACCGCCAGCTGGTGGCGGAAAAACTGGCCATGGTGGCCGGCAGCCTGCCGCGCGGGGTGGTGCCGGTGATGGGACCGGTCAGCTCGATCATGGGCGAAATCATGCTGGTGGGATTGCGCAGCGCCAAAGGGTTCACGCCCCCCATGGAGCTGCGCACCCTGGCGGACTGGAACTTGCGTCCGCAGTTGATGAGCATCGCCGGTGTGGCCCAGGTGATCCCGATCGGCGGCGAGGTCAAACAGTATCAGGTGCTGGCCGATCCCGCCCGTCTGAGCGCCCTCGGGGTCTCCTACGAAGAGCTGGAGCGCGCGCTGGAAGGATTCGCCAGCAACACCACCGGCGGTTTTCTCTCCCAGCGGGGCCAGGAGTTCCTGATCCGCAACATTGGCCGCACCACGGATCCGGAAGATCTGAAACGCACCGTGGTCCGCCATGCCAAAGAGGGAGCGATCACCCTGGAACAGCTCGCCGAGGTGCGCATCGGTCCGGGGGTCAAGCGGGGCGATGCGAGCATCGATGGCGCCCCGGCGGTGATTCTGGCCGTACAGAAGCAGCCCGGCGCCGATACCGTCTCCCTGACCCGGCGCATCGAGGCCCTGCTGGCCGAAATCCAACGCACCCTGCCCGAGGATGTGCGCATCGACCCGATTCTCTTCAAGCAGGCCGACTTCATCGAACGGGCCATCGCCAACGTGGAAGAGGCGTTGCGGGACGGGGCGATGCTGGTGGCCGTGGTGCTGTTCTTGTTCCTGATGAACCTGCGCACCACCCTGATCAGCCTCACGGCGATTCCCCTGGCTCTGGTGCTGACCGCGTTGATTTTTCATGGCTTCGGTCTGTCGATCAACACCATGACCCTGGGTGGTCTGGCGGTCGCCATCGGGGAGTTGGTGGACGATGCGGTGGTGGATGTGGAAAACGTCTTCCGGCGTCTGAAAGAAAATGCGATCTCCCCGGACCCGCAACCGACTCTGGCCGTGGTCTGGCAGGCCTCGGGCGAGGTGCGCAACGCCATTGTCTATGCCACGATCATCGTGGTACTGGTCTTTCTGCCGCTGTTTGCCCTCTCCGGCATCGAGGGACGGCTCTTCACCCCGCTCGGAATCGCCTACATCGTCTCGATCCTCGCCTCGCTGGTCATCTCCCTGACCGTGACCCCGGTGTTGTGTTATTTCCTGTTGCCCGGTCTCACCCATACCCACCACGCTGAGTCGTGGCTGGTGCGCACCCTGAAAAAAGGGGATGCCCGGCTGTTAACCTGGTCCTTTGCCCACCCCACGCCGGTGATCGGTCTGGCATTGGTGCTGGTGATCGCCGCCGCCGGTTCGGTCCCCTGGCTGGGACGCAGTTTTCTCCCCCCCTTCAACGAAGGAACCGTCACCATCAGCGTGGTGATGACCCCCGGCACGTCACTGGAGGAGTCCAACCGCATCGGCACTCTGGCCGAACGGCTGCTCAAGGCCACCCCGGAGGTTCTCTCCACCGGGCGCCGCACCGGACGGGCCGAACTGGACGAGCATGCCGAAGGGGTCCATTTCTCCGAAATCGATGTGGACCTGAAACCCTCGGCCCGCAACCGCGAGACGATCCTCAAGGAGTTGCGCCAACGGTTGGCGATCCTGCCCGGTGTGGCGATCAACGTGGGCCAACCCATCTCCCACCGGCTCGATCATCTGCTCTCCGGAGTGCGGGCCGAAATCGCGGTCAAGATCTTCGGAGACGATCTGGATACCCTGCGCGCCAAGGCCGAAGAGGTGCGCGCCCAAATGGCCACCGTGGCGGGCGTGACCGATTTGCAGGTGGAAAAACAGGTGCTCATTCCCCAGTTGCAGATCCGGCTGGATCGCGCCGAGGCGCTCAAGTTCGGCCTCTCGCTCACCCGATTGAGCGACACCTTGCAGGCCGCGCTCAACGGCAAGGTGGTCTCGCAGATCCTGGACGGTCAACGCACCCACGACGTGGTGGTGCGCCTGGCCGATGTCTGGCGCACCGAAAGCGCGGATTTCGGCAAGATCCTCATCGATACCCCGAGCGGCACCATTCCGCTGGAACTGGTGGCCGACGTGGTGGAAAGCATGGGTCCGAACCTGATCAACCGCGATGACATGCGCCGCCGGATCGTCATTCTGGCCAACACCCAGGGCCGCGATCTCTCGTCCGTGGTCGAGGAGGTTCAAACCCGATTGCACGAGGTCAAGCTGCCGGGGGGCTATCGCATCGCCCTCGAAGGACAGTTCCGCAGCCAGCAGGAGGCGACCCGCCTGATCGCACTGCTGTCGATGATCTCGCTGATCGCCATTTTCGTGGTATTGTACGGTCACTTCCGCTCTGCCATCCTCGCCCTGGTGATCATGGCCAACATCCCCATGGCGCTGGTGGGCAGTGTGGCGGCATTGTGGCTCTCCGGCGCCCCACTGTCCGTGGCCAGTCTGGTGGGATTCATCACGCTGACCGGGATCGCGGCCCGGAACGGGATTCTGAAAGTCTCCCATTATCTCCATCTTGCCACCGCAGAACGCGTACCCTTTGGCGCCGCACTGGTGCTGCGCGGCTCGCTGGAACGGCTCACCCCGGTGCTGATGACCGCACTGGTGGCCGCCCTGGCGCTGATTCCCCTGATTCTGGATGGCGCGGCTGCGGGCAAGGAGATTCTGCACCCCGTGGCGGTGGTGATCTTTGGAGGGCTGATCTCCTCCACCCTGCTCGACACCCTGGTGACGCCGGTAATTTTTCTGCGGATTGGCCGCACGGCGCTTGCAACCTGGATCAAGGAGAAATCATGAACACCTCCCGTTTGCTGTTGCTCCTCACGCTGTTGCTGTGCTCCCCCCGACTCCATGCCGATGGCGTCTTGAAACCCGTCCATGGCGGACGCATGGTCGAGGCCGATGGCTACCGGCTGGAACTGGTCAGCGGCAACGGCCCGCTGGAACTCTATGTGACCGATCATGACAATCGACCGGTCGCGGTAAAAAACGCCAAGGCCAAGGTGACCTGGATGGGAGAAACCGGCAAGAAAGAGCTTTCCCTGATCCCGACCGAAGGCAACCGGCTGACCGGTGACGGAGCGGATGGCGGCCAGCGGGCTGCGGTGATCGCCATCGATGGCCTGGCCAAACGGATCACGGCCCGCGTCCCCTCCGGCAAGCCGTGAACCGGGTGCAGATCATGAAGATCCGGCCCTGGATCGTGTGGTGGATGGCGTTCATGGCCATGCCGTCGTGGGCGGGGGAGGCACACCACCACCCGGTGGGAGGATCGGTCGCCGAACTGCTGGAGTTGGCCAAACGGATGAATCCGGAGCTGGCAGCCGCCGCCCTGGAGCGGGACGCGGCCAAAGAGCGGGTGACGGGGGCCGGTGCCCTGCCCGATCCGGGCTTTCAGCTCACGGTGGATGAAATCTCCCGGAACAACGCCGGTCTGCCGGGTCGGGGCGCGGTCTATAAATATACCGTGCAACAGGAGCTGCCCGCCTGGGGCAAACGGGAGGCGCGCCGCGCCATCGCCGAGGCAGGCCAGCGCGAGGCCGAAGAGTCGCTGACCGACAGGATCGCCGAGGTGGTGATGCGCATCAAAACCACCTATGCGGATTATCATCGGGTCCATCTCTCCATGGATCAGACCAGCGAACTGATCCAGGTGATGCGTGCCCTGGTGGAATTTGCCCGACTTCGTTACGCCCAGGGGATGGGGTCGCAATCCGAGGCCACCTCCGCCGAGGCCGAACGGGGCGCGCTCTCCGCCGAACTGGCACGCATGGAAAAGGAACGTCACCGCATTCGCGCCCGCATGAATGCCCTGGTCAACCGTCCGCCCGATGCGCCACTGGTGGAGCATCCCCAACTGCGACCTTTGCCGGACGAATCGGCCCTGGATTTCACCACCCTGATGGAGCGCGCCATGGTGGCCAATCCCGGCCTGAAACAGCAGCGGACACGGCTGGAAGGAGCCGAAGAGGAACACCGTCTGGCGCAGCGGAACTGGCTGCCGGATGTGACCTTGGGATTCGGAGTGGTGGAACGGCGCGACGAGGGGACACCCAACGGCTTCGAGGCCACCATGAATTTCACGCTGCCGGTGCAGACCGAAACACGCCGGGCAGCCGAACGGGAAGCCGAAGCCAAAAAACAGGCCGCCGCAGCACGGGTGGTCGCCGCCCGGCTCCATCTCGAATCCACCCTGCGGGAGGCGCTGCTCGGGCTGGCAGAGGCCCGGCAGGTGGAAAAAACCACGGCTGAGGTGCTGCTGCCCCAGGCGCGCATCGCATTGCAATCCGCGATCAAAGGCTATGAATCCGGGACAACCGAGGCCGTCAGTGTCCTGGATGCGGTACAACGACAAAAAAAGTTCCAGATCGAACGGATCAAGGCCCAATTCGAACAACAGGTCCGTCTGGCCGAAATCGAACGACTGGTTGGAGGTGACTTGTGATGCGCAGGCAGGCCGGATTCACCATGATGATGCGCGTGCTGTGCGCGCTTGGGATGGCCTGGGTTGGTCCGGTCTGGAGCGATCCGGAGGATGCCAGCAAAGGGGTGCGGATCGATCCGGAGCGGTTGCGCTCTCTTGGGGTGACGAGCGAAGCCGTCGGGTTGCGTCCCGTGGTCCGCACCATTCGTGCCGTGGGCACGGTGCAGGTGGACGAACGGCGTCTGCATGTGGTCACCCAGAAATACGAAGGGTGGATCGAAAAGCTGCATGCCGATGTCACCGGCCAGAGCATCCAACGGGGCCAACCGCTGATGGAGGTCTACGCGCCGACCCTGGTTCAGGCCCAGCAGGAGTATCTGGCCGCGCAACGGGCCGGCAAGGCCCTCAAGGAGGCGGATCCCGAAACCCGACGCACGGCGGACGATCTGGCCGAAAGCGCCTTGAACCGGCTGCGCAACTGGGATTTCTCCGCCGGTCAGATCAAACGACTGCAACAGCAACAGAGCGCGAACAAGAACATCACGGTCTTCTCGCCCCTTTCCGGAGTGATTCTGGAAAAAAACGCCATCCAGGGGATGCGCTTCATGCCCGGCGAGGTTCTTTATCGCATTGCCGATCTGTCGATGGTCTGGGTGCTGGCCGATGTCTTCGAGCAGGACATGGGCCTGGTGAGAGAGGGACAAACCGCCGAGGTCACGCTCACCGCCATGCCTGGCAAGGTATTTTCCGGCAAGGTCGCCTTCGTCTATCCCACCTTGACCGCCGAGACGCGCACGGTCAAGGTGCGCATCGAGTTGCCCAATCCGACCGGCCAACTCCGACCCGCCCTGTATGCCACCGTGCTGCTGGCAGCCCCGACGGCAGAAAATGGCCGCCTCATCACCATTCCCGACTCCGCGCTGCTGGAAAACGGCTCCCGCCAGATGGTGCTGGTGGAGCGGAACGAGGCCGGGTGGTACGAACCCCGTGTCGTGCGCGTCGGCGCCAAGAGCGATGGATCCACGGAAATCCTCGCAGGTCTCAAGGCGGGAGAAAAGGTGGTGGTCCAGGCCAAGACGCTGCTGGATGCCGAACCGCAACTCAAAGGCGCGCTCGGTCATTGATCACGGCAACACCATGAGCCTGCCGGCAATACCTACTCCAGCAACTGCTCCCGGAACAGCTCCAGCCACCCCGGAGCATGGCCCGGCTCTCCGGCGACAGGGGGTTTGGCGGCAGGTGATCCTTTCTTCCCCTCCTCCATCGGAATCGCGCAGCGACCCATGGGGAGATCCGGGGGGGTGGCGAGTCTGGATTCATCCCCGACCCGACGGAATTCCAGACGCATCTCCACCCGGCGGCTCTCTTCGGGAGAAGATTTGATGGCCGTCACCGACGCCCCGTCGATGATCAACAACTCCTGCAAACGACGCAATTTTTCCGGAGGCAGATCCACGGAGAGCAGGGCGCACAACACCGACTGGGCACGCTTGAGACTCAAATCCACGTTGTAAAGATAGCTGCCGGCTGCATCGGTGTAGCCTTCGATATGAACCCGCTCCATCCAGCGTCCCCCCTCCTGCCCGGCACGCACCTCCAGCAATACCGGCACAAAAGCGCGCAGAATCTCGACCGCCTCGGGGGTGAGTTGATAGCTGTTGAAGGCAAAACGCGCCTTGTCGCCAAAATGGATCGAATGATTCTCCTGATTGACCCGCAGATCCAATCCCGCATCCTCGGCCATCAGGTCAAGCTGGGTCAGAATCATCCGGATGTCACCGGCACGCTGTTTCTTCTCCACCATGGGACGCGAGGCAATCGCCACCATGGAGATGCTCATGACCACCAGAAACAGCATCACCAGTGCGGTCATCAGATCCGCATAGCTGATCCAGAAGGGATTTCCCGGTCCTTCATCCGTGCCGGAACGCCGCGCCCGCATCCAGTTGACCATTTTCAATCCCGGAGCCAAGAGAGGGAAGACGCGCCGGAAAACGGCTCCCAGGTCAGACGGAAATCACTCCGGGCCGCCTCCAGTCTGGCGCCCTGCCACCCGCGAAACAGATGATCCACCGCTGTCGGCCCATCACCGGATCCCGCACGCTGCCACAGCCGCTGTTCCGCCTCCAATTCCACCACGCGCCGCGCGCTCCGCACCAGATCGGTCACCGCCGAACGCTGCACCCCGGATTTGCGCTCCGGGATCGCTCCGGCAAAAAGAGCCAGGATCTCATCCAGGGCCTCGGCACGGGCCAACACTTCGAGCGGAGCGGCGCAATCGCCCTCCACCAGCACTCTGGACCCGCGACGGATCAACTCCCGCGCCATCCCTTCGACCGATCCATGCAGCCGCTCCCGCACTCCGGCATCGCTCTCCATGGTGGCCGCCTTCAACCCCTCCTCGCTGCCCAGCCAGATGGCAAACCCCATGAACAGACGGGTGAAACGAAACGAGTCCACCGCCCGCACCGCCCGCTCCAAAGCCAGATCCCACGCCTGTTGCGCCCGCACCCGCCGCGCTTCCAACGGCTTCGCATCCTCCGGAAAACAGTCGCACATCCACGGGACGGTCGCCTGCACCAGACCCGCTCCGAACGCGACCTCCGCCAACTCCCCGGACAACCAGTGCAACTCGCTCTCCATGTCGCGCCGCAGCGGCTCGGGCAGCAACTCCCCGAACGACTGGATCAAACGATGCAATCCGGCCACCGCCTGGATGAGATTCCCCGCAGCCTGGATCCGGATCGCCCCAACGCCATGAACCAAAGGGGCCAACTGATCCCGGATCCAGCCGACCCGCGCCGCGCCGGCCCGCGCCAAAGCCCCGATCACCCGCTCCCCGGTCACGCCACCCCCCTCATGCCAGGCAACCGGAACCAACAGCGTGGAATCGCGACGCACCAGGGCACGCGCCACCGGTCCCAAAGGTTCCAGCAGCGCCGAAAAATGGCGTCCCACCGCCAGCGCGGTTTGCAGAAAACGGACCGGCGCCCCTCCGGACCCCTCCAGCACCACATCGTGAAAGGGTTGCTCCTCCCCGCCCTCCGGTCGCGTCACCCGCCCGCGCAGCTCGCGCAACACGATCCGGGCACCATCCGGATACTCCAGACGCCACCGCTCCTCGCGCTGCTCGATGGTCAGAAGCGGCTCCAATGATTTGATTTTGATCCCTTCGGATAAAAATTCCGGCAACTGTCGCTTGAGATCCCCCCAATCGGGCCGCTCCCCGTTGCCGCACTCCCACTCCCGGCCCTCGCCACCGGCCTGCACTCCGGACAGACCGGCCTGCCATCTGGATCCGGGCCGACAGGCGGTCAGAATCATCCCGCCCCGTGCCAGTTTCAAATCCGGGGTATCCCAACAGAACGCACTGCGCTCCGTGACACGGGACTTGCCCGTCACCGCCGCCCGCACCGCCGGATGATCGGCCAACGGCGCCACTCCGGTCGCTCCACCCACCCGCATCCGCATGCTGTCGAAGGTCATGATCCCAATCCCTCCCAGGCTACTTGACCCGCAAACGACGCCGCAGGGAATCCAACCGCTCGCCAAGCATTTCGATGAACACACTCTGTTCGCGTCCCAGACTGGTCACCACCCCTTCGAGCAGTTGGCCCAGCTCGGTCAGATGCTCTTCCACATGGCGCGACGACTCTTCGTTCTTGTGATACAGCCCATCGCGCAACTGCTCCAGATCCTGTTCCAGCCCCCGGCCCAACTGATCGATCACCCCGATGACCCCTTGATGCCGTTCGTCGAAATGGCTTTGCACCTCCATGAGACGCTGGGCCAGCATTCTGTTCTCCTCCATGGTCGATCTGGAGGCCTCGTTGACCCAGGCCTGCAACGAACTTTCCATGGCTTTCTGCTCGGCCACCAGCCGCTTGCGCATCTCGGCCAACTCCTGGGCCACCCCGCCGAAGGCGGTCTCCATGCGCTCGGCAATCACGTTCACCACTTCGTTGGCACTCTCCTCCCGCGAGCGGACCAGCTCCTCGCCGGAGAGCCGCAGATGGGTCGCCAATTGTTTGGCCGTCTCGTCCAACTCCCCGAGCACCGCCATCTTGACCCCTTCGGCCTGCTCGGCGGTCTGACTGAGCAACCGCTCCATCAATGCCGATTCCCGGTCCCCGTCGAGTTGCGAACGCTCGTCGGCCAGCGTGGACAAGGCGGTCTTGAACTCCTCGGAAACCCCCTTCATCAAGGTTTGCAGCTTCTCCTCCCCGCCAACCCCGCTCGACAGCAGCCATTCCCGGGTCTGGAGCGCCACATGTCCGGCGGATTCGCGAATCTGGCGCCGCATCCGTTCCATCTCCCGGCCCATTTCGCCAAACAGCATGGCCATCCCCTCTTCGCCCGAACTGGCGGCACGCTCCACTTTGAGCAGCACCTCCCGCAAGGTGGCGTCCATGGTCCCGCTCGCCTGGGAAATTCGCTCGGCCAACCCGGCCATCCCCTCTTGCCATCCCCCCTGCATGGCCTCCAGACGACGCATCAACCCCTCTTGCAAACGCATCAGGTCGGCCCCGTCGGCCCGCACCGCCTCGATGGCCACCACCCCCGCATCGACCTTGGCGAGCAACTCCCCATGCCCGACCCGCAACCGTTCGTTCAAACGGGCATGACGCCCCTCGGACGCGGCAGAGACCTCGGCACCCGCCGCGCGAATCCACCCGGCAAGCTCGGCGCCCGAAGGCAGACGGGTCGTCAACTCGCCCAGACCCTGACGCAAACGGCTGGCCGCCTCCAGAGCCTGTTCACGAAACACCCGGCTCTCCTCGGCCTGAAGATCGACCTTCCCGGCCAGCCCGCGCAACGCAAGAACCCCCTCCTCGGCCCGCTGCGACCACTCGCTCTGGCGGCTTGCTCCCGCAGCCAACTCAGCCGCCTGTTGCCCCAGATGACGCTCCATGCCGCTGGCCAACTCAGACAGACGGGCACTCACCCCGGTCAGCAACTCACGACGGGTCGCCGCATCCCGCGCCAACAACGTGATCTGATGATCCAGCCGATTCCCCAAACCTTCCAGGCCATGCGCCACGGCATCCACGCCCTCGCGCCGCGCGACATTCTCCTCTTGCAGCACGGAGAGTTGACGATCCAGTTTCTCCCCGACCCCCTCCAGACCATGCGCCACCACCGCGATCCCCTCGCGCTGCGCGACACGCTCCTCTTGCAGCACGGAGAGTTGACGATCCAGTTTCTCCCCGACCCCCTCCAGGCCATGCGCCATCCGTGCGAGGCCATCCGTTCGTGAACCGGTTTCCTCTTTGAGCAGACTCAATTGCTGATCCAGCCGGACACCAAGCGCATCCAGACCGTTCGCCACCACCGCGATCCCCTCGCGCTGCGCGACGATCTCCTCTTGCAGCACGGAGAGTTGACGATCCAGTTTCTCCCCGACCCCCTCCAGGCCATGCGCCATCCGTGCGAGGCCCTCCGTTCGTGAACCGGTTTCCTCTTTAAGCAGACTCAATTGCTGATCCAGCCGGGCACCAAGCGCATCCAGACCATGCGCCACCACGGTGATTCCTTCGCGCCGTGAACCGGTTTCCTCTTGAAGCAGATTGAACTGCCGGTCCAGCCGGTCACCCAGACCATCCAGGCCGCTCACCACGGCTCCGAACCCGGTGCGCTGTGAACCGGTTTCTTCTTCCAGCCGGGACAGCTGTTGATGCAGCCCCTCCCCCAACCGTTCCAGACCATGCACCACCACAGCCAATCCTTCGCGCCGCGCCGTGGCTTCCTCCCGAAGCAGCGCAAGCTGCTGATCCAACCCCGCCCCAACCCGCTCCAGACCATTCACCACCACAGCCACCCCTTCCTGACGTGCGGTGCTCTCCTCTTTCAACACAGCAAGCTGCCGCTCCAACCGGACGCCAACCCCCTCCAACCCCTGCGATACGACCGCCACCCCTTCCCGACGCAGAACGGAATCCTCCTGCAACAAGGCAAGCTGCCGCTCCAACCGGGCACCAAGGCCATCCAGACCATTGGCCAGCACTTCGCCACGAACACGAGACTCTTCACGCCGTTGACGCGACTCCTCTTCCATCAGCGTCAACAGCCGCAGCACATGACCATCCAGCCCCGCGCCAAGCTCGGCCAGACGGGCGGTGATCGTGCCCAACTCCTCGCG
Organism: Magnetococcales bacterium; assembly: GCA_015234115.1. GTDB lineage: Bacteria > Pseudomonadota > Magnetococcia > Magnetococcales > Magnetaquicoccaceae > Magnetaquiglobus. Next base: position 28,919 of record JADFWP010000009.1, read on the forward strand.
CTGACCGATCCCTTCGCCCTCCATGCGCGCCAGTTGCCGTTCCAGCAGCCCGGCCAGCCGACCACTCATCCCGCCGAACATCTCCTGCCAGGCGGTCGCGCGCTCCCCGGCCCGGATCGACTCCCGCTCCAGCACCTCTTCGAGCGCTGCCAGTCGGGCTTCCAGACGTTCGCGGGAGAGACGGGCCTGTTCAAGCTCGGCGACCATGCCTGCCAACTGCCGGGCCAACAGACTCTCCACCCCTTGGCCCCAGCCATTCAGATCGGCCACCACGCCGCGCATCTCGTCGCGCTGTCTGGCATCCCGCTGGGACCAGGTGTCGAAAGCCCGCTCGATGGTGGCCATCACCCCGCTCAAACTCAGCGAGATGGCCAGCGTGGACTCTTCCCGCCCGCTCTGCTCCTGCCGGAGCAGCGGCTCCAGCCGGGCCACGGAATCGACGATCCGCTGAACCGGCTCTTCCCACAGCGCCTTGGTCGAGGCAAGACGCACCTCCGGATCCGCCCCACCCCCGCCCAAACCAAAATGACGGTTCAACTCGCCCTGAAACGCCAATACCTGAGCATAACGCCAATGCAGCAACAGCTTTTCCACCACCGTGACCAGCATGGCGGTCACAATGGCAAAAAAGGAGGCGGAAAAGGCGGTCGAAACCCCCATGAACAGCCCCTGAAGCTCCCGCGTCACCTGATCCGGCCCGACCGAAGGATCAAACTGGGTCAACCCCATCAAAATACCGGCAAAGGTGCTGACAATGCCGGAACCGGTGAGAATCCCCGGCAGATGGCGAAAGAATTCCACCCGCATCGGAACATCCACCAATGCCTGCTGGCTGAAAACCATCTCGGCGGGAATGGCGGCGATCAAACCGGAATGCGCCACGCCGCTGACCGGATCGATCCGGGTCTCCACCTGCACGCTGCTGACGAACTCACGCCACAACCGGGTCAGACGCAGATCGTAAAACCACCGCCACTGCTCGGGTTGCGTGGCGCGAGGGCGATCCAGACGCCGGATCCGTTGACGCAGCGAACCCGCCACCAACCGCAGACGCATCCCGTCCAGCAGGGCCTGCACCACATATCCGCCCACGAACAGCACCATGAAACCCGCCACCACCCCAGCCAGCGTGGCGATGATGGCGTTTTCCCCCTGACGTTGCAGCGGAATGCTCAGGAATGGCGGCAGCGCGGCCCAGTTGGACACCGCCACCACATCCAGCTCGCGCGCCACCTGGATGCCGATCCACACAGCGCTCCCGGCGAGCAGTATGGTCCAACACCACGAGACCAGGGTTGCCAAAAAAACCGCCAAACCATCGCGCATCGCCATTCCCCAAAGCTTGAACCGATCCAAACCCGACCTAGCCGCCCACCACCTCGCCGATCTGATCCCAATACTCGGGAGGCAGTTCGGTGGCCAGCTTCAACGCGCCCTCGGCACCGGCAAAATCGGCGTCCGAGGCCACGGAAACCTTGACTTCGCCATACTCCTGCAACTGCTGTTCGATCATCGGCGCCAGCCCGCGAATGCGCGAACCGCCCCCGGCCAGAAGCAGATTGGCCAAAACCGCTGCCTGGCATTCGGGATCGAACAGCAAAATCATGCGTTTGATGCTCTCGACGATATCGCCCACAATGGTTTCGCAGGTGATGCGCAACGCCTCGGTCACATCCACCTCCGCCGGTCGGCCATGAACGCGCAACGGCACGATCACCGGTTCCCCCGCCATTCCCACAAAGCCGTGACGCTCCTTGATCGCCTGCGCCAGATAACGATCCATCTGCACCCCCGGATGGGCATCGCGGATCGCGGCTTCGAGCAGACCATCGATATAGTGCCCGCCCTTGAAGATGCTCAACTGATTTTCCGGGCCAGGAATGGTGCCGCGCATGGCGCACAGATCGATCGTGCCGGCACCGACATCGATGATCAGCGCATTGTTGAGCCGGTTCTGACCATAGGCCACCATGAACGGCTCGGACACCACCATGGCCACATCCATCAGTCCTGCGAAAATCTTGTGCAACTGTCCTTTGTTGGAGAGTGCCGCACGGGCCGGAACCCCGATGATTCCGCAGATCCGGTCCCCGGCCATGGGCGCGGCCAGCTCGACCACATGTTGCACCAGCTCCCGGGCCGCCTCCAGATCCTTTTCGCTCGTCTCCTTGAGCACCCCATCCTGCAACGGATGGTAAAGATCGAGCAGGGAACGATGCTCGATCGCTTCGGCGCCGATCACCCTGGTCCGGTTGAGAATTTTCACCCCGATGATATCCTTGGGATATCCCACCACCGAATGAACCAATCCCCTGAAGTGGCGATTGCTCATCACCGCCGTGCGCGCGGTTCCCAAATCGATGCCCAGCAGCAAGACTCTTTCGGTCTTATTGGTCGTCATGACTTCCTCCAAAAATACGGTTTCCAAACGGTTTCTGCCCGACCCGAATGAGACAATCCATTTAATTCAAGCAATAAAAGCACAAAACCCCATCCCGATCAACCGGCACCGTCTGCCGGATGACCGCAATGGCAAAATTTCTGCTTCCGATGGCTGCGGATGGCATGGCGGGAAACCGCCTGACAGGCGAATTTCCGCCCGATCATGAGAGGGTTGGGTGAGAACGGGTCGATCCGGCAGGCAAGAAAAACACACTTCAACTTTCAACAATCATAATATTACCCGCTGACAACGATGGGCGACCAGTCAACGTGGCCATGGTCACCGCCACCTCGCTGCCACTTCCGTCCGGATCATATTTCAACACGCCCGTACTGGTATTATAAACAAAACGTTGGTCTCTTGTCGTCCTCTGGCCAGTCGCATTCGCAAGAAAACGGCTTGAGTCCAATTTTCCCCGAGACAGATTGCCAAAATTCCTGCTCACAAAAACGAAATTGTCATGAACGGCATCAAAATCACTAACATCATCACCACCTTCGACAGGTCTTAAATACTTGAATTGATCTGAACCATCCCCTCCTGACAATCTGTCATCGCCCTTTCCACCTTGCAGAATATCATTACCTTCATCACCTTCTATTTCATTGCTCTTATCATTGCCATGCAAAAAGTTATTCAAATTGTTTCCTTTGCTATTCACAGAATCCATACCAGTAAGGATCAAGTTCTCCACATGAGAAGGCAAAACGAAAGAGACCGAACTTTCCACCCGATCCACGCCCTGGTTGAAATTTTCCACGATACGATCATTCCTGTTGCTGACAATATAGAAATCATCTCCATTTCCGCCAAACATACTGTCCTGCCCCGCCTTGCCATCCAGTCTGTCATTACCATCATATCCATACAACGCATTATCACCTCGATTCCCGGTTAAAGAATTATCCAAGGAATTGCCCATACCGCTGATGGCGCTGCGACCTGTCAACTCCAGATTCTCGATATTGCGCCACAAGGTCCAAGTGACCGGACTTTTCACCAGATCCGTGCCACCATTCACCCCCTCAATCATGGCACTCTCAGAATCATCAGAGTCAACATAATATGTATCGTCCCCGTTGCCACCAACCATTCGATCCGAGCCGGGACCGCCCCTCAAAATATCATCGTCATCACCGCCATATAATTGATCATTCCCGCCCATCCCAGAAATTTCATCATTGCCATCCAGACCACGCAGCACGTTTTTTCCAGCATTACCAATAATATTATTGTCAAGATCATTGCCAGTCACATTCATGTCAGAACTGATCGGTGGAAGAGTGAGATCATGATCCGTGGGTGACATAATCGTACTGTAGGACGGGTCCACGATCGTGGTCGTAACCGACAGTGGCCTGCCAGGCAGTGCCCCATAAGGATCCGAAATGCTGACCGTGAAGGTCTCATCCGATTCAACCACGGCATCATTCAATACCGGCACCGTAAACGTATTGCTCCAACTCCCGGCAGCAATGGTGAGCTCGCCACTTGTGCTCGTGTAATCATTGCCTGTGGTCGTCGTCGGATTGGCAGTGGCGTAATTGATCCGCACGTCCGTGCTGGAGAGTTCGGAGAGTCGAACCGTGTAGGTGGCCGTCTCTCCTTCGTGGACCGTGGCCGGACCGGAAAGATTGATGGTCACATTCCCTTCGATCACTACCTTCAGATCATCCACCGAGTGAAAATTCCACTCGCCTCCGGTTGCCGCCGTGAAACCCAAATAAAACGAATCAGGCAACTCCAAGCTGCCAGACAAAACCTTCTCCCGATCAAAGAAGACGGAAAAATATCTGTATTTATACTCGAACGAGACATTGTGCCATTGATAATCCTCAAGATCGTTTTGAATATGATGACTCAAATAATTCGAAGCCTCGTTTCGAATCAGTGCGATATGATTCCCTTCAGGATCTGCGGGATTATGGTAAGTATCAAACTCAACCGCATACCCCGCAAGACCGGAAAAACCCAACGCTGAACCAAGCCCGCCAAGCCCTGGTTGCGACACAAAAACCAGAGCCATGCCATCGGCTCCCTGCACCTCTGCGCCACTGCTGCTGTATTCACTGCCAGTGCGCAACTTGAATTCAACCACAAAGTTGCCTGATTGAATTGGATTGACTGGTGCATTCAAGAAAGCACTGCCGGTTGAAAAAGCAGAATTGTAGGTCAATTCCAGCGCACCGTTCTCCACCCTGGCATGCCCAAATGTGGTCAGGTCATCCTGACCGTCAAATGAGTATTGGTACAATAGCATATCCAACGCCTCCATGATTGCAGTGCCGGTCGTTCAAAACACTTCAAAAGGATGGATGGAGCACACAGACAACCCCACACAAAATACCATATCGTCCAATTTTAACTCAACGATTAGCGTTTTTTTTACCGGGAAGATTCGTACACAAAGCGCAGGGAGTTTTTAGACCGGACCAGGAGGGTGATTGGCATACGGCAAGCATCAGAAAGCGTAAAAAATGTGTTAGGATCAGGTTTCAGCAATAAATAAATTAACTAAATAATTTATTTATAATAGAATATTTTAAAGGTCGCAACCAATCGAGAAAATCAAAGTCCTGCCAATCGGCATAAAAACACCCTGCCCCCTGCCACCCGCATCCTGGCGACGGCATCCGTTCAGGACAACGGCAGATTCCCTGCCGGATCGGCATAATGGACCCGCATCAGATAAAGCCCCTGCGCCGGCGCCATGGGACCGGCCTGTTTGCGATCCAGGCTGTGGAACACCTCGTCGAACCGCTCCGGGGACCACCTGCCCCGACCCGTCACCACCAGACTGCCCACAATATTGCGCACCATGTGGTACAAAAAAGCATTGGCGCGGATGACAAAATGAATTTCATCCCCCACAACACGCAGTTCAGCCAGGCTCACCTCCCGTACCGGGGTGAGGGATTGACAATTGGCCGCACGAAAAGCGGAAAAATCGTGTTTGCCCACCAGCCGTTGCGCCGCCTGATTCATCGCCTCCAGATCCAACCGTCCCGGATGATGCCAGACCCGTGCCCGCTCCAGGGCAGGAGCGGCGCGACGCGCGAAAATCCGATAAAGATACTCCCGCCACGCGGCCCTGCGGGCATTGAACCCCGCCGACACCTCGGCTGCATCCAGCACCGTGACATCAGGCGGGGTCAGAACGTTCAAAGCCCGAACAAAAACCTCCGGCGCGCGCGCGCAGGTGGTGTCGAAATGGGCCACCTGACCCTTGGCATGCACCCCGGTATCGGTGCGACCCGCGCCCACCAGCAACACGGGATGTCCGCACAACCGCTCCAGGGCCTGCTCGACCACCCCCTGCACCGTCACCACCCCGGGAGCCTGACGCTGCCAACCGGAAAAACGCGAGCCGTCATACTCCAGGGTCAGGCGGTAACGGACCGCTCCGGATTCGGCCTGCATCACGCTTCGTCCGCTCCCTCCTCCGCACCGGCGGCGCCTTTGGCCGCACGCTCCTTCTTGGGCGGCTTGCCCAGCGCCGGACGATAGATCTCCACCCGATCCCCCTCGCTCAAAGGTTGCGCCAACGGCACCAGTTTGCTGAAAATGCCGATTTTGTTCACCCCCAGGTCGATGCCGGGATAACGCGCCAGAATGCCAGACTGCTGAATCGCCCCTTCCGCAGTGGTTCCATCCGCCACTTCCAGGTTGAGCAGCACCTGCCGTTTGTCCTCGGCATAAGCCACAGCCACTTTCATGGTCTCTCTCCTCATCGATCAATGACACCTCACCCCCTGAGACCGGCGACTCCCGGACCCAACCAAATTAGCATACGCGCATTATCGACTTTCTTTCAACCGACAAAGCCGATATATTCTTGCGATCAGGATCGCCTGGACCACCCGATCTTTATTAACCGCGCAAGGAGCGCAGGATCGCCCATGAAGATTTTTTCCTTGTATAACATCAAAGGCGGTGTCGGAAAAACCACCACAGCCGTCAATCTCGCCTATCTTTCCGCCTCCGAAGGGGCGAGAACCCTGATCTGGGATCTCGATCCGCAAGGAAGCACGAGCTATTATCTTTGCGTCAAACCCTCCATCAAGGGCGGCACCAAAGAACTGCTGGGCGGACGCCCGGACCCCCAAAGCGCCTTGCGCATGACCGGCTTTCCCAATCTCGATCTGCTGCCCGCCGATATCACCTATCGCCACATGGAAACCCAGATCGACCATCAGTCCAAGCCGCTGCTGGCCTTGCAAAGAATATTGAAACCTCTGCAAAAACAGTTCGATCACGTCTTTGTGGACTGTCCTCCGGGCATCGGCATGGTGGCGGAAAATGTCTTTCACATGTCCGATGTGCTGCTCATTCCGCTCATCCCCACCCCGCTTTCGCTCCGGGCCTACAACAGCCTGGTTCAGTTCCTGGTCAAACGGCGCGCCAACCGGCTCCAGGTGCTGCCGTTTTTCAATATGATCAACGATCACAAACCGATCCACCGGGTGGTCACCCGCAACGTCTTCGGAAAACATCCGATCTTTCTGCAATCGATCATCCCCGAATCCAACATCATCGAGGCCATGGGTGTCAAACGCTCTCCGGTCTTCTCCTACGCCCGCGAAAGCCAGGAGGCGACGGCCTATCGCAACCTTTGGAACGAAATCAAACAACGCGATGCGCGCCGCACCCGCACCCCGGCCCCGGTCTGACCCCTCCAGAGGAACCACCCCGGTATCCAAAATCCATGGCAGGCTATGAGGTGACTGATCCATGAACACCCAACTCCAATCCGCCCAAACCGCTCACACACCCCCGCACAAGGGGTTCCTGCACGGTCTGACCTCTTTCCTGACCCGTCGGAAAGAACCGGAAAACCAGGAAAACGATTGGAATCATTGGATGTTCTTGCGCATCCACAACTTCGAGGTGCATATCGCCGGACCAGGTGTGCCGGTCGATCCCCAGGCGCTGGAGACCTGGGAACCCCTGCTGGAAGATGTAACCACCCTGGAGTTCCGCCCCTGCCCAAAAGATGACGCTCCGGCGACACCCGATCACGAAATGATCCGCCTGGAACAGGGCATGACCCGGCTCATGGACAAACTGGCGCCGATCCTCGCTTCGGACCAGATCCGCTGGGTGCCGGGACTGGATCAACCCGAACCCTCGGACCTCAACGAACTGCTGGCCAAGCGGTTCGTGGCCGAAAAGATCATCCGCGATCCGGACCTCACCGAACGGCTTTATCTTCAGGCGCTCACCCTGGAGCCGGAAAATGCCGACATCCTGGGGGCATACGCCCTGTTCCAGCACGAGGTGCGCCGCGACCCGAACGAAGCGGAAACCCTCTACCGGCGGGCCGTGCGGGCCAACCCGGATCATGCGGTCAACCTGGACAACTATGCCGTCTTCTTGCAGGAGGTGCGCAAAGAGTACGACGAGGCGGAACGCCTCTACCGGCGCGCCCATATGCTGGAACCGCACTTCGCCACCCATCTGGGCAATCTCGCCCTGTTTCTGCACGAGGTGCGCGGTGATGACGACCAGGCCGAAGAACTGTTCCGGAACGCCTTGAAAACCGATGGCCAGGATGCGGCGATCCTGGGCAATTTTGCCCTGTTCCTGCACAATACCCGCCGCGACGACGACCAGGCGGAGCAACTCTATCGCCGCGCCCTGGAGGCCAACGGCCAGGATGCCAACACCCTGGGCAATTTTGCCTTGTTCCAAAAAAACGTGCGCCGCGATTACGATACGGCGGAACACCTCTTCCGCGAAGCCTTGCGCATCGACCCCAACCATTCGGCGCATCTGGGCAACTTCGCCCTGTTCATGAAAAACATCCGGCACGATTACGATCAGGCTGAAGCTTACTATCATCGCGCCCTGGAGGCCGATCCCAACGATTCCAACCATTTGGGCAACCTGGCCTTTTTCATGAAGAACCTCCGGCGCGACCATGCCGCTGCCGAAGATCTCTATCGCCGCTCCTTGCAGGTGGAGCCGAACAATGCCATCCGGTTGGGCAACTTCGTGCAGTTGCTGCTCTGCCAGGGTCGGCCCGCCGAAGGATTGCCGCTGCTGACCAGGGCGATCACCCTGGTGGACGAGACCAATCCGGTGCTCTCGTTGGAATTGTGGTTCTATGTCCTGGCTCACGACCTCAAACAGTTCGCCCCGGCCCTGGGTCACATCCGCCGCCTGCTGCACAACGGCATCCGCTCGCCGGGCTGGGATCTGCAATGCAACTGCCAACGCGCCATGCAGGATCATCACCCCCATCCGGAACTGGTCACCGCCCTGGCCGCCGTGATCAACAGCGAGGCCCCATTGGAAAGTCTGGAACGGTTCCCGGAGTGGCAGAGGGAATGATCTTGCCGGAAATTAGAAATCATGAACCCATAACCCAACCAACGTCTCGATATGCAAAAATATCGCTCGCTGATCACCTTTGACTGGGCCTTGAAGCGGTTGTTACGCAGCAAGGCCAACTTTGAAGTGCTCGAAGGGTTCCTGAGCGAACTGCTCATGACCGACGTGCAGATCATCGAACTGCTGGAAAGCGAAAGCAACAAGGAAAACCGGCTCGACAAATACAACCGGGTCGATCTGAAAGTCAAGAATGGCCAGGGAGAACTGATCCTCATCGAACTGCAATACGAACGGGAGTTCGATTATCTTCAGCGCGTTGTCTACGGGGTTGCCAGAACGATCACGGAACATCTGAACGAAAGTGATGCTTACGCCGACATTCCGAAAGTGATCTCAATCAGCATCCTCTATTTTGATCTGGGTCAGGGCAACGATTACATCTACCACGGCACCACCTCTTTCATGGGTTTGCATACCCATGACGAACTGATGCTGAACGAAGGCCAGAAAGATCTGTTCCGACGTCAGTCGATTCAGGAAATTTTCCCGGAGTTCTACCTGATCAAGGTCAACCGCTTCAACGATGTCGCCCGCGATACTCTGGACGAGTGGATCTATTTCTTCAAAAACGGCGAGATCCGCGAGGAGTTCACAGCGCGCGGTCTGGCCAAAGCCAAGGTGCTGTTGAATATCCTGCAACTCCCGGAAGCGGAACGGCAGGCTTATGAACGCTACAAGGACGATCTGCATTTCCAGGCAAGCATGGTGCTCTCCACCTATGGTGCGGGCAAACTGGAAGGGATGAAAGTCGGCGAACGGCAAGGCCGGGCCGATGCCCTGCTCGACCTCCTGCAGGATCACTTCGGATCCGTGCCTGAATGGGTTCCGGCAAAACTGGCTGCCGCCGATCTGGACACCCTGAAAAACTGGGGCCGGAAGATTTTCAGCACCGAAAAAATCGAGCAGGTGTTTCAATAAGATGGAACGCATGCCATCTCAGCGCTCTTTCGTCCCCCCGTACTGACGATCCACCCACTGCCGATAGGCTCCGCTGGTCACCCCCTGCACCCATTCGGGATGTTCCAGATACCAGCGGACCGTTTTCAGGATGCCGCTCGCAAAGGTTTCCAACGGTTTCCAGCCCAACGCGCGCGCGATCTTGCGGGCATCGATCGCATAGCGGCGATCATGACCAGGCCGATCCTGGACAAAGGTGATCTGCCCGGCGTAACCGCCCCCGTCGGACCTGGGGTGCAGACCATCGAGCACGGTGCAGATGGTCTGGACCACCGCAAGATTGGGCTGTTCGTTCCAGCCGCCAATGTTGTAAGTCTCGCCCACCGTGCCCGACTCCAGCACCCGCATGATCGCCAGACAATGATCTTCCACATAAAGCCAGTCGCGCACCTGCTGTCCATCGCCATAGATGGGCAGCGGTTTGCCGGCCAGGGCATTATGAATGACCAGAGGAATCAATTTCTCCGGAAACTGATAAGGCCCATAATTGTTGCTGCAATTCGTGGTCAGAACCGGCAGACCATAGGTATGGTGCCAGGCGCGCACCAGATGGTCGGAGGCTGCCTTGGAAGCGGCATAGGGGCTGTTGGGCAGATGGGGATGGGTCTCGGCAAACGGAGGATCCGCAGGCGCCAGCGTGCCATAAACCTCGTCGGTGGAGACATGCAGAAAACGAAACCCCCGACGGTCCGGACCTTCCGGGGCCGACTCCGGCAGACGGCCCCAGTACTCCCGCACCATTTCCAACAGACCAAACGTGCCCACGATGTTGGTCTGAATGAATTCCCCCGGTCCCAGAATCGAACGATCCACATGGGACTCGGCGGCAAAATGAAGCACGGCGCGGGGCCGGTATTGCGCCAGCAAGGCCCCCACCAACGCCCGGTCGCCGATGTCGCCCTGCACAAACACATGGCGCGGATCCCCGCGCAGGCTGGCCAGATTCTCCGGATTGCCCGCATAGGTGAGCCGGTCGAGATTGATCACCGCCTCTCCGGTGCGTTCCAGCCAGGCATGGACAAAATTGGCGCCAATGAAACCGGCGCAACCGGTGACAAGGATCATTTCCCGACTCCCGCAAGGGCGTTCACAAGGTCTGTTTGATCCACTCCGCACCCAGGCGCTGTTCCAGGATTTCGGCATTGGTCACCACGCCATAACCGGCTCCGGAGGGTGCGAGCCACTGTTCGGCCACACGCCGCAAATCGGCCTCGGTCACCTCCAGCACCCGCGTGCGGAAAGCACGACGGGCCGCAGGCAGACGACCATACAGGGCATCGTGAAAGGCCCGCTTCGCCTCGCCCGCCGGAGAGCCGGGACGATCGATCAGTCCCACCACACCCAGAATCGCCTCCTCCAGCGCACGGGTTTCGGCCTTGCCCGCGATCAGCCAGTCGAGCGCATGCTGAAAGTCGGTCAGGGTCTCTTCGAGGCGCGGATCCCGATAGGAGTAGAACCGGAAGAGTCCGGTATCCGAATCATAACCCGCCCCGCCGCCATAGGCGCCGCCCCGCTCGCGGATGGCGCGATGCAGATGGCCGTTCTTCAGATAAAGCCCCAAAACCGCCAGAACCGGAGCGTCGGGGTGACCATACGGAACGGTCTTGTGGACCCGGGCACAGAAATTGATCGTGGTGACCGTGGCCCAGGCGCGCATCGCGGGTCCGGCCAGTGGACCGGCATCCAAACCACCCTGCGACCCGGAGGCCAGCGGACGACCGCCCCAGTGCCCGGCCAGATCTGCCGCGAAATCGGCGAAATCCTCCTCTTCGCCCACGATCAGCATCCGACCCGGCGCCTGACGCAACCGATCGCGCAGGGACTCCAGACGCCCGGCAAACGCCGCGAGTTCCTGCGGATCGTCCAGAGCCTTGTCAAGCAGCTTCAACCGCTTGACCGCCACCAGCCCCCCCCAGCGATCATTGAGCGCGGCAACCGGACTCAATCCGGCCCCGGCTGCGGAGAGCGCCAGCACATGACCATTTTCGGTCACCCGCAACTCGGCGGAAGAGCGCATCTGAGCCACCAGTTCGCGCAGACGCGGCAGTTCGTCGAAACGGGCGGTCTCCAGGGTATCGCGCAACAATTGGGAGAGCGCCTGCTGATTGCGCGACAACGCCTTGCCGGAGATGCAGAAAACACAACGGAACCGTCCCAGATCGTCCACCGAGGTGCGCAACCCCATGCGAGCCGCGATGCCGCCGCTGATCGCCGATTGATGGGCCTGGGTCTCCAGATAGTTGCGACCTCCGCAGCCCACCTCGGGCAGACAGGTGGAAAAGATCGGCAGCAGTTCCAACGCCTCCTCGGACATCTCCGGGGGATCGAGCACATATTGCTGATAAACCAGCCGGTTGGTGGCCGCCTTGAACCAGAAGACCGGCAACTGACCCACCCGCTCCTCCCGCCCTTCCGGGATGGTGATATCCGCCGGAATGTCGGCTAGGCCGAGTCTGGGGAGAATCTCCGGATCGTCCGGCAATTCCTGACGTTCCGACAGGGCGCGGGTCTGTTCGATCACGGTCTGCCGTCCGGCCTCGTCGAGAGCGGCGCGAATCGTTTTCAAACGTTCGGCCTCCTGCTCCTTCTGGCGGGCATTGAGGGTCGGATCCGGGGCCAGCACCACCCGCACCCGATGGGGATTGTCCAACAACCACTGACGCACCAACCCCTTGATGAAATCCGGATCCTTCACCCGTTCGCGCAGGGCGTTCAGTGCATCGTCCATCGCCAGCGCGGCCACGGGATCGCCGCCATGGACCGCCGGAGTCAAGGCGTTGAGCAGCAGTTTCAGGCCATACGGCAGCCCGTCCCCGCCGATCTCGCGGCGCGAAAGCTCCAACTGGTGCAACACCGATTCCAACCGTTCCGGCTCCACCCCGTCCTCGGCCAACCGCTCCAGCAGATCCAGCACCATCCGTTCGACCGCTTCCGCGTGCTCCGGCTCGGAACCTTCCAGACCGCACACGAAGACCAGTTCCCGGCCCGAATCATCCAGTCCGCTCAACGACGAAGGCGCATCCCCCAGTTCGCTGGTCTCCAGCAGTTGCAGCAAAGGCGAAGAGCTGTTGTCGAGCAGCACGCCATTGAGTACATGGGCATTGAGCAGGCTCTCCATCTCCATGCTGCGCCCCAAAAGCCAGCCCAGCACTACATGGGTCTTGCCGGTGAGCTCCTCGGCGCCGTCCAGGGCATAGTGCCCGGTCACGCTCAGGGGCGCCGTGTGGCGCTGTTCGTCCGGAATCGAAAACGCTCCGAGATTTTCCGAAAACCGTGACAACACCAGATCCTGGAAGCGGGTCTGATGCTCGATGGCGGGAATTTCGCCATAGGTCATGAAGATGGCATTGGAGGGATGATAATACCGGGCATGAAACCCCTTCAGCCCCTCCCAGGTGAGGTTGGGAATCTCTTCCGGATCGCCGCCGCTGTTGAAATGATAGGTGGTGGTGGGAAAAAGCTGCTCGGAAAGGGTCTGGGACAAAACCCGCGACGGGGAACTCATCGCCCCCTTCATCTCGTTGAAGACCACTCCCTTGAAGACCAGTTCGCTCTGCGGATCCTCCGGATCGAGGAACTCCACCCGGTATCCCTCCTGGGCAAAATCGAGGGCGTGCAGATTGGGGAAAAAGGCGGCGTCGAGATAGACCCGCAACAGATTGTCAAAATCCTTGCGCGACTGGGTGGCGAACGGATAGGCCGTCCAGTCGCTCGATGTGAAGGCGTTCATGAAGGTGGAGAGCGAACGCCGCAGCATCATGAAGAAAGGATCCCGTACCGGATAGCGCTCACTGCCGCACAGAGCGGTGTGTTCCAGGATATGGGCCACGCCGGTCGAGTCTTGCGGTACGGTCAGAAAAGCCACCAGAAAGGCATTGTGTGGATCATCCGCCATCAGATGGACATGACGGGCGCCGGTCGCGCGATGACGGTACGACTCCACGGTCAGTTTCAGGGCTGCCACAGGTTCGCGGCGCAACAGTTCGAAATCGGGATGGGTCATGATGATCCTTGAGGTCCGGTCGTGGGTGGTGAGTGGCGATGATCGGCGCCACTCTTGTCAATATACAAACAAAAAAGACGATAGCACACAAAAAAATCCCGCATGGAAAAAGCTGATTGAATCTTGGAAAGGTTGCGCTTAAGATGCAGCAACGTGTAAGAACATCAGCATATAAGAAAATGCTGAACATGGTGCATCATCCCGGGCCAAAAAGCCAGACCGGTCCTTGCGAAACGGCTCTGCCGGTTCCCAAGCATGTCATGGCCAAACACTCATCATAAACCATCAATCGGAGGTAAACCATGGCGGATGCTCATGCCGCGGGCCAAACCATCCTGGTCGTCGGCGGTGGAATCAGCGGCCTCACGACCGCCGTCGAGGCTGCCGAAACCGGGTACAATGTGCTGCTGGTGGAAAAAGATCCCCACCTCGGTGGTCGAGTCGCGCAACACAACAAATATTTCCCCAAACTGTGTTCTCCGACCTGCGGGCTGGAGATCAACTACCAGCGCATCAAAAACAATCCGCGCATCCGTTACCTGACCCTGGCCGAAGTGGAAGAGATCAGCGGCTCCGAAGGCAACTACACGGTGCGCATCCGCAAAAATCCCCGTTTCGTCACCGAAGCCTGCACCGGCTGCGGGGATTGCTCGGCCGTCTGCACCACCGAAGTCCCGGATCCGTTCAACTTCGGCATGAACCAGGTCAAGGCGATCCGCAACAACCATGCCATGGCGTTTCCGAGCTGGTACTACATGGACCCGGAGTTCGCCAAAACCGAAGCCGCCAAAACGGTCGCCAAAAGCTGCCCCGTCGGCGCCATCCAGCCCGACATGGAAGCGACCATCATCGAAGAACAGGTCGCCGCCGTGGTCTGGGCCACGGGCTGGAAACCCTACGACGCCGAAAAGATCCGCCCGTATGGCTTTGGGCAATATGCCAATGTCACCACCAACATGCGCTTCGAACGGCTGGCGAACGTCTACGGTCCCACGAGCGGCAAGATCGTCCGTCCCTCGGATGGCAAGGAGGCCAAAAAGGTCGCCTTCATCCAATGCGCCGGATCGCGGGATCACAATTATCTCCCCTTCTGCTCCCGTGTTTGTTGTCTCGCCTCGATGAAACAGGCCGCCTATGTACGCGATCAATACCCCGACTCCGAGGTGACGATCTTCTACATCGATCTGCGCGCCATGGATCGCTATGAAGCCTTCCTGCAAAAAACCCGCGACGATGCCGGCATCTCCTGGATGAAATCCAAACCGGCCCGCATCGAAGAGGATGCCAACGGCAATCCGGTGGTGATCGGCGAAAACACCCTGACCGGCGAACGCTATGCCCTGCCATTCGATCTGGTGGTGCTGGCCACCGGCATGGAACCCCACTCGGCGGTCGATGCCAAGGTGCCTTTCGCCGGAGCCAGTCAGGACGATTATGGCTTCGTCACCGGAGGCGTTCTGGCTGCCGGGTGCGCAGCGATGCCCACCGATGTGGCCTCTTCGGTCCAGTCTGCCACGGCCATGGCGATGAAGGCGATCCACGCGGCGGTTAAGAGAGGATAGAACCATGGAACCCAAAAAAATCGGTTGTTACATCTGCACCGGATGCGGCATCGGCGACGCTTTGGATCTCAAGGCGCTCAAGGCGATTGCCACCAAGGAACAGAAAATCCCGGTGGTCAAGGATCACGCCCTGCTTTGCGGTTCTGAAGGGGTGGCGATGATCCAGAAGGATCTCGATGATGGTACGGTCAATGCCGTGATCATCGCAGCCTGCTCGCATCGCGAAAAGAGCGCCGAATTCCGCTTCGACATCGACCTGATGGAGCGGGTCGATCTGCGCGACAAGGGGATCTGGCTGCTGGATGTCAAGGAAGGCGACGAGACCGCCGAAGAGGATCGCCAGATGATGGCTGAGGATTATCTGCGCCTCGGCAGCGTCAAAATGAAGAAAATGGACATCCCGAGTCCCTTCCTCCATTCGGAAGGCTCCAAGGATGTGCTGGTGGTCGGCGGCGGTCTGGCCGGACTCACCGCAGCCCGCGACATCGCCAAGGCCGGTTACAACGCCGTGCTGGTGGAAAAAAGCGATACCCTGGGCGGCAAGATGAACAGCATGCTCAAGGTCACGCCGGACAATCTTCCCCCGTATCGCGACATGGCGGATAATTTCATTGGTGCGCTCATCTCCGAAGTGGAAGCCGACAACCGCATCAAGATCTTCAAGAATGCCACGGTCACCAAGACCTCGGGTCAGCCGGGCCAGTTCGATCTCATCATCAAAAACGCCTCCAGCACCAAAGAGATCCGGGTCGGCAGCATTGTCGTGGCCACCGGATTCGATCTTTACGATCCCGCCAAACTCCCGGCCAATCTCGGCTACGGCAGTTCACCGGATGTGGTGACCAGCGCCGAATTCGAAAAAATGGCCAAAGAGGGCAAGATCGTGCGCAAGTCCGATGGCCAGCCTGCCAAACGGGTGGCCTTTGCCCTGTGCGCCGGTCAGCGTGACAAGGAGCATCTCGATTACTGCTCGGGCGCCTGCTGCATCTATTCGATGAAACAGGCGATGTATGTGATCGACCAGTTTGGGATTGATGCCTCCACCTATCTGATCTACCAGGAGATTCGCACCCCTGGCCAGATGGAGGATTTCTATCGCGCCGCCCAGGAAAAGGGCGCGGTCTTCATCAAGGGCGATGTCACCGGAGTCAGCGGCCAAGCCAAGGGTGGAGTCGCAGTCCAGGTGAACGATCACCTGATGCGGGGCAAGGAGTCTTTGGAGGTCGATCTGCTGGTGCTGGCCACCGGCATGGTCTCCACCGTGGATACCACGGATCCCAATGTCGCCTCACCCGTGGGCACAGGCCGCGACGAGTTGCCCGGCTCGATCCTCAATCTCCAGTATCGCCAAGGCCCGAGCCTGCCGCGTCTGGGAGCGAGCGGATTTCCGGATTCCCATTTCATCTGTTTCCCCTACGAAACCCGTCGCACCGGCATCTATGTCGCGGGTCCGGCCCGTCGTCCAATGGGCATCGCCGCCACCATGACCGATGCCTCGGGTGCCGCCCTGAAGGCCATCCAGGCCGTGGAAGCGGTGGCGCAAGGGGTTGCGGTTCACCCGCGCTCCGGGGATCTCTCCTTCCCCTCCTATCGGGCGGAAGGATGCACCCAGTGCAAACGCTGCACGGAAGAGTGCCCGTTCGGCGCCATCAACGAAGACGACAAGGGCAACCCGCTCTTCAATCCAGCCCGCTGCCGCCGGTGCAGCACCTGCATGGGCGCCTGCCCGGCAAAAGTCATCTCGTTCGCCAACTACTCGGTCGATATGATCAGCACCATGATCAAGGAGATCGAAATCCCGGAAGAAGACGAGGAGAAACCACGCATCCTGGTCTTTGCCTGCACCAACGACGCGGTTCCGGCCCTCGACATGATGGGTCGTCTGCGCTCGCCGATCAGCCCCTACATCCGCATCATTCCGCTGCGCTGCATGGGATCGTTGAGTCTGGTCTGGATCGCGGATGCCATGTCCAAAGGGTTCGATGGCGTGCTGCTCATGGGCTGCCGTCACGGCGATGACTACCAGTGCCACAACGTGCGCGGTTCGGCCCTGGCGGAAAACCGACTGAGCAAGGTCTCGGAAACCCTCCAGCGCCTGAAACTGGAATCCAACCGCGTGAAGATGGTCGAGGTGAACATCATGGATGCCGAGACCCTGCCCGGCGTGATCGGTTCCTTCGTGGAACAGATCAGCAACCTGAACCCCAACCCCTACAAGGGTTTCTAACCGGAGGGGAGAGACGATCACATGACCTACGACCTGACTTTCGCCAAGGATGTCTATCAAAAAGCCGAGATGGGCCACTGGATCAAGATGTGCATGCAGTGCGGCGTCTGCGCCGGCTCCTGCCCGTTGCGCGCCCACTGGCAGCACTCTCCCCGGCAGCTTTTTCAGATGGTGCGCGCCGGCAAGCGCGACGAGGTGCTGAAAAGCTCGGACATGTGGATGTGCACCTCGTGCTACAACTGCATTGTTCGCTGCCCGCGCGAACTGCCCATCACCCACATCATCCACGGTCTGGCCCGCTACGCCGAAACCCAGGGTGCGGCGGATCCCAAACAACCAACCCGACGTTTTGCCGTGGATGTTTTTTGGAAAAATATCACCGCCACCGGCCGAGTCGGCGAAGCCATGCTCACCATGCGGCTCTACTTCCAGGATGGCATCGGCGCGGGCATTCAGCGCGGCCTGGAGATGCGCGACTCTGCTTTGGGCATGCTCAAGACCCGCCGTCTCAATCCCATCCCCTTCCGGGGCAAGATCAAGGGATATGACGGCTTTACGAAAATGTTGGCAAAAGCGGCCGAACTGGAGCAGAAACTGGAGAACAAGGCATGAAGGAGTATACGTTTTTTCCCGGATGCAGCTCTGAGCACAATGCCTCGGCCGCCAACATGGAGAATTCGATTCAATCCATGTGTCGGATCCTGGGGATCAAACTCAACGAAATCGATGACTGGAACTGTTGCAGCGCCTCCATCGGCTATGCGGGCGGCGGACAGCTTCCCCGTATGGCCTTGTCGGCCCGCAACTTTGCCCTGGCCCAAAAGCAGAAAGGCAATGCCGATCTGGTGGCCACCTGTGCCGCCTGCTGGCTCGCGATGCGCGAAACCAACGAGCGGATCGAGACCGAGCCGCACATCAAAGCGGATCTCAATACCGCTTTGGCAGAGGCAGGTCTCTCTTATGATGGTCACATCAAGACCCGCCACATGGTCGAGGTGCTGATCGAGGATTTCGGCTGGGATGCGCTGAAAGCCAAAGTGACCAAACCCCTCACCGGCCTGAAGGTGGCGGGTTATGTGGGTTGCCAGACCAACCGTCCCTTCGGCGTCTGCGGCGACAGCTATGAAAATCCCCAATACCTCGACCAGATGATCGAGGCCACCGGGGCCACGGCGGTTCCCTTTCCCATGAAGGTGGCCTGCTGCGGCGGTGCGTTGATGTTCTCCGAGACGGAAAAATCCTGCGTGCTGACCAAGCAGATTCTGCAATCGGCGGTGGACAACGGCGCCGAGGTGATCATCACCCCCTGCCCGGTCTGCCAATTGAACCTGGAGGTCTATCAGGGGATGATCAACAAGACCCTGGGCACCAATTTCAACATTCCGATCCTCTACTATTCGCAGCTTTTCGTCCTCTCCTGGGGCGGAAGCTGGCAGGATGCCGCCTTGCATCAGCAGGTGATCCCGGCCGAGCCGCTGCGTCGCTTTGCCTGATCGTTTCTGCTGCTGTTCAATCCCGTCGCCCCCGGCAGATTGCTTGCCGGGGGCGATTTGTTTGGGGGAAAAAAACGGGCGGAAAGACCCTCAAAAAATGGCTGGCACAAGAGGGCCAGCCAAGATAGACTGTTTCCTTAGAGTCATCTGCTCTTTTCGAGCCATGGAGCCGCCATCATGCGATTCATCGACCTGCGTCTCGACTTCGCCTGCTTGCCGATCTTTGACTACGCGGAAGATGGTCCATCACCATGAGCGACACCCCATCCAAAACCTGCTGGCACTGCCTGGTCGGCGCCACATTGAAAGAATTGCTCGAACCGGTGGGCATTGAAGTCCGCACGGAAGTTCCGGTACTCTCCCTGCCGCCCAAGGCGGACATCATTCTTTTGCAGCGCAAGGCAGGCCGTACCGCAGAGCAGCGACTGCTGATGGCCGATGGACTTTGGGATCTGGATGTGAAAGAGATCCTGGCCGAAGTCAAAGTGACCGAAAGCCTGAACGAGAAAGTCTTTGCCAAGGCCTATCGATATGACGGTTTTTACCTGGAATCGGCCAGGCTGAAACCGCGCCAGTTGCGAACGGTCGTGATCAGTTCGATCACGCCGCAAAAATCGCTTCTTGCGCGCTGTTCGTTTCAACCGACAGGCATGAATGGCGTTTATGAGAATCAACCGATCTTTGGCAGAATCCTCCGACTGATTGTGCCGAATCAATTGGATAACCATGCCAGAAACGCCCCATTGAAATGCTTTGCCTCGCGCGTGGAAGAACGCAGGAAGGCATTTGAAATCTTTGAAAAAGAAAAACTGACACATAGGTCAGAATCTTTCAATGCCGTCGTCACCGGATTAAGGAGCAAGATCATGAAAAATTCACTGCGTCATCTCGACAATGCAGGCCTGACCCCGGATTCCGTGATGCTGGTCGGAAGACGGATGCTGGAGGCAACGATTGATCTGATGTCGGATGAAAGATTACATGCCATCCCGAGGTTGGAGCGTCTTTTGCTGCAAGAACGACAGGAGAGTCGCAAGGAAGAAGCCGCTTCCATGCTCCTGAAACAGATCCGCCGCAAATTTGGCCAAACGCCAAACTGGGTGGCGGAAAAAATGAAGACGGCGAACCTGGAACAGATCGAGGTCTGGAGCGACAACTTCGTCTTCGCCAACTCCGTGGAGGCGGTGTTCGCCCCTTGACCTGACAAGGCCAACGTCGTGTCTTGGCTGCAAGGCGCATACTTTGTTGGGGAATCGGCAATTTCTTGATATAAAAACTTTCTGGTCTGACATGTTTTGCGTTATACTCTCCGGTTTGGCGCGCTCTCGTAAAAATTGACCGGAGTCAACAGGTTCCATGGATCCAGGCCTTGCCCATCACGACATCGCGGCCTTTCTCGACGATGCCTCGTCCCTGCTGCCCCTGCGGGCGCAGCAACTGCTTTCCCATCCCCTGGATGTCGGTTTTTCCAAATGGCGCAAGGCGATTCGCCTTCTCCAGCGTCCGGATGCCACCCAAAAGCTGCCCGATCCGATCTGGCCGGAGTTGACCCGACGCTACAGCGGACAACTGGCCACCGCCCTGTTTCCGGTCCAGCAGGCACCAGTGCTGCGTGGCCACTCCATGACCCCGCCACGCATTGTCCAGACCTTCATCCCCCAAAGCTATCGCGCGGTGCGTCACGAGGCGGGCGAACGCCATTACGGGGATGATCTGTTCTGGGCGCGATTTCCGCGACGTGATGACCTGGGACGCCTGTTGCTCTCCTGGTTGCTCTCCGCGACCTCCAGCGCCACCCCTCTGGTGGTGATTGGTCCAACCGGGGCCGGAAAAACCCTCCTGACCCGGATTCTGGCCGGACACCTCGGAGGATCGGTCTTTCACCCGGTACGGGTGGTGCTGGGAAATGTCGATGCCACGGCCACCATCCAGGGACAGATCGAAGAGCAGTTGCGCCAGGAGACCGGACGCAAAATCGAATGGGGCAGCCTGAGCCGTTCGGTGCGGGATCAATACCCGGTGGTGGTGCTGGATGGCATGAACGATCTGCTCGGCGCCAATGAAAAGGTGTTCCGGGACTATCCGGAAAAGGCCCGCCGGTTCCAGGAACTGGAAGCCTCCCTGGGTCGGCCAGTACGGGTGATCCTCACCAGCCGCACCGAGATGATCGACCGGGCCGATATTCCCCCCGAAGCCGTGGTGTTGCGGCTGGAACCCTTCGACGAACGGCGCCGCAACCACTGGATGCGTCTTTGGAACCGTTCCAATCGGGACTATTTCCGCGCCACCGGCGTCCAACCATTGACGCCCCCGGAAAATCCAGCCGTACTGCAACTGGCGGAAACTCCGTTTCTGTTGACGCTGCTGGCGGTTTTCGATGCCGACGGCAATCCGCTGCGCAGTTGCGGCCCGTTGAGCCGTGCGGCATTGTATCAGCAGATTCTGCAACGGTTCGTGGCCCGAAGTCTGCCCCCCGGATCCCCGAACGAGTTGATCCAGCTCGAACTGCAACGCCTCGGGGCTGCGGCATTGGGCATGTTTCATCGTCGTGCGCTGTCGATCCGCTCCGACGATCTGGAGCGGGATGCCACCCTGCTTTTGCCCGCACCGGAGGTCACCTCTCCGAGCGGACCCGCCACCCACATTCTGGAGCGGCTCTTTTTTGTCCATGTGGAGAGCCGGACGCGAACAGGCGGAATTGGCCGGGACAAGGAGCCGCGCCTGCGTACCTTTTCCTTCTGGCATGCAGCCTTCGGAGAGTTCTTGAGCGCAGATTACATCCTGCGGCTCACCTGGGATGAAACCAGTCGCCTGTGCCGGGAACGACGTGGCCGCAACCGCACCCAACGCAAGCTCTCGGAAGAACGGTTCAAGAATCCGGCCACCACCCCGGAGTTGTGGCTCACCACCCTGATTCACACCCCGCTGTTGGATCGTCCGGGCATTCTCGCCATGCTGCGCGAACGGGTGAAATGCTGTTTCATGCCGGAAAAAGGGGAACGCGGATTGCTCGACCGGGAAAATTTCCTGATCCTGCTGGACGAAATCGTCCATGGCCAGATCCAGTGGATCCTGCAAGGCAATACGCTCCCGGTATTGATGACCGGCGAGCGCGACCCGTGGTTCACCCGTCTGCCACTGCTGGGCCACCTGGCAATCTACTCGTTGAATCTGATCATTCTGCGTTCGGTACTCGATCCCGAAGGCTGGATCCTGGACGAGGCGAACCTGACCGATCGCGAAGATGGGGTGCTGCCCTGGGATCGCCTGACCCATTTGTGGCGTTCCTGGTTCAGCTCCGAACACCTCAGCCGTCTGCGCGGCATTCTTCAGACCGAGCGACGCGATGGCCGCATGCGCATTCAGGCCAGACCCCTGTTCAGTTGTGTGCGCAGCGTGCGCGGATTGAACGCCTTCCGCGAACTGGCCCGGGTGCTGGCCGACGAGGAGACCGAACAGTTGATCCTGAACCCGCCCGGAACACCCGATTCCAACCCGGCATGACCGGAACGGATGGGGTTGTTCCTTCTCAGAATGCGCCAGAATCGTGTATGATGCCAAAATTCCGAATGACCTTACCGCATCGCATCATCAGGGGATCATGAGACTCACGCAACGCACCAAGAAACCGATCATTCTGGTTGTGGACGACACTCCGGAAAACATCGATATCTTGAAAGGAGCCCTGCTCCCCAACCATCAGGTCAGACCGGCCACCAATGGCCAGATCGCCTTGCGCGCCGCCAAGGTGCTGCCCAATCCGGATCTGATCCTGCTCGACATCATGATGCCGGGCATGGATGGCTATGAGGTGTGCCAACGGCTCAAGGCCGATCCGGTCACCCGCGACATTCCGATCATCTTCGTCACGGCCAAGGCCGAGGTGGACGACGAGTTGCGCGGATTGGAACTGGGAGCGGTCGATTACATCATCAAACCGTTCAGCATTCCGATTGTGCTGGCCCGGGTTTCGACCCATCTGGCGTTGCGCAAGGCCCATCGCGAACTGGATGCCCGCAACCAGCTCCTGCTCGAAGAGCGGGACATGATCGAACGGATGATCGTCAAAATGCGTCACGCCGATCACCCGGACGAACGCCATCTGCGCCATCTGATCGCACCCGTGGAGACCACCGCCGGAGACATGCTGCTGTCCGCCTTCACCCCGGATGGACGCCAACTGGTCATGATGGGAGATTTTACCGGACATGGCCTTTCCGCAGCCATTGGCGGACCGTTGGTGGGCCATCTTTTCGGCGAAAAGGTGGCCCGTGGCGAATCCGGAGGACGCATCCTCCATGAAATCAATCAACAGCTCTGTCTGCGTCTGCCAACCGGAATCTTTTTTGCGGTCGCTCTGGCGGAAATCGCTCCGGATCGCTCCCATGCCCGCCTGTGGAGTGGCGGCATGCCGGATATCATGAGAATCCGCAATCGGGCGGTACTGGATCGCTTCTCCTCACGCATGCTGCCGCTGGGCATCATCCCCTGGCCAACAGAACCGGAACACCATGAGATCAACCTGCTTGAAAACGACCTGCTCTACCTCTATTCCGACGGAATCATCGAGGCTGTGGATGCTGCCGGAGAGCCGTTCGGTCTGGAAAAACTGGAGGGGGAGCTGTGCCGACTGATTGCCGACGGTCTCCCCCTGGAGGAACTGCTGGAAACCTTGAACCACTACGTCGGCGCCACCATCCACGAAGATGATATCACGCTGGCCGAAGTACGGGCATAAACCGATCCGGATCAGTGCATCCCGATGGCTTCGCGATAAAGATGCATCATGGTCTCCTGTTCTTCGAGCGCGGCCCGCTCCAGTTTACGGATTTTCAAAATCTCCCGCATGGTCTTGACATCAAAGCCGTTGCTTTTGGCATCGAGGAAAACCGCCTTGATATCATCGGCAATGCCGACCTTTTCCTCTTCCAGACGTTCGATCCGCTCAAAATATTGCAGGAGCACATCTCCGGCAATGCCATGAATTTCTGTGGGACGCGCAACGGGTTGTGACTGGGTCATCATCAATCAGGCTCCTCTCAAAAGCGGGTTCGAATCGGTTCAATCGGTCAAAAAAGGGTCATGGCCTGCGGGCCGTCCGGTCTGATTTGCAAAAGCCATGCCTTGATGAAGACTTGACCCTCCCGGCAATGAAGGCAGGCCATGGATGGATTGCCGAAAGATCGCCGCACGACTCGATCCAGCCTGCCGTGAAATTTTCTTTGATGGGACTCCAGGGTGTGATAGACTTTTCTAAATGCCCCAACTCCGACCGGAGCCTTGAGCCATGTCCCATGCCATGACTTTTGACACCCTTTCCAGCATGAAACGGCTGAGAGAGGCGGGGTTTACCGAAGCACAAGCGGAAACGCAAACCCGCATCATCGCGGAGTTGGTGGATGAACGCCTGGCGACCAAAGAGGATTTGAAAGTCCTGGCCACCAAAGAGGACATCACCAGGCTGGACCGCCGCATGGACGCCCAGGATTCAGACCTCAAACTGGTTAAATGGATGCTGGCCCTGGTGATCACGGCCACCGTGCTGCCTGCCTTGAAGAGCCTGTTGGGATAAACGAACCATGAAAAAGCCTCTCCTGCTCGCCCCACTCCTTGCCCTGGCCCTTCTGGTTGCCGGTTTTCAGGCCCAGGCCGCTGCACCGACTGTGGCCAACCCCCTCGCCAATCAGACCTGGAGCGGGAGCGGGAACAAGACCTTTTGGATTCATGACAATGTGTTTGCCGACAGCGACGGGGATCCACTCACCTATTCCGTCACACGGGCAGACGGCTCTGCACTGCCTGCCTGGTTGAGATTTTCGGCAGAGACGCATCTTTTAAGCGGCAATCCGCCTGCCGATGCAGGCACGGTCAACCTGAAACTCACGGCCAGTGACGGCCATGGCGGCACGGCAGAGACGCTTTTTTCCATTGTCTGCCGATCCACCAATGACGTGCCCACCGTCGCCACAACTCCGGCCAATCGGGTCTGGAGCGGCAGTGGCAGCAAGAGTCTCCAGGTGCCTGCCACAATCTTCACCGACCGGGATCGGGATCGCTTGACCTATTCGGCCACCCAGGCCAGCGGTGCGGCGCTCCCCTCCTGGTTGCGTTTTGCACCCGACACCCGCACCTTTTCAGGCAATCCCCCATCCGGGGCCGATGCGCTTTCGTTGATGATCACTGCCAACGACACCCATGGCGGCACAACCAGCAGCTCGTTTCGTCTCTCTTTCACCGGAACCAACGATCCGCCTGTGGTCGCCACCCCCATTGCCGACCAGACCTGGAGCGGCAGCGGCGGCAAAACCTTTCTGGTGCCACGCAGCACCTTTTCCGACCAGGAAGGTCACTCCCTGACCTATTGGGCCACCCTGGCCAATGGTTCGCCGCTCCCCTCCTGGCTCCGTTTTGCACCCAGCACCCGCACCTTTTCAGGCAATCCCCCGGCAGGCGTCACGGCACTCAACCTGAAGGTGATTGCCAACGATGGCCATGGCGGCCGAGTCAGCGCCCCATTCCGACTCTCCTTCACTGGCTCGACCAACGATGCCCCGGTCGCGGTTGCCGATACATTGACGGTCTCCAATGCGCAACCCCTCTCCGACACCCTGACTGCAAGGGATCGGGATGGCGACCCGTTAACCTACACCCTGCTCTCCAACACCTCCAATGGAAGAATCGTACTCACCAACCCGGCCACAGGCGCCTTCACCTATACCCCCAACTCTGGCGCCAGCGGTACGGACTCCTTCACCTTCAAAGTCAACGATGGTCAGGCCGATTCCAACACCGCCACGGTCACGCTGACCATCCCCCCCAATACTCCTCCGGTCGCTTCCGATGGCCGCTTGAATGTGGCGCGAAACAGGACCAATAACAGTCAGTTGATCGCCAGCGATGCCGATGGGAATGCCCTCACCTACCGATTGGTGACCACAGGCACCAAAGGGACCGCCACTCTCACCAACAACGCAACCGGAGCCTATACCTACACTCCGCGCTCTGGAGCCACAGGCGCAGACAGCTTCACGTTTCTGGTCAACGATGGTCTGGCAGACTCCAACACGGCGACCATCACGATTACTCGCTACCCGGCACCCGTGCGCAAAACCGGACAAGAAATCTCTTACCGGGCAGGAGACGATGGCGCGCTGAAGAAGGGGCAAGATTGGCCAGATCCCCGTTTCACGGATAATGGCAATGGTACGGTCACGGATCATTTGACTGATCTGGTCTGGATGAAGAATGCCAATTGTTGGGATAGGCGATCCTGGAGCAATGCCTTAGACACAATCGCTGGATTGAATGCCGGTTCGCAACACTGTTCCGGCTACACCGGCAAGCGCACCGATTGGCGTCTGCCGAATCGCAAGGAACTGACGAGTCTGATTGATCGCAGTCGAACCAACCCGGCATTGCCATCCGGTCATCCGTTCTCAGGCGTCCAGTCGGGCTACCACCAGTTGAGCTACTACTCGACGGCACCGGCGACGCGTGGTACGTGGACCTCAGAGGCGGCATAGTCTACTACGACCACAAGATGGACGTCTACCATTATGTCTGGCCGGTGCGGGGTGGACAATGATGCTTGGGTGATTGGATGCTTTGAACGCTTTGGAGGGAAGAGTGCAGAGAGGGAAGACTTCCCCTCTCTGCCCGCGCAGCGGGCTTGGTCGTCTTTTTCGTTTTTTTTCTGTATATACCTTCACAAGCGTGAATCCAGATGAGAGGTTCAAGGGTCTGGAACCCTGGATTCCCGCTTATGCAGGAATGACGGAAACAACGTTTCCCAAAAGAGGTACGCTTTCATAAACCATGATGGTGATTCTTATGATGAAAAATCTATTCATCCGTTTGGGTCGCACGCGAACATTGAGTGTGTTTCTGGTTCTGATCGGCTTGATGATCCAGAACGGATGGGCAGAGGAAGGGAATGCGCCCGTTCCGAAAACTGGACAAACCCAGCCATATCACAACAATGATGATGGCGACCTCGAAACAGGTGTGGCTTGGCCAACACCCCGTTTCTCGGAACACGACGATGGTACTGTAACCGATGAACTGACCGGTCTGGTCTGGATGAAAAACGCCAATTGTTGGGGCAATCAACTTTGGAACCAAGCCCTGGACACCATCGCCGGTTTGAATGCCGGTTCACAACACTGCTCTGGATACACCGGGAACCACACTGATTGGCGCCTGCCCAATATTGAAGAACTGGAATCCCTGGTTGACCTGAGCCAGAGATATCCGGCCCTGCCATCCGGTCATCCATTCTCGGGCGTCCAGTCGTACAACTACTGGTCGGCTACCACCGCAGGCAGCACCGGCGCGTGGTACGTGTACCTCAGCCTCGGCTACGTCGGCAGCAACTACACGTACGCCTACGACTATGTCTGGCCGGTGCGGGGTGGACCATGATGATTGGGTGATTTGATGATTTGAGCGCTTTGGAGGGGGGAGTGCAGAGGGGGGAGTGCAGAGGGGGGAGACTTCCCCTCTCTGCCCCACGCAGCGGAATGGTTTTTTTTTGAAACGAGTCGATGGCACCATGACCCCAAACGCTCCCCAACCCGATCAATACGACTCCCCCTGGAAAGAGATCCTGAGAGGCTATTTTCGGGATTTTCTGGCCTTTTTCCTGCCGGTGGCCCATGACGGAATCGACTGGCAGCACAAGCCGGTATTCCTGGACAAGGAGTTGAACCGCATCACCCGCGAGGCTCGGGCCAAAAATCGTCGGGTCGATCTGTTGGTCAAGGTGTGGCTGAGGGATGGCCAGGAACTCTGGATCTTGATCCATGTCGAAATCCAGGGAGACCGGAATCCGGAGTTTCCGGAACGGATGTACACCAGCCACTCCCGCGCTTATGATCTGCACCGCAAACCGGTGGTCGGGCTGGCGATTTTGACCGATGATGATCCGGCATGGCGAGTCAATGAATACCGGCAGGAGCAATTCGGCTCCGAGTTGATCTACCGCTTCAACGCGATCAAGTTGCTCGATTACCTGGAGCAACTGCCCGATCTGGAGCAGTCCGACAACCCCTTTGCCATCATCACCCTGGCCCATCTGCGCGCCAGACAGACCAGAAATCGACCTGACGAACGTTATGACCAGAAAATGCATCTGACCCGCAGCCTGTACCGGCACAGCTTCAGTCGGCAAAGAGTTCTCGATCTCTACCGTTTCATCGACTGGATCCTGTACCTGCCCCCCGAAGCCGATGACCGGTTCTGGAAAGAGATGTCCACTATGGAGGAGGAGAAAACAATGCGCTATGTGACGAGTGTGGAACGGATCGGAATGCAGAAAGGCATGGAAAAAGGAGTCGAAAAAGGAAAACTGGAAGGAAGAACAGAAATGCTTCTGGAACTACTCCAGGAAAAATTTGGCCAGATCCCGGAGACTTTGCATAAAAGAATCCTCTCGGCGGATCTCGAACAACTCACCAACTGGGGCAAAAAATTTGCCAAGGTGGACTCGTTGCAGGCGGTTTTTCAGTAGTTCCAGGCATCAAAAAAGAGGTGATCTCTGCCGGTCTGGAAGAGATCACCTTTTGAAATCCGAAAGCCCTGTTGCAACGGTTTTTCGGGAAAGGTTCATCCCCGCCGCTGATGGTCAAAGGGGTTGTCGAGGATCATGGTCTGCACCCGATCCGGACCGGTCGAAAGAATCGCCGCCGGAACGCCGGTCAGGCTCTCCAGACGCTGGATATAATCGCGCGCCGCCTTGGGCAGATCTTCGAGGCGGGAGATTCCCAGGGTGGACTCACTCCAGCCGGGCATCTCTTCGTAGATCGGCTCGCACATCTCCAGAATCGAAGGATCCGAAGGCATGTTCTCCAGGCGACGGCCATTGCGCTGATAGGCGACGCAGATTTTCAGAGTCGGCAGGGTATCGAGCACGTCGAGCTTGGTGATCGCCAGACCGGTCAGGCCGTTGGTGCGCACCGCATGGCGTACCACGACCGCATCGAACCAGCCGCAGCGCCGCGCCCGTCCGGTGCTGGCGCCCAGTTCGTGACCCACGGTAAAGAGATGTTCGCCGACGGCATCGTGCAATTCGGTCGGGAAGGGGCCGCTGCCCACGCGGGTGGTGTAGGCCTTGGCCACGCCGAGCACATAATCGATCCGGGTCGGTCCCACGCCCGCGCCCGAGCAGGCCCCGCCCGCCACCGTCGAAGAGGAGGTGACATAGGGATAGGTGCCATGATCCACATCGAGCATGGTCCCTTGCGCGCCTTCGAAGAGAATCGCCTGCCCCGCATCCATGGCATCGCTCAGGATCATGCTGACATCATCGACATAGGGGGCCAGTTGATCGGCCATGCGCAGGTAGTCGTCGCGGATCGCCTCCAGGGTGAAGGTGGCGGCGTTGTGATAGTTTTCCAGCACGAAATTGTGATAGGCGAGATTTTCTTGCAGCTTGGCCTCGAAGACCTGGCGGTTGTAAAGATCGCCCAGGCGAATGCCCCGGCGGGCCACCTTGTCTTCGTAGGTGGGACCGATGCCGCGTCCCGTGGTGCCGATTTTCCCCTTGCCCTTGCGCTTTTCACGGGCGAGATCCAGTTCCCGGTGATAGGGCATGATCAGTTGGGTCAGGGCCGAAATCTTGAAACCCGCTCCGGTGATGGTCAGGCCGAGTCGGGCCAGTTCTTCCATCTCTTGCAAAAGCGCCGCCGGATCGAGCACCACACCGTTGCCGATCAGACAGATCTTGCCGCGCACGATCCCGGAGGGAATCAGGTGCAGGACGTATTTCTTGCCGTCCACCACCAGGGTATGCCCGGCATTGTGTCCGCCCTGAAAGCGTACCACAGCGTCCGCCTGTTCGGTGAGCAGATCAACGATTTTTCCCTTGCCCTCATCGCCCCACTGGGCTCCCAGAATAATGACATTGGCCATGGTGATCCGGTTCTCTTCGCAAAGAAAGGAATGATACGTGACAACGGGTCACTATGACATCAAACCCGCCTCAATGCCACCCGTAAAATGCATCCGGGCGCATGAAAACCCACCCTGGTCAAACAATTGACCGGCTCGATTCTTGCATTTTCCCAACATGGTCGTTCTTCCTGGCAATTGGGATTCGAGGTGCTTTGTGATGAAATCTGGACTGCGCATGATCGGTGTCTGTCTGCTCGGGGTGCTGCTTACCGCCTGCGGTGGTGGCGGCAGCGGATCGGGAGGACAAAAAAGTTCCAGTTCAACCTCGACTTCCACCTCGACTTCCACCACGACCACCACCACCTATTACGGCGTGTTCCAGGGATCCACCGTGGTCGGAGTCCACTACAAGACCGAACTCAACGGCATGATCCGCGAAGGGGAAACCGATGACCAGGGCCGGTTCCAGTATCTGGCCAGAAACGGCACCATCGCCCCCGTCACCTTCTCCGTCGGAGGGGTGGAGCTGGGTGCGGTGACCCCGACCTCGACAACGGATTCCTACACCATGAGCGTCCACGATCTGGTGAGCGCCGCCGATCCGGATGTGGGCAACAAGGCGATCAATCTGCAACGCTTCTTGAGTTCCGTCAACACCTCGGGCAGCAGCGATGTGATCCGGATCGACGCCACGACCCGCGCGGCCCTGGCCGGCCAGAACGTCAAACTTGCCGACGTGGCCGTCACCGAATTCGACACCACCGCCACCGGCCTGGTCAACACCCTGATCAGCGCCAGCGTCCTCCCCTCGGGCAGCACCCTGGCAACCCCCAGTGCCGTGACCGCCCACATGCAGGAGACCAAAACCCAGATCGATGCCGCGCGCATCGGCGATCTGCAACTCACCAACCAGTCCGGCGCGAACCCGGTCGCCGATGGCAGAAGCCGGGTACTGTTGCGCATTCTGGCTTCCCAAACGGATGGCTCGCCCCTGGCAGGCGGTCTGGTCCATCTGGAAACCACGGTCGGCACCTTTGGCAACGAAACCGATCTGTGCCAGACCGCCACCCCGGTGACCAACAGCGTGGACAAGACCACCGATGCCAGCGGTCTGGTCTATCTCTTTCTCACTCCGCGCTGTCAAAGCGCCTCGGCCCAGATCACCGCCACCCTCGGCGGCAGGATCGTCCAGATCACCGTTCCTTTCACCGCCGCGCCATCCGTCCAGACCAGCACCTATACCGGCCTGTTCCAGGGCTACACCCTGGTCGGCCTCCACTACCGGACCGAACTCAATGGCGTAGTGCGCGAGGGCGAAACCGATGCCGAAGGCAAATTCCAGTTTCTCGCCGATGGCACGGCCATCAGTCCGGTCACCTTTTCCATTGGTGGCGTGACGCTGGGCACGATGACCCCCAGCGAAAGCGTCAACAACAACCGCATCACCATCCATGACCTGATCGCACCTACCGACCTGAATGCCGAAACCAAGGCGATCAACCTGCAACGCTTCCTGAAGTCGATCAGCACCGGGACCAGCAACACGCTGCTCCAGATCACCGCCGCCGAACGCACCGCCCTGACGAACGAAAATCTCAATCTGGCCACGCAACCGGTCAGCAGCTTCGACAGCCGGGCCACCACCCTGATCAACACCCTGATCCGCGCGGGTGCCCTGCCCTCCGGCACCACGCTTGTCGCAGCCAGTGCCGTGACCGCCCTCCTGGAAGAGGCCAAAATCGAAATCGATGCCACGCGAATCGGCACCTTCACGATCACCTCTGGCGCGACATCGCTCCTGGCCGACGGTTCCAGCCGGGTCACGGTGCAGGTGACCGCCCGCACCCTGGGGGAGCAGCCCCTGCCCGGCGGATGGATCCATTTCACCACCACGGCAGGCACCCTGGGCAACGAAACCAACCTCTGCGCCACCACCACCCACGTCACCGCAACCGTGGACAAATTCACCGATGCCAACGGTACGGCCACGGTCATCCTCACGCCGCGCTGCCAGGCAGCCACCGCCACGGTGACCGCCGCGCTCGGCGGCAAAATCGCCTCGACCAATATCCGCTTCCTGCCGGGTCCGGTCGATGTCGCCAACTCCACCATCGCGGTGACGCCCGTCACCCTGCCCGCCGACGGCGAAACCACCGCCACAGTCACGGTCACGCTGCGCGACGCCCACAACAACCCGGTGGCCGACCGCACTCCGGTGACCCTGTTGACCGATCTGGGCACCCTGGACAGCGCCGCGCAACTGACCTCTTCCGGACGGGCCAACTTCACCCTCACCGCCCCCGCGACCGACGGCACCGCCCACCTGAGCGTGGAGGAGTATCCCGGCCTGACCGCCACCCTGACCATCGATCCCACGCCATCAACCACCACAACCACCACCCATGAAGGAACTTTCCGGGGCTTCACCCTGATCGGCGTCCACTACCGCGCCACCCTCGACGGCACCACCCGCGAGGGGTTGACCGATGCCGAAGGGAAGTTCCGGTTTCTCTCCGGCGAACACGGCATCAGCCCGGTGACCTTCTCCATCGGCGGCGTGGTGCTGGGCACCGTGACCCCGACCGATACCACCGGAATCTATCCGATCAGCGTCCACGATCTGGTCAACCCGTCGGATGCCGATGCCGAAACCAAGGCGATCAACCTGCAACGGTTCTTAAGTGCCATCAACACCGCGACCAACACCAACCTGATCCGCATCACCGCCGCCGAACGCACCACCCTGGCCGGAGAGACGCTGCAACTCGGCATGCTGCCGGTGGATGAGTTCGAAAACCAAGCCACGGCCCTGATCCAGACCCTGATCCGCGCCCATGCCCTCCCCTCGGGAACGCGCCTGGTGGCCGCCAGCAGTGTGCTCACCGCGTTGCAGGATGCCAAAATCCTCATCGACGCCGCCCGCGTCGATTCCCTGGTGCTGACCCCCAGCGTCCTCTCCGTGCCTGCCGACGGAGCCACCCGGGTGGTGATCCAGCTCCGTGCCACCACTGCCGCCAATCTGCCCCTGCCCGGCGGACTGGTCCATTTCACCACCACGCTCGGCACCTTCGATGCGGAAATCACCCCCTGCGCCACCACCAAACGGCTCTCCACCACCGAAGACCAGTTGACCAATGCCAACGGTGTGGCCTCGATCATGCTCACCCCCCGCTGCCAATCCGGCACGGCCACGGTCTCCGCCGCTCTGGGCGGACGGATCGTTTCGACCCAGGTGGCAATCCTGCCGGGTGGTACGGCCCAGAGCGCATCCACCCTCGCAGTCATGCCCGCCACCCTCCCCGCAGACGGGCAATCGACCGCCACCGTGACCGTCACGCTGCGCGATGCCAACGACAATCCGGTCGCCGACGGCACCGCCGTGACCCTGCTGACCGATCTGGGGCAGGTGGAGACAACCCCCCATTACACCTCCGCCGGCGCAGCCACCTTCACCCTGACCGCAGGCACCACCACCGGCACCGCCCACCTGACCCTGCGGGAATATCCCGCGCTCTCCACCACCCTGACCCTGACCACCCCGATTCCCGTTGTCAACACCTCCAGCCATGACGGAATCTTCTATGGCGCCACCCTCGTCGGATTGCGCTATCGCTCCGAACTCGACGGCACCCTCCTCGAAGGAGAGACCGACGACGAAGGAAAATTCCAGTTCCTCTCCAATGGCAGCGTCATCGCCCCGATCACCTTCTCCATCGGCGGCGTGGTGCTGGGCGTGGTCACGCCGACCGACACCACGGACCGTTATCCGATCACCATTCACGATCTGGTCAATGCCTCGGACGTGGATGCAGGGGTCAAGGCGATCAACCTGCAACGTTTTCTGCGCACCCTCTCCCCGGCAACGCAGACCCGCGCCACCCGCAGCCTCAAACAGCTCTGGCGCACCCTGACCGGTGCGACCGACAACCCGGTGCTGACGATCACCACCGCCATGCATACCGCCCTGACCGGGGAGAGTGTCCGCCTCGCGGAACTGGCCGTGGAGCGTTTCGACGCCCGCGCCGCTGCCCTGATCACCACCCTGATCCGCGCCCAGGCGCTCGCCTCCGGCACCACCCTGCTCGCTGCCGACGCGGTGGTCGAAGAGTTGCGCACCGTCAAAACCCAGATCGATGCCCTGCGGGTGAACGCATTGACCCTCACCACCGGAGCCGAATCGGTGCTGGCCAATGGTCGCACCCGGATTCTGGTGCAACTCCATGCCACCACCGCCAGCGGCGCCGATCTGGCCGGGGGACTGGTCCACTTCGAAACCACCGCCGGAACCCTGGGCCATGAAAATGACCTCTGCGCCGAGACCACCATTCCGACCAGCTCGGTGGACAAAACCACCAATGGCCGCGGAGTGGCCTACCTCTTTCTGACCCCCCAGTGTCTGGCGGCCACGGCCACGATCACCGCCTCGCTGGGCGGCAAGGTGGTGACGCGCACGGTGGAATTTCTCTCCTCCGGCGACACCTCCCAGCCCACCCCCTACACCGGACTCTTCCAGGGCTACACCCTGCAAGGAATCCACTACCGCACCGAACTCAACGGCGTGATCCGCGAAGGCGAAACCGATGCCGAAGGCAAATTCCAGTTTCTCTCCACCGGCAATCTCATCAGTCCCGTGACCTTCTCGGTGGGTGGCGTGGTGCTGGGCACCATGACCCCGATCGAAACCCTCAACAATTACCGGATCACCATTCACGATCTGGTCAGTCCGACCGATCTGGCCGCCGAAAGCAAGGCGATCAACATTCAACGCTTTTTGAGCACCATCGGCACCCTGGTCAACGACTCCCTGCTGCGCGTCCCGGCTGCGGTGCGCACCGCCCTGGCCTCGTCCACCCTCGATCTGAGCGCCCAGCCGGTCAGCGGCTTCGACAGTCAGGCCACGAGCCTGATCACCACGCTGATCCAGGCCCAGGCCCTGCCCTCCGACACCACCCTGGTGGGTGCCGGCGCGGTCAGCACCCTGTTGCAGAATGCCAAAGTCCAGATCGATGCCGCGCGCATCGGCAGCTTCGAAATTTCGTCCGGGGCCGCGTCGGTATTGGCCGATGGCACCAGCCAGGTGGCGATCCGGGTCACGGCCAAAACCCTGGGCAACCAGCCCCTGCCCGGCGGATGGCTGCAACTCGCCACCACGGCAGGCTCCTTCGGCAACGAAGCCAATCTGTGCGCCAGTGGCACCCCCACAACCCCGACGGTCAACCGCTTCACCGATACCTCTGGCGCCGCCGTGGTGATGCTGACGCCGCGCTGTCAGGCCGCCACCGCCACGATCACCGCCGCGCTGGGCGGCAAGATCACCAGCACCCTGGTACGCTTCGTGCCCAATACCACCTCGGCGGCCCATTCGACCATCGCGGTCCATCCCGCCACCCTGCCCGCCGATGGCCAGACGCACGCCACAGTGACCGTCACGCTGCGCGATACGCACAACAACCCGGTGGCGAATGATACCCCGGTCACGCTGCTGACCGATCTGGGCAGTGTGACCGAATCGACCCAGGCCACGGTTGCGGGCGTGGCCACCTTCACCCTGACTGCGGGCACCACCACCGGCACCGCCCATCTGAGCCTGCGGGAATTCGCCGACATCACCACCACCCTCACCCTGACCACGCCGTTGGATTCCGGCACCTCCACCACCCACAACGGCCTCTTTCTGGGATCCACCCTGGTCGGAGTCCACTACCTGGCCACCCTCGACGGCGTGACCCGCGAAGGCGAAACCGACGCCGAAGGCAAATTCCAGTTCCTCTCCAATGGCACGACCATCAGCCCGGTCACCTTCTCGCTGGGCGGCGTGGTGCTGGGCGTGGTCACCCCGACCGATACCTCGGACCGCTACAGGATCAGCGTCCACGATCTGGTCAACGCCTCGGATGTCGAGGCTGGCACCAAGGCGATCAACCTGCAACGCTTCTTGCGCACCATCGCCACCGCCAATGGCTCCACCCTCACCTTCTCTGCCGCCACCCGCACGGCCCTGGGCAGCGAAACCGCGCGCCTGAATGAACTTCCCGTGGCCAATTTCGACAGCCAGGCCACCGCCCTGATCAACACCCTGATCCGCGCCAATGCCCTGACCTCGGGCACCACGCTGGTTTCCGCCAGTTCGGTCACAGCCGAAATGCGGGAGATCAAGATCCAGGTCGATGCCACCCGCATCAAAGGACTGACCATCACCCCCGGCGCCCAATCGGTGCTGGCCGATGGCCGCACCCGGATTTTGATCCAGCTTCAGGCCACCTCCACCAGCGATACCCCGCTGGTGGGCGGTCTGGTCCATTTCGAAACCACCGCCGGAACCCTGGGCAGCGAAACCAATCTCTGCCAGGAGAGCACCGTCACCACCCCCTCGGTGGACAAAACCACCGATGCCCATGGCGTGGCCCATCTCTTTCTCACCCCGCGCTGCCAGGCCACCACCGCCACGGTCACCGCCTCGCTGGGCGGCATGATCGTTTCGACCTCGGTCCGCTTCCTCTCCGGCACTCCGTCGTCGGGCCACTCATCGATCCAGGTCAATCCGCTCTCCCTGCCCGCAGACGGCCAATCGACCGCCACGGTGACGGTCACGCTGCACGACGCCAACGACAATCCGGTCGCCGATCAAACCCCTGTCACCCTGCTGACCAGTGCCGGAACCCTGCAAGGAAATGCCAGCGGTTCCACCCTCTCCGGAGTGGCCACCTTCACCCTGGTGGCGCCAACCACGGCTGGCACCGCCCAACTGACCACCAGCCAGTATGATTACCTCACCCAAACCGTCACCTTCACCCCGGTGACGGTCGCCACCACCGCCCACGAAGGGATCTTCCTCGGCTCGACCGTGGTCGGACTCCACTACTCGGCCCAACTCAACGGAGTCACCCAGGAAGGCGAAACCGATGCCGAGGGCAAGTTCCACTATTTCTCCAGCGGCGGAAACTTCGCGACCGTCACCTTCTCGGTGGGCGGCGTGGTGCTGGGCAGCGTCACCCCCACGACGGCCAGCAGCCTCTCCATCAATGTCCATGACCTGGTGAGCAGCGCCGAGGTGGATCAGGAGTCCAAGGCCGTCAACCTGCAACGCTTCCTGACCACCCTGAATACCGGCAGCAACAACGATACGATCCTGATCTCCGCCGCCACCCGCACCGCGCTGGCCGCAGAGAGCATCCGGCTTGACCAACTCACCGTGGCCGCATTCGATGCCCAGGCCACCTCCCTGATCCAGACCCTGATCACGGCCCACGTCCTCCCCTCCGGGACCACCCTGGCCACAACCGCCAGCGTGCTCACCCATCTGCGGGAGACCAAAAGCCAGATCGATGCCGCCCGCATCGCCAACCTGACCATCACCGCCGGTGCCGATACGGTCCTGGCCGATGGCGCGACCCGTGTCCTGATCCAATTGGCCGCCACCACCATCGACAACGCCCCCTTGTCCGGAGGATTGATCCATCTGGAAACCACCGCCGGCACCTTTGGCTCGGAAGGCAATCTGTGCAACGAATCGACCACCGTCACCAGCTCGGTGGACAAACTCACCGATGCCAATGGCCGGGCCTTCGTCATGCTCACCCCGCGCTGCCAGACCGCCAGCGCCGTGGTCTCGGCCACCATGGGCGGGGTGATCGTGATGAAAACCATCCAGTTCACCCCTGGCCCCGCCACCGTGGCCAACTCTTCGCTGGTGGTCAATCCCACCACCCTGCCCGCCGATGGACACTCCACCGCCACGGTCACGATCGCGCTGCGCGATGTCCACGGCAACCCGGTCCAGGATGGCACCACCGTCACGCTCCACACCGACGCCGGCAGCGTGCAAGGCAACTCCTCGGCCTCCACCCTCTCCGGACGGGCCACCTTCACCTTGCTCGCCCCCGCGACCAGTGGCGAAGCCCACCTGAGCATCTCCGAGTATGATTTCCTCGCAGCCAATGTCACCATGGGGGTGGTCTCCTCCACCGGTGGCAAACCCAACTCGCTCCAGATGTCTTCCGGAGGACAGCAGATCTTCGTGCGCGGGGTGGGCAAAACGGAAAATGTCGGCATCTCCATCCAGGTGCGCGACGATGTTGGGGATCCCCTCAACGAGGCGGCCTTGAGCTATCCCGCCTCTTTCAACAATCTGCGGGTCACGCTCAAAAGCCGTCCCCACGGCGGCGAAACCATCGCCGGCATTGGCCGCACCGCGACCGCCACCACGTCGGACGATATCGAAACCAAAATCAGCTCCGCCACCTCCAGCGAAATCCGGGTGCGCAGCTCCGGCGGATCGGCCACCGTCACCCTGACCTCGGGCACCCGTCCCGGCATCGTCGAATTCCAGGTCGATGCCCTGGATGTGGATGGCACCACCATCCTGGCCAGCGCAGTCTCTCCGCTGATCGCCATTGCCTCCGGCCCGGCCCATGCCATCACCCTGACCGAGGCGTACAAGGAAGGAGTGGTCAATCTCAAGGATTTCGGACGCGGCGGAGTCTATTGTCGTTTGGGATCGGTGCTGGTGACCGACCGCTATGGCAATGCCGTGCCGGACGGCACCACCGTCTCGCTGAATTTAAGCGACAGCATCCTGGCCAGCTCCACGGATGGGGTCATCACCAGCAATTCCAACGCGCTCGTGGATGCCAACGCCACCTTCACCACCGACGGGATCACGCTGGCCGGAATCCAACGCACCCTCCAGGCCGGGGACATGGTGATGATCGAAAAAGGGGTCGAGGCCAGCAACCGCCGCCGCTTCGTCCAGTCGATCGCGTCAAACACGCAACTGACCACCAATAACGCATATGCAGATACGGTAAGCGGCCTGACCTACTATGTCGGCGCATCCTTGCGGGGTGGCGCGATCCATGGCTTCTCGGGTCAGCAGGGATGCGATCCGAGCCAGTTGACCACCGGGGTCGCCACCACCACCGGCGGGGTGGCTCCGATCCGCGTCACCTATCCGGCCATTCCCGACACCCTGCAACTGGGCTGTCTGGGCTACTCCGGAGATGTCTACTCCAATGCGGATACCCGCTTCCCCAACCGCTCCGGACAGGTGATGATCGTGGCGGCGGCCAACGAAAGCAACGATGTCCAGGAAAGTGGCATCACCTGGATCAACAAAGGAAAATTCTGCTTTTCCGCCGTCACTCCGGCAACCCTCACCTCGGCGCCGAACACGATGGGGGAAGGCAACAATCAACAGTTCACGATCAATTTCGTCGATGCGGGACTGGTCCCGATCCCCTTTGTCGATGTGACCTGTTCGACCATGGCCACCAGCAACACGTCGGGAACCCTGACCATGACGCTGGCCGCCGCCTCCCAACGAACCGATCTGAACGGAGACGCCACCTTCACGATCTCGATCAGCGGCGGGGGTGGCGTGACCTCGGATGGCAAGTCGTCCGCCGATACGGGCAGTATCGTTTGTACCGGTTTTAGTGGCTCCACGACCATTGCCGTGACCGTACCGTGATGAAAAAAATCGACTGGACCCGCTCCCTCTCCCGCCCGGCGTGGCTGGAGAGGCTCTCCCAACCGGCGGATCTCTCCTGGGAGGGACTGCGTGCCCGCCTGACCCGAAAAACAGATGACGGAAGCGCGCCACCCGCCGCCATGCCGGACTTCTCGCTGGAGCGCCTGCGCAAGCTGCTGACCAAACCAAAGGTGGCAGGCATGGCCGCCCTCTTTGCCAGCAACAATGAGGTGGGTCTGATCCATCTCGTGCCCGGCAGCGACACGCGCCCGAGGTTGAACCGGTGCGTGTTCCAGACCGTTCCCAAAGGACAGAAACCAGGACGGGTGGCCCAGGAACTGGTCCGGGCACACAAGCTGGAAAAGGCCCGGTTTGTCGGCCTCCTCGACCGGAATGCCTATCAACTCTTTCCCGCCGAAGCGCCGGATCTGCCCAGAGAGGAGTGGGCCGCTGCCATGAAATGGCGCATCAAGGATCAGATATCCTTTCCCGTTATCCAGGCGGTATTGGAGGTGTTCGACATGCCGGGCAACAAACCGGGCGCGGAATCCGCTCGCATCTATGTGGCCGCCGCCAAGGATGGCGAAGTGCGCCGCCATGTGCAGCTCTTTCTGGAGGCCGGGGTGAACCTGACCGCGCTCGACATCCCGGAATTGGCGCTGCTCAATCTGACCCGCCACCTGGAGCAGGCCAGGGATGGCATGGCCCTGCTCCATCTCGAAGCCAAAAGCGGTCTGGTGTTGATGATCCGGGCCGGAGAGTTCTATCTGGCCCGACGCATCGAAGGCGGTATCGATCTGCTGAAAGAGTCCCTGTCCGCCGATGGATCCGGGGTGACGGAGGCCCCTTTCATGGATCGGATCGCCCTGGAGGCGCAACGCACCATGGATTATTACGAAAGCCACTTCGGCCTGACCCAGGTGAGCAGCCTGCAGGTGATGCCGCTGCCCACGCCGCTGATCGGTTTTCGCCAGGCCCTGGCCGAACGGCTCGGCATGCGGATCAACTATCTGAATCCCGACGAACTCCTGGAACTGCCCGACGGGATTCCCGAAGAGAACCTGGCCCGTGCCCTCCCGGCCATCGGAGCCGCCATGCGCGCGAGTGTCGATACGCCATGATCCCCCAACAGGTCAATTTCTATCACGACATCTACCGCCCCCGGTTCGATCCCCTGGCGCCACGCACCATGGTGCAGATCGCCCTCGGTCTGCTGGGACTGCTCTTGTGCTCTGCCGGTGTGCTCAACTGGCAGCTCTCCTCGGAACGCAGCCAGCTCCAGCGTCTGCGCACCAACAAGGATGCGGCCACCGCGCGCGTGGAGGAACTCGGCACCCGCTATCCGGCCCGCGCGGCCACCCAGGCACTCAGCCAGAACATCGCCAGCCTGGAACGGGAAAAAAGCCGCAAAAGCAGTATGATGGCACTGCTCGATGAAGGCAAGATCAACAAAACCTCGGGATTTGCCCAGATTTTTCGCGAACTGGCCATCGCCCGCACCGAAGGGGTCTGGTTGACCGGTATCGGGGTCTTCGACGCAGGACAGCATCTGCTGATCGAAGGCTCGGCCAATCCCGCCGGAGCCGATCGGATCGCAGGACTGATTCAGGCCATCACCCAACGTCCGCTGTTCGCAGGCAAGACGTTCGGTCATTTGCGCATGCAGTCGGTCAAGGATCAAAAAGACCAGAAGGATCAGAAGGATCACTCCGAGCTGTTGCATTTTCAGCTCAAAAGCGATCCGGAGCGCAGCCTGGAACGCTTCTGGGAGAAAAAAGAGGAGGAGAAAGAGCCTGCTGTCGTGCAAAAGGCCAACAAGGCGATCCGGGAGTCCCGCAAGGAGATGCAAAAGGCGGGAGATCCCTTGCAGATGAATCCACCGAAGGACAACAAGGCCGCCAAACCATGAAGAACCACCGGGCAGAGTTGATCAAACAGTGGGAAACCCTGTTGGGAAAACTGGAACGTCTGGCGCGTCGGGAACGGATCCAGATGATGGTGATGCTGGTGGTGGTGGTTGGTGCGGCCTGGTCGCAACTGGTGCTCGACCCGTTTCGCAAGGAGCAGAGCGCCCTGCGCAAACAACGCACCCAGATCGAAACCGGTCTGCGCGACATGATGACCCTGGAACAGGAGATCCTGGCGCGCAAGGACAAGGATCCCGACCAGATGGCCAAGGAGCGGATCCAGGTTCTGGAGCAGGAGATCGCCACCCTGGACAAACAGTTGGGCGAAGGGATGCTCGGCATGGTTTCGCCCACGGAGATGATCCCGGCTTTACAGAATCTCCTCTCCGCCGACAGCGGTTTGACCCTGCTCTCCCTGGAAGTCCCGCCCCCTTTGAATCTGATGGCCGGAGAGGAGGCGGGCGGCACGGTCTATCAACATGCGCTGGTGTTGCGTTTTTCCGGCGCCTTTCCCGACGTGCTGAAATACCTGGTCACCCTGGAGAAACTCCCATGGAAACTCTTCTGGGATGAGGTGGAGTTCGCCGTGGTCGAGTTCCCGAAATCCTACGTCACCTTGCGGATTCACACCCTGAGCCTCTCCGAAGCCCTGATCGGTGGCGACAAAAGCCATTGAACCTGCATGACTGGAGGGAGAACCCCCTCCCTCCCCAACCGTGAACCTCCCGGACGGGAGTGCCACGGCATGCGCCGACCAGCCTGCAAGCAGGCTTATGGTTTTGTGTACACCATCAATGCCTAAACATTGAACCGGAAGTGCATCACATCGCCATCGACCACCGGATACTCCCGGCCCTCGACCCGCATCAACCCCTTCTCCTTGGCCCCGGATTCCCCCCCCGAGGCAATATAATCCCCGTAACCGATCACCTCGGCGCGGATGAAACCGCGCTGGAAATCGCTGTGGATCGCCCCGGCGGCGTCATAGGCGGTCGAGCCTTGGGGAATGGTCCAGGCCCGCACCTCTTGCGGTCCGGCGGTAAAGTAGGTCATCAGGCCCAACAGATGATAAGCGGAACGAACCAGCCGATCCAACCCGGACTCCACCAGCCCCAGATCGGCCAGAAAGGCGCGCCGCTCCTCGTGGTTGAGTTCCGCGATTTCCGCTTCGATGGTCCCGCAGATCGCCACCACTCCGGCCCCTTCGGCCTCGGCAATGGCCCGCACCGCATCCACCAGCGGATGTTCGCCGGGTTGCTGGGCCTTGGCGACCTCGGCCTCACTGACATTGCAGACATACAACACCGGCTTGGCGGTCAGCAGAAACAGATCCCGGATCAGCAACCGATCCTCGGCGGTGAATTTCTGACGCCGTGCCGGAATGCCGTTGTTCAATCCCTCCATGAGAGCTTCATACAGCGTCACCAGGGCCTTGGAATCCTTGTCGCCAAAGCGGGCCTTTTGCACCAGGGACTTGTGTCGCTTCTCCAGTGAGGCCAGATCCGCCAGCATCAGTTCGGTTTCGATGATATCGATATCCCGTGCCGGATCCACCTGATCGTGGACATGGGTGATGTCATCGTCGATGAAACAGCGCACCACATGGGCCACAGCCTCCACCTGACGGA
This sequence comes from Magnetococcales bacterium, assembly GCA_015234115.1. Classification (GTDB taxonomy): domain Bacteria; phylum Pseudomonadota; class Magnetococcia; order Magnetococcales; family Magnetaquicoccaceae; genus Magnetaquiglobus. The sequence goes on from JADFWP010000009.1 coordinate 71,891, forward strand.
TGTGACCGAGAAACTGGTTGCCCAGCCCCTCCCCCTTGCTCGCGCCGCGCACCAGACCGGCGATATCCAGAAACTCCATCACCGCCGGAAGCTGACGTTTGGGACGCACCAGAACGCTCAAGGCATCCAGACGCGGATCGTTCACCGCCACGGTCCCCTGATTGGGTTCGATGGTACAAAAAGGATAATTGGCCATCTCCGCGCCTGCCGCAGTCAACGCATTGAAGATGGTGGACTTGCCGACATTGGGCAGTCCCACGATACCGCATCTCACCGCCATGTAAACCTCTCCTTGTTAATGACACATCTCCATGACAGGAGATTCATGCATCGTTCTGAAAAACCTGCTCCAACCGATTGGCCACCACCAGCCGTTTGCTCCAGAGTTTCAGCGTGTTCAGGTCTGCCCCGGCCAGTCGGGCCTGGACCCAATCGGGCACAACACCGAAACGCGCTTCGATCAGATCAAGCAGAACCTCGATGACCCCTTCCAGCCTGCCTTCCAGCTTGCCTTCCAGCCTGCCTTCCAGCCTGCCTTCCAGCTTGCCTTCCAGCCTGCCTTCCAGCCGTCCCTTTCGCTCATATTCGATGGCCCATTGTTCCATACGCGCTGCCAACATGACCATATCCTCCTTAAGCTCGTCGGGAATCTCCGGCAGAGGATCCACCTTCAGGCGAGTCAACCCTGCCCACAACAGATCCAGAAACAACTGCTTGACCGGTGGGCCAGCCGGATGCCTGGCAAACCATCCCTGCAAATCCTGAACCGCCCCCACCATCCCCTGCGGATCACCCGTCTACGCTCCCATCACTCAGGCATCGTTCTGAAAAACCTGCTCCAACCGATTGGCCACCACCAACCGTTTGCTCCAGAGTTTCAGCGTGTTCAGGTCCGCCCCGGCCAGTCGGGCCTGG